>NZ_JAMPKC010000012.1:0-150271 GCF_039961975.1 Trichocoleus sp. DQ-A3 | reverse complement strand
ACTCAGGATTTGATAGATGCTCCAACTCTCGGTATTGCATCGCTGATTCTAGAATTCGTTCTCATCAAAATCTAGCGTGCTTTTCCTAGCAACAATTGCCCACTGTCACACGCTCTCCTATTCATGCAGGAGGTCTATTGATTGGCTTGATTTTGGACGTGTTGTAGCGATTCTTATGCTTAAATTAGCGATTAGCTAAATGAATGATGCTGGTATTCTATGCAATGATTCAAAACTTTAAAAAAAAATTTTTGAAGAATGTATTGCAAACAACTACTAGCTATGCGTTGAAAAGGTATTCTTAAATAATGAAAATATATCTCAAAAAAATATTACTAGTCAGTTCTTCCTTATCAACTTCAGCTTACCAAAAAAAATCAATAAAGTCCATAATATTCAAAAAAAAACTTTTTTGAATGGGTGAATTTCTAACCCACCCATTCAAACCGAAAAGTTCATTGATAAGAGCTATTGAGCCTTTAATTTCCGTTCTTTCAGTTTCAGTAAGATATCGGCATGAACCTCACGAGTCAGAGGATAAAAGTATGCCAGGATTAATCCACAAATTAAGGCAATTGTTGGTAGAGGTCCGATGGCGATGCGAATCGCTAAAAGTGCAGAATCCGGTTGAATCGGGGCTAAGTTCTCTGGGGTAGACCGAATGTATTGATTCCACTCCAGGCTTTTCAAGACTAAAGCCACGGCAACAGCTAAACTGACTTTTTGTAGGAACACCATGAAGCTGTAAAAAATCCCTTCCCGCCGCTGTCCGGTTTTTAGTTCATCTAATTCAATCACATCTGGCAGCATCGACCACGGGATCAAATAAGCTGTAGAAACGCCAAAACCTGCCATCACTCCTAACACGTACATGAAAGCAATTTGACCGGGCTGTAAGAAAAACAATCCCGCCTGGGCAATAATCCACACGCTCATTCCCATAAAATAGACGGCTTTTTTACCGTATCGCTGGCTAAGCTTACTCCAGATAAAGAGCATCAACAATGCTGTTCCCTGCACCGCTAGAATGACTTGGGCAACGACTGCATCGCTTAAGCGCATCCAACTGAGAACAAAATAAGGAATGATAGCTGCTGTGACCTGGACAGCTAACCAGGAACATAGATAAATTCCAACAACATATAAAAAGGGGCGATTGCTCAAAACAATCCGCACTTGTTGCAAAATTGGGAGGGAAACAGGTTGCTCAAAGGTGGGATTTTGTGCCGCCCTTGCCAAAATGCGATCGCGTGTCCCCCAAATACACCAATAAATCGGTAAGACCGACAAGATTGCACAAACGACGCCCATCACCAAATATTGCTGGATGCGGTCATTAGGAATCAAAGCGGCGATGATTCCGAACACAATCACAGATACGATACTTCCCCCAATGGAGAAAGCAAACCGATAGCTGTTGAGATTCGTGCGTTCGTTGTAGTCCTGAGTCAGTTCTGGAGTTAGGGCAGTGTAGGGTAAATTAACAGCGGTGTAAAACGAATTAAACAAAATCGAAATGACAATGTAATACCAGAACAATCCCCATTGATTTGCAGAGTCATTGGCGCTAAATCGAGGAACTAGCCACTGCAAAAAGAACGTGATTCCAAACGGAATCGCCCCATATAACATCCAGGGAAGCCGACGCCCCCAGCGTGGCGAGTTTGTTCTGTCGCTAAGCACCCCGACAACCGGATCGTTCACCGCATCCCAAACCTTGCCAATCAGGAGAATCCAAGTCGCTAGTCCAGCGGCGATTCCGGCGACATCGGTCAGAAAATAGGCGGTATAAAACACCCCAATATTTGCGGTGATCGCAGCACCTACATCACCGGCACCATAAGCCAGTTTCGTACTTAACTTTAGCTTTTCGCTGTCGGGTGTCGCGGGGGAATGCTCAGAAGAGGAATCACTCATGGCAGTTGGCTGATGGCAGGGGGATTGAAAATTTCAAAAAAGTATCGCATCTGTCTCCCAAGAGCGGGAATTTTATAGCATTTGTTCTATAGCATTTGTACTGTTCTCTAAACCTGTTCAATTGTGCCTGTTATGCCAGAGCTTTACGTGTCATGGTCAGAGTACCACCAAAAAATCGAACAGTTGGCGGCAATCATATATCAATCCGGCTGGGAGTTTAACCAGATTGTCTGCCTTGCCAGGGGCGGTCTACGGGTGGGTGATATTTTATCGCGAATTTATCACAAACCGTTGGCAATTTTAGCTGCCACTTCTTACGGCGGCACAGGCGATCGCTTTCGAGGTTCGCTTGCCTTCGCCCGCGACCTCACGATGACTTCCCCGCATCTGGGTAGCCGCATTCTCCTGGTGGATGACTTAGTGGATTCTGGCATCACCCTCCGGGAAGCCATCCCTTGGCTGAAACATCATTATGCTGCTGATGTCGAGCAGATTTGTACTGCTGTCATCTGGTACAAAGCTTGCTCTATTATCGCGCCTGACTACTATGTGGACTATCTCCCAGAAAACCCCTGGATTCACCAACCCTTTGAAAAATACGAACAGGTCGATCCGTCAGAGTTGGCCCAACGCTATGCTGCTGTCTCAGCCACCAAATAACACCAACCAAACCGGCAGAGTCAACAAGAGTCCTATCGTCCCGACAACCAGCGCCGTCACGGTTAAATTTCGGTCGAGATTGTAGGTTTCCGCCAAAATGAGGGTGGCAAACGCTGGAGGCATTGCCATTTGTAAAACAATGACCAGATGGGGAGGGCCACTTACACCCAGCAGCCCAATCCCCCCACCCAGCACCAGCGGAACGAGCAGCATTTTAATCCCCAAGCTCACAGATGCCGAAGGGAGGCTACCCCAGGAAGAAAGCTGGCTGAGGCGCATACCGATTAGCACCAAAGCCAGCGCCACTCCACTCCAAGCAATAATTTGCAGCAATTGTTCAGCGGGTTCGGGCAGTGGGAAGTTGCGAAAACCCAGTCCAAAGCCAAAACTCCACAGCGCTGGATTGATCAGCACTGCCTGTAGGGACGGGAAGACGCCCTTCGCTGCCCCAACCCCAAAACGAGCCGCCAAGACAACGCCCAAGCCGTAGGCTCCCAGCGTGGTGCCCATCAGGTCATAAAATAGCGCCCACCCAAAGTACTGCTGCCCGACGAGAGCGAGGGTGACGGGATAACCCAAGTAGCCGGTGTTCCCGACCATTGAGGCTAATAGAAAACTTCCTTGAGTGGATTTACTCCAAGCTTTTTTAGGGAATTGCGAGGCTTGTCTTCCCATCCAAAACCAGGCTAATCCGGCTCCCACCAAAATTGCCACCCAAGCGGCGACGGGTGCAATCCAAATTGGCCCAGATAAGTCAGCGTGACGCAGAAACGCCACAATGCCAAGCGGGACTCCAATCCAAAAGAGAAACTTCCCTAAATAGGTGGGAACTACTTTGGGCAGTTGGCGACCCAAAACCCATCCCAGCAAAATGCCACCACCTAGCCGGAAATAGAGTTCCAGCAGTTGAATTCCTATATTAGGCATCGTCTCATGGGTTGTCAGCAGAAGGTTTAGACTGACACCTGTACGATATGTCAGCCTCTATTCATGTTAAGCATCAGGGTTGATGACGAGGCATCTGGGAATACACGGCGGCTGTTGATATTCGCTCAGTCTAAAATACTTGTAAAGTTAGGTGTTGAGTCTCAGTGCCGTTGTTGGATATCTAAGAATTGATAACTAACCACAAAAACAACAGGAGTGGCTCTTTTGGAAAACGCGGGTATGCCTGAAAAACCACCCAAGTCGGCACTGCCGATAGACGATATTCCGGAGGCGTTGCGGGATACGCCGCACCTCAGCCGACACCACCGAAAGTGGCAGCCGATTCTCCTGTTAGCGGGTTTGTTGGGATTGGGAGCGATCGCGCTGATTATCGGTATCTTAGTCCCCCGTCCTGTATCCGAATCGGATGCATCAACGCCTGTCCAAAATCAGATTCCAGGCATTCAAACGCCTTCCGCTACACCAGCAGCCAATACCCTGTTTGGACACTTTCCCTATCAAGAGGCACCCCAGTCCGAACTTGAGGCGATTACAGCGGATGGTCGCTTGAAAATGCGTAAAGCTGCCGCCAGACAATATAACGCGATGGTAGCAGCGGCGCGAGCTTCCGGGATTATCATCGTGCCAATTTCAGGATTTCGCTCGATTAGCGAGCAGCAGCATTTATATTTTGACACTAAGGCGCAGCGCGGACAGTCAGCCGCCGAACGGGCAAAAGTGAGTGCGCCTCCCGGTCACAGCGAACATCATACTGGGTACGCGATAGACGTGGGTGATGGAAGAGTCCCCGCAACGAATCTCAGTCCTAACTTTGAGAAGACTGCGGCTTTTAAGTGGCTTCAGAAGAACGCCCCTTACTATAGCTTTGAGATATCGTTTCCCCGCAACAATCCCCAAGGCGTTAGTTATGAACCGTGGCACTGGCGCTATGTGGGCGATCGCGATAGTCTGGAAACATTTTATAAAGCCAAACAATTCGGAAGTGGGGCGCAGCCATCGGGCGATCGCTCTGTCGTGTCGCCGATCAATCCCAACCCCAATACTTCACCCTAGCCAGTAATTAAAAATTAAAAATGCAAAATTTAAAACACCAGTTTTAATTTTTAATTCATCTACCTTAGACCTCAATATCATGCAACAAACTGCCCTAAATCTAATTGCCATTGGCGTCTTTGCAATGACGCTTTCTAGCTTGTTAGGGCCAATGTTGAACATATCACCGACAATTCCCGCGCTCGCAACGATTAGCATTCTGGGGCTGGCAACCCTAGACACCCTCAGCTTCCAAGGCAAAGGGATCGCAATCCTTTTGGAGTTGTTTGCAGGTGCTGACTCCAAATACCGCGATCGCGTATTGCGGCATGAAGCCGGTCATTTTCTCGTCGCCTACTTACTTGAAATTCCCATCACCGGCTACACGCTTAGCGCCTGGGAAACCGTTAGACAAGGAAATCCTGGGCAAGGTGGGGTGATATTTGATACCCAAAAATTGCAGCAAGAAATGACAACCCCTTGGGAGATGCAAGTCATCCTGGATCGATTCTGCACCGTCTGGATGGCAGGCATCGCCGCCGAGATTTTGGCATACGGTAGCGCCGAGGGAGGCGCAGAAGACCGGCAAAAAATTAGAGAGGCGCTGACACAGTTAGGACGGCAAGAAAGCGGCGCTCAGCAGAAAGAGCGTGCCAGTGCGCTGCAAGCACGTACCCTGATTGAGGAGAACTATCCCGCCTACGAAGCCCTGGTGGCGAAGATGGAACAACGTGCTTCAGTTGAGGAGTGTTATCAGGTGCTTCAGCAACATACTTTTAGAAGTTAGTCGTTCCTAATTAGTAGTCATTAATCAATTACCAATTTATAGAATTAATGGGAAGTTTTTGCCTCTGTATCCTAGACTTCACCTACTATTTTTGATATATTAACTTTGATAAGGAAGAACTAAGCTGCAATAAAAATTTTAGGCAGATTTCTATTATTTAACTATACTCTTTTTAGCTCAAACAAGTAGTAATTTCCAATACACTTCTCGTTGTTTTTAAGAGGTAAAAATTGAGGGGAGAATTTCTACCTCTTCCGCAATTTGCAATTATTCACTAACAACTCGATTGCGACCATCAGCTTTGGCTTGCAGAAGGTTTTGGTCAGCACGTTGTAGCAAGTTTACTCCTTTAATATCGTCCGTCGCATTCAGGGTGCCTGTCCCCAAACTGATCGTAATTGTGAGTGACAGGGTGGGATTAATTCTGAAGGGTTGTTCGCAGATCAGGCGACACAGACGGTGGGCTACCACTGGAGCCTCTTGAACATCTGTGTGGCTGAGAATTACAACAAATTCCTCACCTCCGTAGCGGAAGAGAGTGTCTTGAAATCGCAGGTTGTGTTGCAGACGCGCGGAGAGTAGTTGCAGGACGCGATCGCCGATCAGATGTCCGTAGGTGTCATTAATAGACTTGAAAAAGTCCACATCCAACATTACTAAACTCAGCGGAATTGAGCGAGTCCGAGCATTTTGAATCTGTCGGGGCAATTCCCATTCCAAGGCGCGACGATTATTCAGTTCCGTCAGCGGGTCAGATAGCGCCATTGTTGACAATAAATCATTGGTTCGCATCAATTGGCGATAGTTTTGCACCTTGCGTAATCCCATCTGAATTTGCGCTGCCAGTAAGCGGTCTTGCAACCCGATCTCCTCTTGTACAAGGGCAGCACTCCTTCTTCTGACTGGGGGAATTTGCAAGTAAGCATCTGCTCCTTTTTCTAAAGCTTCTGCTATGAGTGCCCACTTCCGGTGTCGATCGGACAGTGTTTGTTCGCGGGCAAGTTCCGGTCGGTCTTCTATCAAGATGCAGTAAATCCCCGCTAATTGGTTGTGTTGTTTGAGCTGATAACAGAATTCCAAACTGCCCTCCAGACTTGCCTGCAAAATTAAAATATGGGGCAGTTTCTTTTCCAGCAGCGGCATGACTTCATCTAGCTGGGAGGCAGCTTCAACTGCGCCACCTACTAAAGCAGCGATTCGCGTCAAAAATGTTGCCAGAAATGCATCAGTTCCAACAACTAGAACAAAAGCATCCATTAGCGTAGGTATTCCGGAAGAATCAAGGCTCTTTCCCTGTTGACGAAACGTGAGAATTTCTACCACTAGAGTTTTTATGGAGCAACGAAGGAGACGAATGGATAGATGACCCTAGACTGGATGAGCGTGTAGATTGTGGGGCGAAGAAGCGATCGCTCTAGCGGATGCCGCTATACGAGGCTTCTGGCTGCTATGCCATTGAACCGGGTAGCACTACCAAACTCTAACCCGATCGTTGGCACCGACACACTCTGTTACATTCTCAGTTTGCTACAAGTATTAGAGATGGGTATTCCGTTGGCGGTAGAGAATTTTACAAAATCTTCATAAAACTGCCACACTACCCAAATGCTTGAACAACCTGCGAGCAGATTCTTCTTTATGCTGGCAGATAATTGGTATTTGTTACCACTCTTGATAATGGAAGCGTAAAGCGCGCGATCGCATCCCCATTTGTCAAGAACAGAGCGATTCTCCTTTGGAGACGCTACGCGATCGCGCCTTTTTGCAGCCGATTCATCTCTCGTCTGTTGATTCACTACGAAGTCAGTAACCAGACAAAAGCCAGTTAGGTGATTACCCAACTGGCTCAAAATTAACCCTAATAATGCAGAGTATGGTTATTGATAACCTTCAATCGTGTGACCTGCCGCCACGATCGCTTGTTTGATTGTTTCTTCAGAAGCTTGAGCTTCCACTGTCACCGTCTTGGCTTTTACATCCACGTCCACCTTGGCGTCGGGTTCCATCGTATGGATCGTGTCGGTAATTGTTTCTGCACAGCCATTACAGGCGATAGTGGGAACTTTTAGTTGGAGTGCCATAAATTCAATTCAAGTCAATTAAGTTTGCAAGGATGCGATTCGAGAAGCCTTTATTTTACCGTTGTCACAGTGCTGGATAAATCAGCCTGCTGAGCGATAATGCAGATTTCGCATTCGGGCGCGATCGCCTTAGCCTAGCGCTGACTTGTCAGTTCGCATCCTCGATAAAAAGTCCCCTAAAAACATTTTTGGGCTTAGTCGAGTGCGACTAAGCCCGTTAGATCGAAAGGATTGGTTTTCTCAAAAAATGAACTTCAACAACTAGGGTGGATAAGTTTGGCAGCTTCACCTTGATCTTTAGTATTCCAGCATAGTCCAGTCTTCCCAGACCTTAGTTTGGCTTTGCACCAGCTTGGCTTTTTGCCCCTTCAGTGCTTTTTACCACTACAGTCTATGCTTGGTTGGTTCTTGCTGCTCTTGGGTAACAGACCGGGGACACCGCGTCTATGTTTCCCATTCCGTTTTTCATTTGCCTCCTTGTTTTTCTAAACTTCCTGGTGTCCACTATTAAATTAGCACCCCATTTCCAGACAAAATCCCCGATTTTACCAAACTTGACAAGTCTTTAAATACAGCAAATAAGCGTTAGTAAAGAGAAACAATTCCCCTGCCTTGCAATGCCTGAACGAGAAGGGCTACAACAAGGCATAAACAAATGTAAAAATAGATAAAGTTGACCGATACCAAGCCCTTGTAAATTCCCATGTCTTCTTCCTCCCAGTTCCTTAGCGGTAGCGAAATTCGGCAAAAATTCCTCGACTTCTATGCCCAGCGAGGACATCAAGTTTTGCCGAGTGCTTCCTTAGTGCCAGAAGATCCCACCGTACTGCTAACGATCGCCGGGATGCTGCCTTTTAAGCCGATATTTTTAGGACAGCGATCGCCTGAGTTCAAGCGTGCCACGACTTCTCAAAAATGTATCCGCACCAACGATATTGAGAATGTCGGACGGACTGCCCGACATCACACGTTTTTTGAGATGTTGGGTAATTTCAGCTTTGGGGATTATTTCAAAGAACAAGCGATCGCTTGGGGTTGGGAACTGTCAACACAAGTTTTTGGTTTACCCCCAGGACGCCTTGTCGTTAGTGTCTTCAGGGAAGATGAGGAAGCTTATACGATTTGGCGGGATAAAATTGGCGTTCCCGAAGCCAGAATCCAACGCATGGGAGAAGCGGATAACTTCTGGGTATCTGGTCCCACAGGTCCTTGTGGCCCTTGTTCGGAAATTTACTATGATTTCTACCCAGAACGCGGTGATGACAAGATTGATTTAGAAGATGACACCCGGTTCATCGAGTTCTACAACCTGGTGTTCATGCAATACAACCGGGATGCAGAAGGCAACCTAACGCCGCTGCAAAATAAGAACATCGACACGGGGATGGGACTAGAACGGATGGCGCAAATCCTCCAGCAGGTTCCCAACAATTACGAAACTGACCTGATTTTCCCGATCGTCAAAACTGCATCTGAAATCGCCGGAATTGATTACGCCAGCAGCGACGAAAAGACGAAAGTTTCCCTGAAGGTCATTGGGGATCACGTCCGTTCCGTCGTCCACATGATTGCCGATGAAATTCGCGCATCGAATATTGGGCGGGGGTATGTGCTGCGGCGCTTGATTCGGCGCGTGGTGCGTCACGGACGACTGATTGGCATTCAAGAGGAATTTACGCCGCAAGTAGCGGAAACTGCGATCGCGCTTTCCGAATCCGCTTATCCGATCGTCCGGGTGCGAGAAGCACAAATCAAAGCGGAACTGCAACGGGAAGAATCTCGCTTCCTCAAGACACTGGAACGAGGTGAGAAACTGTTGGATGAAATTATCCAGCGGGTGAAACAGGAAGGCAAAACTCAAATTGGCGGACGAGACGCCTTTACTCTCTATGACACCTACGGCTTCCCTGTAGAACTCACTCAGGAAGTTGCAGAGGAAGAAGGACTCACCGTAGACGAGTCAGGCTTCAATGCGGCGATGGAGGAACAGCAAACGCGATCGCAATCCGCCCACGAAACCATCGATCTCACCCTACAAGGTTCCCTAGATAAGCTAGCCGAACACATTCACAGCACCGAGTTTCTGGGTTATACCCAACCTTCCAGCCAATCGCAAGTAGAAGTGATTCTTGTAGAAGGCAAATCTGTCGAAGCGGCGGAAGCGGGAACACAAGTGCAGATTGTCCTGAATAAGACGCCATTCTACGCAGAATCGGGCGGACAAATTGGCGATCGCGGTTATATCTCCGGCGATTCCGTTTTGGTACGAGTTGAAGACGTTAAGAAAGAATCCGATTTCTTCGTCCATTTCGGTCGCATCGAACGCGGTACGCTGCGGGTAGAAGATGCTGTAACTGCCCAAATTGACTTGTCTTGTCGCCGTCGCGTGCAAGCGCATCATACCGCAACGCACCTGCTGCAAGCGGCATTGAGGAAATTTGTCGATGAATCGATTACTCAGGCGGGTTCTTTGGTCGCCTTCGATCGGCTGCGATTTGACTTCAACTGTCCTCGTCCCGTGACATCCGAACAAGTACAACAAATCGAAGAGCAAATCAATACTTGGATCGCGGAAGCACATCCCGCCGAAACCGAAATCCTGCCAATCGCGGAAGCCAAAGCGAAAGGCGCGATCGCGATGTTTGGCGAAAAATACGGCGATGAAGTGCGGGTACTGGATGTCCCTGGCGTTTCGATGGAATTGTGCGGCGGAACTCACGTTCACAATACTGCTGAAATTGGGCTATTTAAGATAGTCTCCGAGGCGGGTGTTGCCTCTGGAGTGCGCCGGATTGAAGCAGTGGCAGGGCCAGCGGTTCTGGAATACTTGAATGTAAGGGAGAAAGTGGTTAAGGATTTGAGCGATCGCTTTAAAGTCAAACCCGAAGAACTTCCCGACAGAATTACTAACATCCAGAACGAATTAAAAGCATCCCAAAAGCAGCTAGAAGCATTAAAGGCAGAACTCGCTTTTGCGAAATCCGACCAATTACTCAGCACTGCTGAAACAGTCGGCGAGTTCAAAATTTTAGTTGCCGAATTGGGTGATGTTGACGCCGAATCCCTCAAAAATGCGGCTGAAAGATTACTGCAAAAATTAGGTAATGGTGCTGTATTCTTGGCATCAATTCCCGAAGCAGATAAAGTAAGTTTAGTAGCACATTTCAGCCCGGAAGTCAATAAGAAAGGATTGCAGGCTGGGAAATTCATTGGCGCGATCGCTAAAATTTGCGGTGGCGGCGGCGGCGGACGCCCCAACCTGGCGCAAGCAGGCGGACGCGATCCCAGCAAGCTGAAAGAAGCCTTAGAAAGCGCTAGAACTCAGTTAAAGTCTGGTTTAGGCGAATAGAAGGAAGCGATCGCGTCTTTAATTGAAAGGGATGCGATCGCTTCCTATGATTTTATTTTTGAAATTATTACGAACAGTTTTTAATTTATGACTGAAGCAACACAGCCATCTGCATTTCAACAAGCAATTGCAGCAGTTGAAGCTTTATCTTTAGAAGACCAGGAAATGCTTCTAAATATTCTTCATAAACGCCTAATTTAAAGTTGCCATCAATTAGTAGAACAAATTGCAGAAGTACGGGATGAATACAAGCAGGGAATTGTAAGATTTGGTTTAGTATTAGAATTCTTGGCAGAGTTAGATGATTGAGAAATATCGGTTGGACTCCAAAATCTATTCGTGCTTGCAGGAGATTTTTAAATCTCAACTTTAGTATATATGTAGCCTTCGACAGCGGACGACCCAATCTATTACTAGATGGAAATCGCGATCGCAGCAAGCTAAACAAAGCCCTCTAAACAGCACGCACCCAGTTGCAATCAGCCTTGGGCGAGTCTTAAACGCACTCTTAATCTTTAATACTTAAATACTTGCTCAGATTTTGGGTACTTTAGGTGTAGCGTGTCAGTACCTGCATCGCTGACCGCTCATTCAGGGGCATGAAACTACGAGAGAAAACACTGCTGACGATTGGCGTTACCGTCGTAAGTTTGATAGGGGTTTTGTATGTCACCTCGTCAACCATCCTGCTGAGAGGCTTCGCCAAATTGTACGAACGGGAGGCTTACCGGAACGTTCAACGAGTTCAGGATGCCTTCTCTAACTACCTGAGTGAGTTCAGCGTTCTAAACGACCAATGGGCGATGTGGGATGACACCTATAACTTCATCAAGGATGGCAACCGCCGCTATATCGATCGCAATCTGAATGATATTTCCTTGCGATCGCTCAGATCCGACTTAATCCTATTTATCAATTCCTCTGGTCAGCTGGTTTTTAGTCAAAGCTTCAACCTGAAGCAGCGCAAAGCAATCCCCACTCCGAAGGAAATCCAGGCATATTTAGCGGCTAACACAAGCCTGCTAAAGAACTCTGAACGACTTGACCACTATGTTGGCATCGTTCTGTTGCCCCAAGGGCCAATGGCGATCACCGTAGGGCCAATTCTCAATAGCCAGGGTGAAGGGCCTAGCCGGGGAACGCTGATCTTGGGGCGTTACCTGAATACTGAAAAAGTCAAGGCTTTGAGCGAGTTGACCCATTTACCTATCACTGCGTACTTGGCAAACGATCCGCAACTACCTGACGACTTCAAATCGGTGCGTCCGGCTTTGTCAAAAATGTCCGATAGTTCTTCTTCGATTTTGGTGCGATCGCTCAGCAATAGCGGGATGGTGGGATATACCCTACTGCGGGACATTGACGGCAAACCCGTAATGCTGGTGCGAGTTGATATGCCCAAAGAATTTTATCAACAAAGCCAACTTCTTCTGACTTATCTGGTAGTGTCGCTGGGTATATCTACTTTGGTCGTGGGGATCGCGTTTACGGGGGCAACTTTATTTCTGTTAGAAAAATTGCTTCTGTCTCGGCTAGCTTATCTCAGTACGGAGGTTCGGAGCATTGGTACTAAAGGCGATCTGTCAATGCGCGTCTTAATTGCTGGCAGAGATGAATTGTCGCTCCTGGCTCGGACAATTAACTGGATGTTAGAAACTTTAGAGTCATCTTTAAAAGAACTAAAAGCGGAGCAGAAGAAGGCGGAGAGGCTGCTACACAACATTTTGCCCCAAGCGATCGCTGAGCGTTTACAAAAAGAACAACATACTATCATTGCTGATAACTTTGCCGAAGTCACAGTTCTATTTGCAGATATCGTTGGTTTTACTCAACTGGCTGCTCATACATCCCCTGTAGAACTGGTTAACTTGCTCAATCAAATATTCTCAGCTTTTGACCAACTCGCTGAACAACATGGGTTGGAAAAAATCAAGACAATTGGGGACGCCTATATGGTGGTTGGCGGTTTACCCATCCTTCGCCCGGATCATGCAGAAGCTATTGCCGAAATGGCGTTAGATATGCAAAAGGCAATTGACCGATTCAATGCAGTGAATGGCGAAGAGTTCAACATCCGAATTGGCATTAACACTGGCCCGGTTGTTGCTGGAGTCATTGGTTTGAAAAAGTTTATCTATGATTTATGGGGAGATACGGTTAATACTGCAAGTCGCATGGAATCCCACGGAGTAACTGGTTCTATTCAAGTTACCGCCGCCACTTACCAGCTTTTACAGGACAAATATCAATGGGAAGAGCGGGGTGCAATCCAGGTGAAAGGAAAGGGAGAAATGATGACTTATCTACTCATCGGCAGAAAAACAGAAAAACTGCTAGTGTGATCTAGAAGTTTATAGATATCGCTGTTTAGAAAGGCAAAACTTTATGGGTCGCTTAAATCCTTACACGCTACAGATGCAGATTACCCGGATGTTCCAAGACGGGCAATCTATCTTCGCCCCAGTGAAGGTGCAGGATTGGCTGCGAGAGCGCAATCACGATCCAGCCGAATATGATATTCTCTTCCATCAGCAACCCGCGCCGCCGGGAGCCAAAGAAGCGATCGCTATTGATATTGAGTTGCGCCGCAAAGATGGACAGCCGGTCGATCCGTGGCTCCAACAAGAAGTCAACCGCCACGCTTAACGCTGTTTAATGCACTAGCTTGTCAACCAAATTTGTCAGCCAAAATGGATGGGTTGTAGAGACACGATTAATCGTGTCTCTGCTTGACCGCCTACCACCCTAAAAAATCTGTTTTAATGGACGTATTTTAAGAAGAATTCCCTTTAATTTCATAAACAAATCGCAGTATAGTTGTGTAATTTGTTATTAAATATAACCAGTTAAATTTATTGAAATTATTTTAATTGAAAGCAAACAGATTTTCTAAACTTACGCTGAGAGGTGACACGCGCCTCAGAGAGCAATGGGAATGAAATCAAACTGGCGCTGGATTCTGGCTTTTATTCTTTATTTCCTGATTTTATTGACAATTTTTGTTTTGGCTTATTGGGGAATTGTCCCTGTCAAAATTTCCGCCATTCCTTTTTATGACACAATTGGGCATTTCATTTTATTAGGTTTTGCCAGTTACTTAGGTCAGAAAGCTTTAGGAAACCGGATGATTAATATTTGGTCTCGTTCCATAAGCCTGCCACTAGCACCGATTCTGATTAGTCTCTTTGCCTTATTTGATGAGAGTCTGCAAGCTCTCTCACGGCTTCGTTCCTCCACCTTGTCCGATCTCGCTGCCAACCTTATCGGAATCTGGTTCTTTTACTGGCTAGCATCGTTAAAGTAAAGCCTGGGAATCGTTTTTTGGAGTTGGTTATATCCTGAGCATTTGGATGTGCTAGAGATTGATGGCGTCGCCGATGCTACGATGATTCGGCGGCTTTCTCAACGCTTGGTACGCGACGACTGGGCAGAAGTTATTGACATGAGCATGGGAGAACAGAGATTACTTCCCTTTTCACCGATCTCTATCTCAAGAAGTATTCACTTAAAGTAATGCGGTTTCTGTGTATCTACAGACTTAAGCCCAAGGGTTAATGACAGAAAATTTCTGTAGATTTACCCTTAATATAGATGGCTTTAGACGATACAAATCTAGTTCTGCACAGTCCGATCTTTTACAAAGTGGTTATTAGCAAGCTTACTATTCTCTTCTAGAACTTTCAAGCGACTTAGTGTAGAAGAGAAGTAAGTCTAAAGAGAAGACATTGAAATAAAATCAACTTAAAAATTTTAAAAATCTAGGTTCGCGTGGAGGTTTAATATGTCTTATCGCTACAACCAAAATAAAGCTCCCTTTGTGAGAATCGTCTACTCAAAGGTTAATGTAAACGGAAAAACTGAACTGGTGCCGCTGGAGTTATACGCAGATGGCTCTCTTAAGAGAGCTATCTGAAGAGAAAATACGATCTGCAAATATAAAAAAATTCTGTTTCCCGATTCTGTACCAAAGTTCGGGAATACTCTACAATACAGCGAATAAGTTAGCGTTCATAGTCTTGAAACGACAGAGCTGCTATGGCTGGTGTAAAGCCTTACCAAAATTCGATGCTATTGGAGAAACCCGAACATTTTCCCGTCCTGGGAGTGCCCGTTCATCTGTTAGAAGACTATTCTAAGTGGCTAATCTCGCGCCTACATGAGAAGGTAGGCGGTCATGTCGTTACGCTAAATGCGGAAATGGCGATTCAGGCAGAAGACAACCCCAGCCTTGCGGGGATCATCCAGCAGGCTGAACTGGTGATTCCGGATGGAGCTGGGGTTGTCCTTTATTTGCGGCTAAAGGGTAGACGCCTGAGACGCTGTCCGGGAATTGAGTTGGCAGAGTCACTTTTACAGGAAGCTGGGCAAATGGGGAAGCTTTGCCCGATTTTTTTCTATGGTGGGGCACCGGGAGTCGCGCAAGCAGCAGCTGCGGTTTGGGAGGAACGAGTGCCGGGAATTGCGATCGCTGGGAGTCAACACGGCTACCTCTTACCCGAAGCAGAACCAGAATTTAAGACAACCCTGCAAACTCTCCAACCCCGTCTGATATTCGTGGGTTTAGGCGTTCCCCGTCAGGAATTATGGATTGCCCAAAACCGACACCTGTGTCCCGAATCGATTTGGATTGGTGTCGGCGGTAGCTTTGATATTTGGGCTGGAATTAAATCCAGGGCACCCGCTTGGTTGCGGGATAATCATCTGGAATGGCTTTATCGCTTGTATCAAGAACCCTGGCGCTGGCGAAGAATGATGGCTTTACCGCAATTTGCCTTGCGAGCTGTGGTAAAAAGTTATGAGTTTTGAATTGTTAATTGTTCATTGAAGTTGCCATGAACGATGAGCGATTAGCTATTAGCCCTTAGCATTACGCACTGATAACTTTTATATGACCACAGCTTCTGCTCATCCCAGCATTGGCAAAGATCGCCGGAGTGACGCACGGGACGCCAATTACTCAGCCTCCTCAGCAGTCATGGTGAAATTGCGGGAAGTGACAAAAATTTATTCCAATGGCAGCCGTGGGTTATTGGATGTGAATTTGGAAGTTAAGCGAGGGGATTTCTTGTTTGTTACCGGGCCTTCTGGTTCTGGTAAATCAACACTCTTAAAGCTGTTGTATGGGGAAGAACGCCCCACGGATGGCGAGGTCATGGTCGATAACTGCAACGTGGCGCAGTTGCGGGGTCATCGCCTGTCTTTGCTGCGGCGGCGCATCGGCGTTGTTTTTCAAGACTACAAACTCATCCCCCGCCGGACAGTAACGGAAAATATTGCTTTTGTACTGTGGGCGCAAGGCTTCACGCGCAAGGAAATTGAGCGCCGCCTTCCTCCAACGCTGAAATTAGTCGGGTTGCAGCATAAAGCGGATTGTTTTCCTGAAGAACTCTCTGGTGGAGAGCAACAGCGCGTCAGTCTTGCTCGCGCCATTGTCGGAACGCCGCCGCTGTTACTGGCAGATGAACCCACTGGAAATCTCGATGCGGATAACTCGGCATCGGTGCTGAGAATTCTCCAGAAACTCAACGCCTTCGGTGCGACTGTGATGGTGACAACGCACGACGAACGCTTATTGCGGATGGCGAATCGACCTGTGGTGCAAATCCGTGAGGGGCAAGTCAAAATCAGAAATTAACCAGAAATGAATAATTCTTCTGTTTAATTTTTTACTGGGCGCTTCTTACCAAAATCACGGTGCTTTTCACGCCACGCGCGATCGCTTCGGGGATATTTCCCTTCATCACCTGCTGCAATAGCCCTTCCCGACTAGCACCCAATATCACCACATCGCAGGCGTCAGCTTGCGCTAGATCGATCACGGCATCCGAGACAGAACTGGAACGAAGGGGAATCGCCGTCACGCTTGCACTCAGTTGGCGGCTGAGGAACAAGGCTGATTTTTCTAACATGGCGGTGTCCGGCAAGAGGGTGGAAGGATGGAAAACTTGGGCTAGCTCAATGGCGGGTGTCTTACTCAGACACATCAAAGCGGGTAGGAGTTGCAAAGCTTGCTGGGCGTTGGGACCACCAGCAATCGGAACCAGCCAGCGATTGAAGCAGAGGGACACGGTGGGTGAGTGGGTGCCGATGCGATGCCGGGGTGCCAGGATGCGGGGCGGCCGGGGAGAATTGGCAGCGATATGCGCCCTGATGCCTCTGCTTCTCGGCTCTTCTACACCTGGAGTCTCTTCGCCCATTTTCACCAGCACCACCTCGCAGGGAGCCTGCCGGATGATCGTGTCTACCACATCGCCAAAAACTCGACCGGGCGTGATGCTGGTGCCTTTCCAGCCCATCAGCAGCAAATTAATGTGACGCTCGTTAATGGTTTCCAGAATCGCTGGAGCAACATCATGAGACACGCGGATCTGAGTGTGGACGGGAATTTGCCAATCTTGCCCCAGTTTTTCGGCATGACGGAGCAGCCGACGACTTTTGGTAGTGCTGACGGGCGTTTGAGCAGGGGCACTGTTGCGGGGAACCGAGATAACCTGAAGACATTCGATTTCGTAGTTGCGATCGCGGGCAATTGCCGCTGCCATCTGCAACAATGCAGGTGCAGTTTGCGGGTTGGCGATGGTAACGAGCATTCGTCCGCTTCCCACTGCCGGAGAACGAGTTTGATAAACACAGTAAGAAGGCTCCGGACGCGGGCCAATATTCACCGATTGACCGTTCAGCTTATCTGCTTGCGCCCGAATAATATCAGCACGGGTAATAATCCCAATCAGCTTGCGCCCTTCCGTCACTGGCAACCGACTGAGTTGATAGCGATTGAGTAAATAGAGAACATCACCCAAGGAGTCGGTAGGGTTTACCGCCATCGGCTTCGGGGTCATGATTTTGCTCAAAGGGGCGTTCCCTGGTAATCCCCGTTGGGCAATTCCAGCAAGGTCAGTTTGGGTAATAATCCCAACCAGTTTCTCCTTATACACAACCGGAAAGCCGCGATGATGGGAGCGAGAGAAGGCTTGCACGGCTTCATCAAGGGTCATATTGCTGGTTAAGGTTTCGACTCGGCGCTGCATCACG
The DNA here is from genome assembly GCF_039961975.1 of Trichocoleus sp. DQ-A3. Classification (NCBI taxonomy): domain Bacteria; kingdom Bacillati; phylum Cyanobacteriota; class Cyanophyceae; order Leptolyngbyales; family Trichocoleusaceae; genus Trichocoleus; species Trichocoleus sp. DQ-A3. Next base: position 132,465 of record NZ_JAMPKC010000012.1, on the reverse strand, counting down.
TCTGCCGCCTTCAGCATCGATAAGAGTCCATCGGTAGTTGGCTTTTTCTCTAGTTCAATCCCATTCCACTTCAGCAGGCGATCGTAGAGTGACCCCCTAACTATCTTTTCTGACACCAGGTAAGCAACAACAGACCCAATCATCAGCGGCAGAACAAGATTGAAGTCCATTGTCATTTCAAAAACGATGACAATAGCGGTGATGGGCGCTTTGGAGACGGCACTAAAAAATGCCCCCATGCCAGCGAGGGCGTAAGTAGTCGGTGAACCCACTGCCAAGGTTACCTCCTGCACGAACCCGACCAGATAGCCAAGCCCAGACCCCAGAATCAGGGAAGGCGCGAATAACCCGCCAGGGGCACCAGAACCACAGGCGACGAGCGTGAGTATATACTGAGCCACAAAAGCGATCGCTGCCATTTCCCAGCTCACTCCACCTGCCAGCAGGGACTCTCGCAGCCCGGTGTTGTCTCGAAATGTTGAGGGGAGAAGGGCGGTTACGATACCAGAAATTAATCCAGCCAGCCCAATTCGCAGCGGTAGAGAAAGTTTGAGGCGGCGATAGAAGGCGAGGGAAGTAAAAATTCCTTTCCCAAACATTGCCCCCAGCACCCCAGCCAAGGCTCCTAACAACAGGTAAAAAGGAATCTCTTGGGCAAAAAAGCTAGTCTGAGATTGGCTAATATCGAGGTTGAGGTCAAGGCTACGACCGCCCAGCAGCCGCGACACAACCGCACCGATAAAGGATGCGAGAATGGCTGTGCCCAAGGTGAGGTCGGATAAATCTTGGAGGAGTTCTTCGACAATAAACAGCACACCGGCAATCGGTGCATTGAAACCAGCCGCTAACCCAGCACCCGCACCAGCGGCAATCATCTGGCGGCGATGGTCGGGCGAAGTAGGAACCCAGTGGCTGAATTGAGCAGCAACGGCTGCACCGATATGCACGGTTGGCCCTTGACGCCCCAAGGTGAGTCCGGAACCCAGAGCAATAATGCTGCTGGCTAACTTCACGAGGGCAACTCGTAAATTCAGGGCGATGGGGAATTGAGAAAGGGCAGCTTTAACAAAAGGAATGCCGCTCCCCGCTGCTTCTGGTGCCAGACGTTCGACTAGGAAGCCGGAGAGGAGTCCAAAGGATAAACCAATGGCGGGTAATGCGAACCATGCAGGGAGAAAGTGGGAAGCATGAACTCGCCATGCACCCAAGGTCCCGACGCCGACTTTGAACAGAACTGCGGCGAGTCCCGATACTAACCCAATTAGACAAGCTTCAGCGATCGCTAAACGCCGTCTGGGTTGTAAGAAAGCTTTGACCTTGGATTTGGGAAATTTGAGTCTTGAGTGTAAAGACAAAACTTGAGAACTTAACACTCTCAAATAATTCATAAGTCATTCAACATTTTGCCCTCAACTCATTTCATGGCTAATGGCTAATGGCTAACGGCTAACGGGCAATTAGCCAGTCTTCGATTCGGATTAACTCAGCATTTTGCCGGTGACAGACAGCCCTTCCACAATCAGAGATGGGGTATAGACCGAACCATTCCACTCGGCGTCGCCTCCCAATGCCACTAGCTGCTTGAGGGCTGCGTATACGTTACCTGCCACCATCGTATCTTTTACCCTGCCGACCACCTGACCGTTCTTGATCCGGTAGCCCAGGTCAACGTTAATCGAGAAGTCCCCCGAAATCCCAGAACCGCCTCCCAGCATCTGATCTACTACCAGCCCATCACCCATCTGCTGCATTAAGCTCAGCAGATCCCCAGTTCCCGGATGAATCAGCAAATTAAATAGCCCCGGTGTCGGGTAACTACCTAAACCGGGACGAAACCCGTTTCCAGTAGTCCCGCTACCCAGCTGGCGTCCGGTCGTGCGGTCGGTATAAAACAGCTGCAAAATGCCGTCTTTGATAAATTCCAGATTCCGCGTGACCGTGCCTTCATCATCAAAAGGACAGCTAAACGGCCCAGATTCTGGGTTTTGGGTAATGGTGAGGGCTTTTGAAGTCACGGGTTCGCCCAAGCGATCGCTCCACGGCGAAGCCCCCTCAAGGGTTCGTTTCCCATTCAGTGCAGCTGAGAGGGTTCCCCAAAGCATATCCGCTGCTTTGGCGGTAAATAACACGGGCACGCGACCGATGGGGGGTGAAATGTTTTCTTTCGCCCACGCTAACCGCTGCAAAATTTGGTTTGCCAAGGCGACCGGATCGAGGCTATCCCGCTGGGTTTGTCCATCGCCAACGCTCAAGAAATCATCCCCCCGCACCCATTCGGCTGCCAGATAACAGCTGAGGGTCGTATCGGTATAGCGACAATCCAATCCTTTGGTGTTGACAAGGCGCGTCGTTTCTGCTTCGCATTCCCATTGAGCGGTGCAGAGGACTTCTGGGTAGGCATCTCGGACGAGGGCGATCGCTTCTTTGCCCATTAATATCAGCTCCTCGACGGGCATAAACTCGCCCAAGTCGGGATACTTAGATGCCCGTCCCTCAGTCAATTCCACGGTTTCCACTCCGTTGAGTGCCGACAAAGCGATCGCTCGATCTACCAGTGCTTGCGGTTCCACAGGACCATAAGCAACGGCTAAACCCGGACGCCCTTCTCGCCACAGCCGCAACGCCGTCCCTTCTGATTGGGCACTTTCCAGTTGTTTGAGCCGGTTGGCTTCAAAAAAAACTGGGCGAGAAAGCGATCGCGCTTGATAAACCTCCGCTGCCTCGGCTCCAGAACGAGTGGCTAACTCCAATAACTGCTCTGCTAGCGTCTCTTGTGGTAAATCGTTAAAACCCATATTCTGACCGTGGAATTTATTGATGGAACCGCCAAGACGCCCTCATAAAGTCAAAGTAGAAAGTGCGAAATTCTGTCGCTCAGTCTCAACATCCGCGCTTTTACTCCGACTTTTATGCTTGTCTGAGAGCCTTTTTTTATGTCTTTGTCTTCTATTCTCCCAGTCTGATTGCGAAACCGAAAGATTTACTTTGGAATCAATTTAACTCAGAGGCAATTCTTGCATTAGCCAAAAACCCGCAAAGGATTCTGATTGCGGATCGGACTGAATCGCTAAAAAATGCAACATCCCAGCTTTTCGCTTGGCGTCCTCAAAGTTTTCGGCTTCCGTCAAAGTTTTTGAATCTTTGATACTTGCCAAAATCCAGCTATTACTCTCACCCGTCTCTAAAAGCAATCTAGGCGGTGTGTTCCGATTAAATTTCAGGAACGCCGGTTCAATTCCCGACATCCAGCCAGCCATTGGCACTGCTCTGGGAGAGAAAATCACCACTCCTGGAATCTGCGTCTCCTGTGGCAAAGGCGCGAAATCTCCTAATCCAATGAGTGGGAAAGCTTCTCGAAAGCCAATGTCCCACTCGTGCATTTCCTCAAAGGCTTCCGCTGACAAGGTTACAAATGCCCACTTTTGCCCAACCAGCGCATCCGGTAAAGGTTGGGGCGGCTGGGGTTGGTATTGGACAGAGGGATTCGGGGCAACTCCTTGGTAGCCCGATTGCTGGGGATAAACGTCCTGCATCCGCTCTTGCAGCCACCGATACAATGTAAAAGTTCGGCGGCTCAGCTGAGCGGAAATGCCCAACTCATCGCAGGCTTTCACAATCATTTTGGTCATCGGGCGGCGGAAGAAGCGGATTTTTTGAGGAGGTTCAGCTGCCCTAGCGATCGCTTCTTCCAACGTCGTTCGCAGCCAGATCGAATTTACCGTGCTATTGGGGCAAAACTCGGCGTAACGAAACAGGGACTCAGGTTTCGTGCGGATATCCAACGGACTTTCGCACACCAATAATTCCCAAATCTTTTTCTGTTGTTCGTCCAAAATTGGACGCGAATAAAAATCTAATTCCCAAACTGTTCCCATGCCGCGCCGTTAAAATCTGGTCACTTCCTTCATAATACGTTTGAAGCATCCTTTTACTCATGATTTACATCGACGGTTCCTACGGAGAAGGCGGCGGACAGGTTTTACGGACTTCCCTCAGCCTGGCGGCGATCGCAGGCCATCCGATCCGAATCGGGCGGGTTCGGGCGGGACGCAAAAAGCCCGGACTCGCTGCCCAACACTTAACGGCTGTGCGTGCCGCTGCTGCCATCTGCGGAGCGAAAGTGCAGGGGGATACGTTGGGTTCAACGGCTTTAGAGTTTATTCCGGGTGATTCAATCCAACTGGGAAAATACACCTTTGATGTTACCGAAGCACAAGAAGGCGGTTCGGCGGGTGCGGTTACTTTGGTTTTGCAGACAATTTTGCTGCCCTTAGCGATCGCGCAGGGAGAATCGCAGGTGACGCTGCGCGGCGGCACCCATGTCGCCTATAGTCCCGCTTATACCTACATTGAGCAAGTCTACTTGCCTCTGTTACGTCAGATGGGAGTGGAAGCTGAGGTGAGGATACGCAGTTGGGGGTGGTATCCCCAAGGTCAAGGAGAAGTGGAACTTCGCGTTAGCGGTAGGGGCGTTAGGGGTAAGAACAGGGAAATCCAACCATTGCGAGGGATTAGCCTTCTGGAACCTGGAGAATTTCAGCAGGTGCGGGGGATTGCTGTGGTGACACAACTTCCTTCCCACATTCCCCAACGGATGGCTAGCCGCGCCGAGAATGTGTTGCATCAAGCAGATCTCAAAGCCACTGTCCAACCCTTACGGGAAAGGGGTATCGCACCGGGGGCGGGGATTTTCCTCACCGCTGAGTACGAGAATAGCAAGGCTTTCTTTGGTGCTTTGGGACGTCTGGGACTGCCAGCCGATAAAGTTGCCGATATGGCTTGTCAGGAGTTGCTGGATTTTCATAACACTGGCGCACCCGTCGATGTACACCTGGGGGATCAGTTGCTATTGCCAGCGGCTTTAGCTGACTCGACGAGTCAATACCGAGTGGCGGAGATTAGCACCCACCTAACGACCAATGCGTGGGTGATTGAGCAGTTTGGCTTGGCATCGATAACGATTGATGAAGTCGATCGTCGGGTGACGGTAACACCCAACCCTGATACATGAGTAGGGATAGTTAGCGATCGCTCCTAAATTTCCAGTTTATTTAAACACGACAACGGCTCCCATACTGCTAATATTGCCCTCATCGCCGCAGACTTTGATGTTCACTGCTGCAACAAAATGGACTAATGGCTGACCTACCTCCTTCATTGCCACCAGGGTGTGTTCTCCGACCAGCCCGTGCGGAAGAAAAATGGTTAATTCAGCAATTATTATTAGAATTTACAAAATCTGAGGCTTTAAAATTTGATCTGAGAGTTTTATCTTTCAATTTCCTAATTTTGATTGCCTTGACTTTTTTCATGCTAGCAATCATACAAATTATCAAAATTCTTGCTTCTAATTTCTTGCTCGGAATTATTTTATTTCTTATCCTTGCACTTCTTTTTATTGTTACTCTTTGTTTGGCCGCTTCCTTTATTCTATTTTTCTTCTCAATTTTCACCTATGCTTTTGTCAATTGGTCGCGGTTCTGGGTCATTGAATGTAATGGAAGGTTAGTAGCTTGCGGTGAAATAAACGGCTATAGTACGCACTCTATGCTGTATTACTTATTTGTGAAACCTGTTTGGCGCAGCCAGCACCTGGGTTCCCATCTAGTGAAGCGTCTTGTTCAAGAAGCGACCCATCCCCTCTATTTAGTCTGTAAGCCTAAATTAGTACGATTTTATTCGCAACTTGGCTTTACGATTGTTCCTTGGCAAGAAATCTCACAGCCTCTCAAATCAAGTTTTCACATTTTCCAACTAGATACCCTAATTAGTGGAAATGTTTGGACAGTTATGCGGTATCAAAGTTAGAAAAATCAGGGATTTTACAAAAATCCCTGATTTTTGCGATTGAATTCTTAAGGAACATCAATCGGAATCAAGGCATTTTCAGGCACATAGCTACTAAACCGTTCGCCATCCGCTAAGATAGCTACCATCCGCAGCGGAAAATCTGGACCGATTTGCAAATCTGCCCAAGGAACTGCCACTTCCAAACACTTATTTAAACCCACTTGAGCGCGGCTAAACCGAGGATGCCACTTGAAATGTTCCCCAGCCTCCTCAAACTCAATCGTGTGAGTCAGTAAGTTAATCCCTAAATGGTGGTGGAACAGATAGTTCAGTGGCGCTTCGTCAGGTAAATTTTCCAGCGGAATGGGGCTATTGTGCATTGTTTGGTTGGGATAGAACCACAGCAAATGCAACTCTGGCGGACAGCCTTTACCCGGTTGAATGCCGGTCTGGAAGTCCAGCCGTAGATAGAAGTTAAGGTGATCCACGCCGTACCAAAGACGCTGAATGGCACTGCTCTTGTGCATCGTACCCCGCGATCCGCCCACATCAATCCGACCAGCGCGATCCCAATCCTGTTCGTCACCCAGTCCATCGATGGTGGGATGAATAAAGCCTTGGGGTCGATGGTCTCCCCGCGCTTCGTGAGCTTCTACGGGTTGGCGCAAGTTCGACGGGATCGGCTCATTTAAAGCTTGGTAAATCGCACACAGGTGTTCCCGGAACAGCTGGTCGAACATGGCATCTTGGTTTGAGGAATGACCTTCGCCAAACCACCAGAACCAATCGGAACCTTCTGCGGCGTACAAAGCTTCCCAAACTTCTGGATTGTTTTCCTCGGTTGCTTCTGGATGGCTAGCCAAGACTTTCCGCGCATCCTCTAAGAGATCCCAGGCGCGATTTTTGGCGGGATCGCCAATCCAAGTTGTAAAGCTGCCATCGACCCAAGAGCCGCTGTGCAGCTGCTCGGCGGGGATGGTTGCCTTGGGAGGGAACTGGTCTAGAAATTCCGAAACCGTGACCAATTTCAGCTCTGAGTGGTCGCTCAGCGTTTGATAAAGAGCTTCTAAAAAGGGCTTACCATCCAGATGGTAGTGTTCCCAACAGTTTTCGCCATCAAGGGCAATGTTGACCAGCCACGGTTGTTCTAGGGCTGTACCGCCTCCTTTCTGGCGGTGTTTCAGGGTGCGAGCGATCGCTTCCAAATGCCCGACTAAGTCGGCGGCGGCGCGGCGCGGTTCCATCGCTCCATAAGTAAAGCCAATTAAATCTGATAATCGGTGATCCCGAAACACGATCGCTAAGTCGCCGAACTCGGTTTGCAGCCGATAAGGTTGATATAGTAATTCGGGTTCGTAGACATTCCCCGCACCGTCTCGATGGAAAAATTGCTTCTTAGACCAACCTAAGACGGCTTCATCGGAGCAGATCCACTTATATCCCTGTTTGGCGATATAAGGCAAAATTTCGGGGCTAACCGATTGTTCTGAAGGCCACAAACCACGCGGTTCTTGCCCAAACCGATCTTTATACATATCCCAAGCTTTTTGGAGATGTCTGGGAATATCTTCAGCCCACTGGAAGCGCTGCTTCGGCAAGGTCATGTTGGGCACCGCCACCCGACCAGAGTTGGTATCGTTCAGTAAGGGCAAAATCGGGTGCGTGTAGGGCGTTGTCGATACTTCCAGTTGCCCTGCTTCCTGCATCTGCCGGTGCTGCGGAATGATGCGACTCAAGATTTCTCGTTGTTTAGAGAAAATTCGCTGGCGATCGCTTAAAGTAAAGTTTCTTCCCTGCTTCAACCAGCCCTCAATCTCTGGATCGTCCCAAAACAAAGGATCGATCCACGCCAGATTATGCCAAGCGAGCAAATCGCTGTAATCTTGCGGATTCCAATTTGTCCAACACCATTCTTCCCCCTTTTCTTGACGTTGCCCGTAAAGTTCTCCGTAGCGAGGATGAGGGTCAATTAAGGTATGGTGATTGGCATCAAAAAAATGCTCAATAATAAATCTTTTTTGTTCATCACTCAGTTGCTGTTCCGGCGTCAAAGCTGCTGCTAAGTATGGGTCCATCGCCGTGCCAGCAACATAATCCTCTAACTGCAAAATCAAAGATGGCACGAGATTAACCGTTTGATGCAGCTTCGGATAACGAGCCAGCAGCAGCACTAAATCTAGGTAATCTTTCGTCCCATGCAGCCGCACCCACGGCAAACGATACTGATTGACTGCGCGGCTTTTGTACAGAGGTTGATGTTGATGCCAGATGAAAGAGATATAGAGAGGATGGGGCATAGGGAAAGTAAATAGTAGAAACTAAAAAGGCAAAAGAAATATCTGTTCTATTTCTTTTGCCTTTGGCTTTGAAAAGACTGGTTCAATTAAACTAAAAAGGCAAAAGAAATCAGAAAAAATCTTTTGCCTTTTACCTTTTGCCTTTAAAGGACTTGCTCAACTTCGGCAATTTCGGGAATAAATTCACGCAAGCGGCGCTCAATTCCCATTCTCAGCGTCATTGCTGAACTAGGGCAAGATCCGCAGGCTCCTTGGAGGCGTAGCTTCACGACTGGACCGTCGATGTCTACCAGCTCAACGTTACCACCATCGGACATTAAGTAAGGGCGCAGTTCATCCAAAACTTGTTCGACGTTTTCTGAAGTCAGTGCCAGTGTTTGTGACATGGTTAGTTTACCTTATCGAATCTTTCTTTCTATTGCAGCTATGTTGATCCTAGTTCACGCAGAGATAAAAACTCATCGCGAAAATGGAGAACACTGGGAACCGCTGAGAGCGTATTGTAACGCCGACTGCCTATACCGCTGCTGGTTCCAGTAACTTGACGTTCGCGTAGTTGAACTCGGTGGTCGTTTTTTGACCTTGCTCATTCGCGTGAATTACCTGCTTGGTCATCACGTAGTAATCGCCGACTTTCTCGAAGGTATCCTCAAATTGCATTTCTCTGAGCAATTCACCTGTCTGAGGATTCCGGAAGACAACATCGTAGCGACTGGCGGCGTAGCCTTCTCCGGTGTCTAAACTTTCAGCAGTATCGATGACAAATGCCATTCGACCCATTACCCGACTCACCTGGCAAATTTCAGTGCCTCGGATTTTGTAGTTAGATCCCATCGCATCGCCTTTAACCAGAATTTCCGTAGCGCCGCTGGCGTCCGTTTCCCCCAGGTTAAATTCGTTCTTGCCGTGAGCTTTGTCAAAAGACCCCCGCTTGCGGTGGGTGACAATATCCCTGAGCTGAGTATAGATGCTCTCTTGCACCGTTTCGTCTTCGATGCCGGTAACTTCAACAGTCATGTCGCTGTTGATGCGAATTTTGCCTTTGTAGACTTCATCACCTTGCTTGAGTTCTACATCAGCACTATATCCTGGGAAATTAGTATCCCAGGTGTAGCGGTTTTCGTAGGCAGCCCGAAACAAGTCACGAGCATTTGCTTGCTCAGTCATAGACTCTTACTTTAATCAACTTCTTTCCTAGTGTAAAAATGTTTGCAGAGTAGTGACACGCTTTGGCGACACAATTATCTGAAAACTGGGGTTAGCAGAAAAATCCGATAGCGTCGCTGTACCCACCTAGATTAATAGCCCTATTGAACCCGTCTGTGGCGTAGTCATCATCACCGAAGCTTGATACAGGGGTACAGTGACCATGACTGTTGAGCCGAGTCCTTCGCCGTAACGATGAACATGAATATTGCCAGCCATTGCTTCAAGCAGTTTTTGAGAGATTGTTAGTCCCAGTCTCGTACCCGCACCGGGAGTTGTGTGAGAGCCATTCACTTTACCGAACAATTAAAACTAAGGCACCGGCTTATGTCCAGTGCTTTTCCCAAACTTTCAACCGTTTGCTGAAAATCGCTTTTAGATTGAGTGTGCGATCGCTCCTGTTAGCAATTTGGTTCAAAGTTTTGGTACGGTTCGGAAATTGGCTCAGTCATAGAATCCTGTTGACCTCGCAGGCGATGTTGGCGTGCTTGCTTTCTCGAAATTTCATCGTAGAGCCTGAAACTACCAGCAAGCAGCTTGTTTGTGCTTTCAACTGGTAGAGCCAACTCAACCCAATTTCATCAATCCCCGAAAGTGGCACCTACATTAACAATCCATCGAACCTGTCTGTTGTGTTGAAATCATTACCGGCTCTTGATACAGAGGCACGGTGAACGTAACTGTTGAACCCAGACCTTCGCCCATACTGTAGAAGTTTACGACCCCACCCATTGCTTCTACCAGCCTTTGAGATATTGCCAATCCCAATCCGGTACCACCGTACTGTCTAGTGCGAGAGCCATCCACCTGGCTAAATGATTGAAATAGTTTGTCTTGCTTGTCAAGGGAGACACCAATCCCCGTATCGGCGACTTGGACTTTCACGACGCCTGGACATTCCTGTCCTCCAAACTTAAGTTTCTTTTTACTGACCTCGGCACTGACCGTGACGCCGCCTTCATGGGTAAATTTGATTGCATTCCCTATCAGGTTTAACATCACCTGGAGCAGCCGCTGGTAGTTGCCATACAGGATAATTTCATCGTAGGTAGATGGCATTTGAATGCATAAGCTCAGGTTTTTCTGCTGCGCCTGATTCTGGGTAAATTCCTCGACATCCCCGAATAGTTCTTCCAGCTTCACCTGTCCCAGTTCCAGCTCCATTTTGCCTGCTTCAATTTTGGCGACATCGAGAATGTCATTGATCAGGTTGAGGAGATGTAAAGCTGAACGGTAAGCATCTTGGATAAAATCCAGTTGCTCTTCTGGCTCGTCTACCGTCCCATCTAGGATCAGCTTCAGGGAGCCAATCATGCCGTTTAGCGGTGTCCGAAGTTCGTGGGAAGTATTTGCCAGAAACTCTGATTTAAGGCGAGAAGCTTCTTCTGCTTGTTCGCGGGCTTCTTCTAATTCTTTATACAGGGTGGCGTGAGCGATCGCGGTTCCCACCTGATCTGCCAGTTCTCTAACTAACTCAACTTCGGCATCGTTCCATCGCCGAGTGCGATCGCACTGTTGCAAAGCGATGACGCCATTTGGCTGGTTTTGATAGCAGGTAGAAACGACTAATACCGATTGTTGCCCAAACGCATTCACCCCAGCCTGTTCTACCACAACTGGCTCGCCTTGTGTCTCCAGTGCTTGCCTTAGATAGGGTTGCTCGGCAAGCTGTAACTGTTGTCCCAGCATCGACCGAAACGTCTCCTGGCAATACTCCGCCACCACCTGCACTTTGGGCTTAGAACTTTCGTAGTTGCAGATGATGCAGCGACTAACGTTAAGCGCTTCTCCTAGCCCTCTAACCGTTTGCTGCCAAATGGTATCTAGATCGAGCGTGCGACGGATATTCCTAGCAATCTGACTCAGCAGTTTTTGGTACTGATCTGGACTTGACACAGTTGACTCGAAAGTTGGCAGTGAGACATTAACAGGAGCCGCCATCAGAGTATACCTGTAAACTGCAAAAGGAGAAGAAGCTAATGATTACCAGCCGTTTTCTGTGATAGATACAACCTCAAAAGACTTGCCCTGCGGCTAAAGTCTACATCTAGAGTGTTCTTTATTTTGCATTAATCGTTCCATTCCCCTCTTGGAGGCACGGGCGGATTCCTCTCTAGGTTCCGAGTCAGTTCATCATCTCGATCTCGTTCACCTCTAAGCCACTGCCGAATTGCCGTCTCAATGACCTTACTCGGATCGTTGGTCAGGTGCTTAATTTGTGCTAACAGTTCAGAATCAAGGTGGATAGAAATTTCCACCTTTTCGGCTGAACCCTGAGAATATCTGGCCCGATCGTTCATATCAGTGCAGTGATGACATTTCCAAGCAAAACCAACGCGGAAGAGGATGCGCCGTCTTTCCATGCTAACTGCTGATGCAAGCAACGCAGTCAGTAGAATGCAGCTCCTATCCTAATGGGCAACAAAATTTTGCAATTCCGATCCCTAGTATGCATTCTGACATTCTCTGGGCGCTAACTGCTAGTTGGCAATAGCGCTCTATTTTCTGGTGAGGACGGCTGCTCCTGAAGCATTGCCACTTTTCGGTAGAGAAGTCGTTCTCTCATCAGAAAATTACCCTTTTTTTAAAGGTTTTTCATCAGAGCAGTTTTTGCATGGATTTAATTCCAATGTGCCCTAATCTACTTGAATACACAAGATTTCTTTTTAAGTCTTTAGATTCACAATACCTTTTGCTGTGTTCTCATCACCCTCCCATGCCAAATTAAATGGTTATCGCTTCGCTTGACTGACTGTTTGACAGTTACTCAGTCCTCCTTCCTCAACTCTCAGTCCTCTGTCCTCCCTACTCAACCCTCAGTCCTCAGTCCTGCATCTATTTTTATCGCTGTCTCTGATTTAGGTAAACCGCGCAGATTTTCTACTGTATAGTCATCGAAGGCGGTAACTGTCCTACTCAAAGTTAAAGAATTGTTTCACGTTGACAGAAGGGACATATCTGCGGCTGTCCTAACTGCCGGGGCATCGGAAACATTACAATATTTGAAGTCCGCTGAACTTTTCAATTGCCGTTCGTGCCTTTTTGTTTGGCTATGACTGACGTACCTGTTTCTCGCATTCGTAATTTCTCGATCATTGCCCACATTGACCACGGAAAATCCACTCTGGCGGATCGCCTCTTGCAGTTTACGGGCACGGTGCAAGATCGGCAGATGAAGGAACAGTTCCTGGACAATATGGATTTAGAACGGGAGCGCGGCATTACGATTAAGCTGCAAGCTGCCCGAATGAACTATACCGCCAAGGATGGCCAACAGTACGTTCTAAATCTAATTGATACACCTGGTCACGTTGATTTTTCCTACGAGGTGTCGCGTTCTCTGGCTGCTTGCGAAGGCGCACTCTTGGTAGTGGATGCCTCTCAAGGGGTGGAAGCGCAAACGCTTGCCAATGTTTATCTTGCCCTTGAGAATAATCTGGAAATTATTCCAGTATTAAATAAAATCGATCTCCCTGGAGCTGAGCCAGATCGGGTAAAGGGAGAAATTGAAGAAATTATCGGACTGGATTGTAGCGGTGCAATTCTCGCTTCTGCAAAAGAAGGGCTTGGGATTGACGAGATCCTGGAGTCGATCGTTCACTTAGTCCCGCCGCCGATAGATACGGTGTCCCAACCGCTGAGAGCTTTAATTTTTGATAGTTACTATGACAGCTATCGGGGTGTAATTGTATACTTCCGGGTGATGGATGGTACGGTCAAAAAAGGCGATCGCGTTCGTCTGATGGCGACCGGCAAAGAATATGAAATTGACGAATTGGGTATCCTTTCCCCGACTCAGAAGCCGGTGAACGAACTGCACGCCGGAGAAGTGGGCTACCTAGGAGCGGCAATTAAAGCGGTGGAAGATGCTCGCGTAGGAGACACCATTACCCTAGCGAATGCCCCTGCTAGCGAGGCATTGCCCGGTTACACCGAAGCGAAGCCGATGGTCTTTTGCGGCTTGTTCCCCACCGATGCTGACCAATACCCAGACTTACGGGAAGCCCTGGAAAAACTTAAATTAAATGATGCGGCGTTGAACTACGAACCGGAAACGTCCAGCGCAATGGGGTTTGGCTTCCGCTGCGGCTTCTTGGGCTTGCTGCACATGGAGATCGTCCAAGAGCGTCTAGAGCGGGAATACGATTTAGATTTGATTATCACCGCTCCTTCGGTGGTCTATCGGGTGATTACCAATAAGGGAGAGGAAGTCTACATTGATAATCCCAGCCACCTACCGCCGCCGAACGAGCGGGAAAAAATTGAGGAGCCTTATGTCAAGGTAGACATGATTACCCCAGAAGTCTATGTGGGGACTTTGATGGAGTTATGTCAAAACCGGCGTGGTGTCTTCAAAGATATGAAGTATTTAACGCAGGGGCGAACCACGCTGACTTATGAGTTACCCCTGGCGGAAGTGGTGACGGACTTTTTTGACCAAATGAAGTCCAGAACTCGCGGCTATGCCAGTATGGAATATCATTTGATTGGCTATCAGGAAAATCCCCTGGTTAAGCTAGATATTTTAATCAACAACGACCCCGTTGATGCCTTAGCGATGATTGTGCATCGGGATAAGGCTTACAACGTAGGACGTGGTTTGACAGAAAAGTTGAAGGAACTGATTCCCAGGCATCAGTTCAAAATTCCGATTCAAGCCGCGATTGGCAGTAAGATTGTCGCCAGCGAACATATCCCCGCTTTGAGAAAAGATGTGCTTGCCAAGTGCTACGGCGGTGATATTTCTCGAAAGAAAAAGTTGTTGCAGAAGCAGGCTAAAGGGAAGAAGCGCATGAAGTCGATTGGGACGGTTGATGTACCGCAATCAGCTTTCATGGCGGTGTTGCGCCTGGATCAAGAGTAGCGCTTGGATTGAGACTACTGAATTGAGACTTACGCTGGATTTTTAAGCTAAGCTTAGGAATCCAGCGTATTTTCGTAGCTTCGTGTCTTACATAGGGTGCTATTCCAGGCTGAGAGTGGGAAAGGAACGAACTTGAGGCGAAGAAATGAATGCCGAGGAGCGATCGCTAATCTTTACGATATCTTCATCGATATGTTCAAAGATTTATTGAAAATGCAGGTACATCTGGACACCGTCGCATGGCAAGGTTAGTCTAAGATGGATTCCAACTCTTAAAAGACTCAATTGCCAGATGAGAATTTTAGTCACAGGTGGTGCTGGTTTTATCGGTTCCCATCTGATCGACCGGCTAATGACGCAAGGGCATGAAGTCATTTGCCTCGATAACTTCTATACCGGACACAAACGCAACATCCTGAAGTGGCTGGATAATCCATATTTTGAACTCATCCGTCACGACATCACCGAACCGATACGCTTGGAAGTAGAGCAAATTTATCACCTAGCTTGCCCCGCATCTCCAGTACACTACCAGTTCAACCCAGTAAAGACCGTGAAAACGAATGTCCTGGGTACGCTGAATATGTTAGGACTGGCAAAGCGGGTGAAGGCGAGATTACTCTTGGCTTCCACGTCAGAAGTGTACGGCGATCCTGAAATCCACCCCCAGACTGAAGAATATCGCGGTAATGTCAATACGATAGGAATTCGCTCCTGCTATGACGAAGGCAAGCGAATTGCAGAAACACTGGCGTTTGACTATTATCGCCAGAATCATGTAGAAATTCGAGTCGCGCGAATCTTCAACACCTACGGCCCTCGAATGTTAGAAAATGACGGTCGAGTGGTTAGCAACTTTGTAGTGCAAGCTCTGCGGGGTACCGCCCTAACGGTTTATGGTGATGGTTCGCAAACCCGAAGTTTCTGCTACGTTTCAGACCTAGTGGAAGGGCTGATGCGGCTGATGAATGGCGAGCATACGGGACCGATTAATTTAGGGAATCCCGATGAATATACGATTTTAGAGCTGGCTGAGGCTGTCCAAAAGATGGTGAACCCAGACTCGAAGATTAAGCTTGAGCCACTGCCAGAAGACGATCCTCGCCGACGGCGTCCGGATATCACGCGGGCAAAGACTTGGCTGGATTGGGAGCCAACAATACCCTTGCAAGAAGGGTTACAACTGACTATAGAAGATTTTCGCGATCGCTTAGCTTCTCTGCCGGAGAATCGCATCCACAGCGATTCGTGAATTAGAGTCCTTTGTCAAAAGTTAATTATCAATGACTTTTAACAAAAGACTACCCAACAGAATCGTACCCCCAGAACTGTCATTCCAATTTTTTTGAGGTTTACTCCTATGCGTGTTTGCGTAATTGGCACTGGATATGTTGGCTTGGTCACGGGTGCCAGTCTTGCTCATATTGGACATCATGTCATCTGCGTTGACAATAACGAAGAAAAAGTCAAGTTGATGAAGGCGGGACAGTCCCCGATTTATGAGCCAGGACTGTCAGAAATTATGCAATCGGCTTCCCAGTCAGGGCATCTTGAGTTCACTACCGATTTGGGTGCTGGAGTGGCTCATGGAGAAATTTTGTTCATCGCAGTAGGGACGCCCGCTTTGGCAAATGGTGAAAGCGATACCAGGTATGTTGAAGCCGTTGCCCGTGGAATTGGCGCTCATCTTGACGGTGGTTACAAAGTCATTGTAAATAAATCCACAGTGCCAATTGGTTCTGGGGACTGGGTGCGGATGATTGTACTTGATGGCGTGCTGGAGCGCCAAAAGTCCTTAGTGGGAGCTGGTGGCGTTGTTACCGAGGAGCTGACACTAGAAACAACTCCTCAGTTTGATGTTGTTAGCAATCCAGAATTTTTGCGCGAAGGTTCGGCGGTTTACGACACCTTTAACCCGGATCGGATTGTGCTGGGTAGCACCAATCCGAAAGCGATCGCCATGATGCAGGAACTCTATGCTCCCATTGTCGAGCGCCAGGTGGCAGAAGACAAATCCTTACCACAAGTGCCCGTCGTGGTGACAGACATCAACTCTGCTGAGATGATTAAGTACGCCGCGAATGCCTTCCTCGCAACCAAAATCAGCTTTATCAACGAAGTTGCCAATATTTGCGATCGCGTGGGTGCTGATGTTACCCAAGTCGCTAAGGGCATCGGTTTGGATTCCCGGATTGGTAACAAGTTCTTGCAAGCTGGGATTGGCTGGGGTGGTTCCTGCTTCCCGAAAGATGTCTCGGCTTTGATTCATACCGCGGACGACTACGGCTATGAAGCTCAACTGCTCAAATCTGCTGTGAGTGTCAACCAGCGCCAGCGCGTGATTGCGATCGAAAAACTGCAACAGGCGCTAAAAATCCTCAAAGGCAAAACGGTGGGATTGCTAGGTCTGACTTTCAAACCCGATACCGATGATATGCGCGATGCTCCAGCGCTCAATCTCATCGAGCAACTCAACCGGCTGGGGGCGAAAGTGAAAGCCTACGATCCAATTGTTTCTTCAACTGGGATGCGTCATGGGTTAACCGGCGTGATGGTGGAAACCGATCCCGAACGGCTGGCTGATGGCTGTGACGCCCTTGTGTTGGTGACAGACTGGCAGCAGTTCCAGACCCTAGACTATAGCAAAATGTCTAAGCTGATGAACAACGCGGTGATGATTGATGGTCGTAACTTCCTCAACCGGAAGGAAATAGAAAGCGCTGGTTTCCAATACATCGGTGTTGGTCGCTAGGAAAAGTTTTGAGTTAGGGAGTTATGAGTTATTAACTCATAACTCCCTAACTCTTTGCCTGACTTGGTGCCAGATTAGACCAGCGACAATTAATCCCAGACCCATTTGCCAGATTTGCGGCTCTACCCAGAAAGCCAGGAACAGGCAAGATCCTAGACCTGCCCAGGCTATCCATTTGGGATAGAGCCGTTCTGAATCTGGCATTTTTAATGCTGCCAGATTAGTAATTGCGTAGTAAATCAAGACGTTAAAGGCACTGAATGACCAAGTCGTTTTGACATTGCCAAGCAGAACTAAAAGGGCGATCGCAATTCCTACCACGACCACCGCTAAATCGGGTGTCGTTCCTTGCCGATTTAGCCGTGCCAAAATTCTGGGCATATCCCGGCGTCTTCCCATCGCCAGCAGCACGCGGGACAAACCCAAAATCAAGTTTAATAGTACCCCCAGCATCGCCGCGATCGCACCAATTGATAAAATCGCCGCACCTCTTGAACCGGCAACGCTGCGAACTGCCACCTCGAGGGGTGCTGCCTGTGCCTGGGTTGCTTTGCCCAAAATTTCTGTCCCGACCGCCCCAATGCCAACCGTTACCACTGCCATGTAAAGCAGCATTGTCACCCCCAGGCTAACAATCATCGCGATTGGAATTGTCTTCCGGGGTTCCCGTGCTTCCTCGCCCAACGTGGCAATCCTTCCATAACCCGTGTAAGCCACAAACATCAGCGCACTGGCTTGGAGTACCGTCGCCGGAGAACCTTTGAAAAATGGCGTGAGATTTTCTGTACCAACCTCTGTGGCGCGGGGTAGACAGATAAGGACAAAGAAAATTAAAGAGAGCAGCGACACCGAGACGATGGCAATATTGGCGCGATTAGAGCGGCGAATCCCGCTCAAAACAATTAAAGTCATCAAAATCGCCGCAGCTAGCGCCGTGGGAATCAGAAATCCCCGCCCATACAAACCCGTCGCATTCAGCAAGTAGCCAGCAAAACCCAAAGCTGCCGTTGCTGCTGAAGCAGTCTTTGCCAAGAGAAACATCCAGCCTGCGGTAAAACCTAGACTCGGATTGAGATACTTGTAGCCATATTCGTAGCTGCCACCGCTGACGGCGTGATTCGCTGCTAACTGGGCACTATTGAGACCGTTGCAGGTTGCCACAACGGCTCCAATCGCGATCGCCAAAATTACCGCCGGTCCTGCGATTCCGGCGGCAATGCCGATGCTGACAAACACGCCCGTGCCTACGATCGAACCCAAACCCATCATCGTGGCACCCAAAACCCCTAACTCTCTCTGAAGCTGCGGGGGTGAGGTTCCAGCAGTCACAAGATATCTCCCAGATAACACTACTGTTATCCTAAGGCTGAGAGGTTAAGACACAGTTGTGCGATCGCTGACCTTTACGAATTAAGGATAGAAAAGGGGTGTTCAACCACCGCTCCTTATCCCTGTTCCTTTTAACGCGGTTCTGACCCTGCGATTGCCTACTAACCGATGACGATTGACTAAAATCAAGGGTTATTGGGAACGCGCTCGATTTGGGCATAGCCACTGAAAATTAGCTTATCTCCTTGGGTTTCCAAGCGGTTAATTCGCATGGTTACGCCGTCGAGATTAAAGCGATCTAAATCGACCATGTTATC
Source organism: Trichocoleus sp. DQ-A3 (assembly GCF_039961975.1). Taxonomy (NCBI): domain Bacteria; kingdom Bacillati; phylum Cyanobacteriota; class Cyanophyceae; order Leptolyngbyales; family Trichocoleusaceae; genus Trichocoleus; species Trichocoleus sp. DQ-A3. Next base: position 113,910 of record NZ_JAMPKC010000012.1, on the reverse strand, counting down.
TAAAATTTCCGCAAACGCCGATGTCAAGGTCTGAGAAATTTCCCGTGATTCTTCTGGAACCGCCTCTGGTTGAAATTGGGGATCTTTAAACCGAATGCGACGCCGCCGTTCCACGCTTAAGGTTGATTTCATGCTGAGTGGCACCAATCCTTTTTCGCCCAAATCTGCCTTTGCAAAAATTTGCACTTGGTTTTCGGGCAGCAGCTGTACTTGGACTTCGGTAAAGGAAACGGACTGACCGCCAGATAAATCTGTCAAAGCTGGTGTGGAAATATCTTGCAGGCGCTTCTGCACCAGTTCTGCCTGAAAGGATTGGTTAATATCTGCCTGGGTTAGCGTCACCTGTACAACTGCCTGGGTGGGTTGCTTAAGGCGGATCTGACCTTGCATTACACAACTGAAGTCAATCGAGACGGCGTCTGTCTCAAACGACATCTCCTCGGTGCGAAACTCGCGGCGAATCACAAGACCACTACCGCTCATTTTGAAGCTGTCAATACTGCCCTGCAAAAGCTTGCTGGAGGGATAGCAGCGAACAGCAACTTCCACAGACTCACTCTGGGTAAACATGTGGCGAATAGTCTTGCTAGCGACTGTATTGAGGAGGCGTTCTCCCCAATCAGTGCCAGTATTGTTTGTGAAACCAGTAAGGCCGCCTAACATAATGTTTCGCGTCCATAAGAGTGCTTACTCTCTTGTTTGTAACAAAATATTAACAAATAAGCAAGAAGACCTAAGACAGAGAGAACCCCAGAGAGCCTACTGCTTAAGGTTATCAGCCGGAAAATGGCGCGATTGATAGAATTTTCTGAATTTTCCAATTAGTTACAACAATTAGAGTCGCAGATGTGAGCAGATCGCCCTCTTGATGCGCGATCGCCTACAACATCACTAGGTGCTGCAAAGACTCTGGGCTAAAGATCCGAGATTACTGCCAAAAGTTGCAAAGTATCATTGGAGACAATTAAATTTCACAATCTCTAGAGTCTTCCGATGCCAGTAAGAGCAGGGCTTCCCTACTCCTTATGACAGATACACGAAAATTACTTGGAGTGTGGCAACGAAAGCATCATGACTCAGACTAGGGGAATTTTGAGCGACTGGTGTGGGATGAACACTGTTCTGTATTCTTAAGTTGACGGCGATGACACGGATCATTATTCGATATTACGATCCTAGCTATCCCTATCTAGAACGGGCTATCCGTTCGATTCAGGGAGATTTTGATATTGTTGTATACGATGATGGAAGCAATATTTTTCCTAATTTGGCTGCTGTTAAAAATAGATGCCAAATTAGACGCCTAGAGCATAAAGGGCCAGCTTCTACGCTGATACAGGCTCTGGCTGATGCAAAAAGAGAAAATGTAAAACAAGTATTTATTCTAGATGGGGATGATGAGGCGCTAGAGAGTTTACCAAGCTTTCTCAATGCATCCTTAGCATTACCTTATACAGCAGTTATCGGGCAGTTCAAGGATGTGCCTTCCCCAATTTATCAAGAGCAGGGAAATGAATTATTTCGAGAAGCGATCGCTAATTTAAAATTCTGCCCTCCCTGCTTCAGCCTCAAGATTGGAGACTGGGTACAAGACTTGCCCCGCATCTTCAACCTAGTGCAAACCGAATATCTCTCAACTGGCACTTTATTTTTAAGCTTATTCCTCTCTGGTCAAACCGGGATTTCTGTTGCTGAACAAGTGATTATCTGGAGACAGCACGAAGCCCAAACTTACAGACATCACCACCAGGAAAGGCATTTAACAGTACAGAGAATTTGGCAAATCTACTATCAAAAAGCTTTCGAGGAATATAGCAAAATCTTGCATCTCAATCCCCATGATGCTGTTGCTTATTACAATCGGGGTAATACTTGCTCCAGACTTGGCGATGGGCAAAAAGCAATTGAGGATTACACTCAGGCGCTGAATATCAATCCTAATTTTCCTGAAGCTTACACTAATCGAGGTGTCGCACGCTTCGATTTAGGAGATACTCAAGGAGCAATTGACGATTATACTCTGGCATTGCAGCTTAATCCTAACTTTGCCGCCGCCTACAATAACCGGGGGAATGCCCATTCTAAATTGGGTAACTATCCAGAAGCAATCGCCGATTTGCAGACATCTGCTCAAATTTTCTCTGTTCAAGGGTATATAAGTAACTACCAGGGATCGCAAAACCTCTTAGCTGAAGCCTATTTTAAAATGGGAGCAAGATTGTGGATGCAAGAACAGATTGAACAAGCGATCGCTTGTTATCAGAAAGCGCTGGAAGTTAAACCTGACTTTCCTGAAGCCTACTACGATTTAGGCATGATTTTCCAGCAAAAGGGTAGAGTTGCCGAGGCAATGAGCTATTACCGTAAACTCTTAACAATCAAGCCTGAATTTTCAAAAGCTCGTTATCAAATTGAGACAATATTGAAAGGTTATCAATTTTCTACAGACTGGTTTAGCCGCAACCTTGATATTTTGAATGAGCATCTTAAACCTTTATCTAAAATACCTGGATTAAATATTTTAGAAATAGGCAGTTGGGAGGGGCGATCTACTTGCTGGTTTTTAGAAAATATTTTAATAGATAGTTCTAGCCAAATTACCTGTATAGATACCTTTGCAGGTAGCTTAGAACATCAAAGATATGATTGTGACTATCTAAGCTCTATAGAAGAGCGATTTGACTTTAATATAAATCGTACGGGTGCAGCGGAAAAGGTACGAAAAATAGTAGGTAGATCTCAACAAATATTGCGTTTGTTACCCTTGGGTTTTTATGATTTAGTTTACATTGATGGCTCCCACCTAGCCAGCGATGTTCTGGAAGATGCAGTTTTAACTTGGGCGCTTGTTAAAGTTGGCGGCACGATCATTTTTGACGATTATGATTTTATTTTTGCAGAAAATTCCTTTCAAAATACTAAGGTGGGGATAGACGCTTTTGTGTCAGTATTTTCCGATAAAATTAAATTCATCCATAAGTCTCATCAAATTCTTCTAAAAAAACTTTTTTCTTAGACTTGGTTGTTTTTAGTTCCTGAAGACAATCCTGGTTGAGATAAGTTATAACAGCAGTATAATAACTGTCCAGAAAGTACATCACAGTTAGCGATTGGTTAAAGGAACAACCCGTGTAAACAAAAACGTAGTGACTTCGGCAAAGCAGAACTGCGATTGGTTGTTCAATATTTCTTAATATCTGCAAGAGAGAGCAATTATGAAACCCTTAGTGAGAAAAGTTAGCCTAGTGATGGCAGCCTTGCCTCTAGCAGGAGTCATCAGCTTAGAAAAAGCATTGGCACAACCCATCATTCCGGCTGCTGATGGCACTGGTACCCTTGTCAACGTCAATGGCGATCGCTTCGACATCACTGGCGGTAAGCTATCAAGCCAAGGTGAGAATCTCTTCCACAGCTTTAACCAATTTGATCTCCATCAAGGTGAGATTGCCAACTTCCTATCCACCCCCAGCATTCAGAATATTCTCGGTCGAGTTGTGGGTGGAGATGTCTCCGTCATTAATGGCTTAATTCAAGTCACTGGCGGCAATTCAAACTTATTTTTGATGAATCCAGCCGGAATTGTATTTGGCAACAACGCTAGTCTAAATGTGCCTGCATCTTTCACTGCCACCACCGCCAACAGTATCGGCTTTGGCAATAATTGGTTTAATGCCATCGGTAACAATAATTATGCCGCTTTAGAAGGAAATCCCAGCACTTTTGCTTTCACGGCTCCCCAACCCGGTGCCATCGTTAACTCTGGAAACTTAGCAGTAGGACAGGGGAAAAATCTCACCTTACTCGGTGGCACTATCGTTAATACTGGGCAACTTTTGGCACCAGAAGGAAATATTACTGTGGCAGCGGTTTCCGGCGGAAAATCCGTGCGGATTAGTCAACCTGGAAACCTACTCAGTTTGGAGGTCGCGACTCAGAATTTTAATCCCCAATCCCCTATCCCTAATCCTCAATCCGTACCGCAGCTGCTGACTGGCGGAAAAATTGGGAATGCGACTAAACTCACTGTTAATAGTAAAGGTCAAGTGGTACTCACGGGATCTGGCGTTGCAATCCCCACCGATACAGGTACTGCGATTGTAGCTGGCAACCTTAACGCATCCGGTCAGACTGGCGGTAAAGTGCAGGTTCTGGGTGACAAAGTAGGGCTGGTGGGTGCCAACATCAACGCTTCCGGCAGTCTTGGCGGCGGAACGGTGCTAATTGGCGGCGATTATCAAGGGAAGGGCACAGTACCAAATGCCTCTAGAACATATATCAGTCCAGATTCTTCGATCGATGTCGATAGCAAGAACAACGGTAATGGGGGTCGTGCGATCGTTTGGTCTGACAAGGCAACTGAATTTTACGGCAATATCAGCGCTCGTGGCGGCAAAAATTCCGGCGACGGCGGATTTGTGGAAGTTTCAGGCAAGGAAAGCTTAACTTTCAAAGGTAAGGTGGATACGCTAGCGCCACAAGGTAAGGCGGGAACCTTACTACTTGATCCACTCAATATCACGGTAACAGATCAAAGTGCGGGTCCGGGAGCGCAAGACGTTGAATTAGCCGATGGCACAATTCTTGAGGGTGATGCTCCTGCAAATTTCATCATTTCGGAAACCGAACTGGAAAATGCCTCCGCCTCTGGCAATGTGATTTTGCAAGCGACTAACAACATCACTATCAACGATCTTACAAGTGACGGAACTCTGAACTTCGGCGGCGGGCCTGCTACGTCAATCACTTTTACGGCAGACGCTGATGGTGATAAGGTTGGTTCTTTTGTGATGCAAAATACGGCGAACACCATCCGAACCAATGGAAGAGATATAACAATTTCCGGAGCAAGTATCACTGTTGGAAATATTAAGATCGATCCTCCTCCTGGTTTTGGTCCGTTCGGGAAGATTCAACTCACCAGTAGCAACGGCGCGATCGCTACCGGCAATCTAGACACCTCTAACTTATACGCGAACAGTGGAAGTATCATCCTGGATGCCACTAATGGAAACATTCTTACAGGTGATATTACTTCCTCTAATAATAATAATGATGGTGGTCTGGTGAGTTTAACTACTAACACCGGCACAATTACAGTTAATGGCGATATCAATTCCTCCTCCACCTCTTATTTTCAATCTACAGGCGGCGCAGTCACTTTAGAAGCTGGCAGTAACATCACTACAGGCACAATTAATTCTTTTGCAGAAGCTGACATATTTTTCCTTGGAGATAATCCAGGAGCTACAGGGGGTGACGTCAAGATAACATCTGGAGGCAATCTTAAAACAGATGCCATTAATTCCTCTGCTGTTGTTAGCCAAACAAGTGGTGGTGCCACTTTATTCGATGCGATAGGCGGCTCAGTTACCTTAGATGCCCAAGGTAGTATTCAAACCGGCGATATTGATTCCTCTGCTACTGACCCCATCGTTGCTACAGGGGGTGCGGTCAACTTCACAGCTAAGGACGATATAATCACCGGCAACATTAATTCCTCTGCTACTGTTAATCCCCCCCCTCCCGATCCAGATTTTCCCGATCTGGTTACTAATGCATTAGGTGGGTTAGTTAGCTTAACAACAGATGACAATATTACCTTTAATACGATAAATACCCAAGCTAAAGAACAAGTAGATGGAATCGATGGCTCACTCAGCGGTGGTAATGTCACAATATCTTCCCTAGGAGTTGTTAAGGGACTGAATATAATTGGCGGCACTTCAGCAACCATCCTCACCAGTGGAGTGACCCAAGGAGGCTCTGTTATCATCCAACATGATGGGGGGCAAGATAACTTTCAATTTATCGTCGGCGATGCGACTAACAACGGTACGGCGGGAGCGATTGATACGGGTGGAAGTAGTGGGAATGGGGAGCTGATTTCTCCTGCACAAACCATTCCATCTATCGATACTCTGATTCCCAATAACAATACCTTTGAGGTGGGCAATCCTAGTGTTGATGGTATTCAGATAACCTTTATTAACCAAGCACCGACTTTGACCGCAAATACTCTGCTAACGGATACTCAACAAAATCAGTCGATTACATTCACTGTTGCGAGTTTAAATCCATCTATAACCGATGCAAATAGCGATTTTACCTCAATACGCATTGATGCCATTAATGGGGGAACGCTGACCAAACAAGATGGTACCGTCATCGTACCGGGAACCATTTTGTCGTTGAGCGATGTTTTAGTTTACACACCGCCTACGGGTGCGACTGGTTTGCTCAATGCCTTTACAATTAGTGCGAGCGATCGCGTTTCCTTCTCCGCCCCGCAACAGCTCACCATCAATGTAGCTGAGCCAATCCCCACACCAATTCCCACGCCAATCCCCACGCCAATCCCCACACCAATTCCCACGCCAATTCCTACGCCAATCCCCACGCCAACACCTTCCCCAACGCCACTTTCCAGCGAATTATCACCACCGCAGGAGACGCCGCTGACACGAATACCGGCAACGAGAAATCTTGCCTCAGTCGAAATCGATCCAGTTGTTGCTCAAATCGACCAAGAGTTTACAAGGCAATTCCAGCAATATTTGGGACTCGCTCCCGATCTTCCCTTAAAAACCTTGGATGAGGCGCGTGAAATTCTTAACGAAATTGAGAAAGCAACTGGAGTGAAACCGGCACTCATTTATGTTGCTTTTGTGCCTGCAACAGTTACACCAGGAACAGCAGCAGATAAAAGTCAACTCTCTTATCCCGCGCCACAATTAGATATTCTTTGGCAATTCAACTCTCAGGGATTAGCCCTAAATCAGCTAGCTCAACTTCCAGCTCAATCGTCAAACAATCCCCTACCGCAGGATAACGACCAACTCGAACTCGTCATTGTGACAGCTAAAAAGCCACCAATTCGCAGGAGAGTCACAGGGGTAACACGCCGTCAAGTTCTCAAAGTCGCCCAGGAATTTCGCTCAGAAATCACTAAGCCGCTTAAAACAAACCGTTACCTCAATTCTTCCCAACAACTCTATAAGTGGTTGATAGCACCCGTAAAAGCTGATTTAGAAGCTAGCAAGATCGATAATTTGGTTTTCCTCATGGATACAGGGTTGCGGAGTCTTCCGGTTGCTGCCCTCCATGACGGTCAACAATTCCTAGTGGAAAAATACAGCGTCGGACTCATGCCGAGTCTCAGCCTAACCGATACTCGTTACCGGGATATTAAAAAAACCCAAGTCCTGGCAATGGGAGCAGCCAAATTTACTAACCAAAACCCCTTACCCGCCGTGCCCGTGGAATTGTCCATTATCGCCTCTTCCCTATGGTCGGGTAAATCTTTCCTCAACGATGCCTTCACTCTGAAAAATCTTAAGGCGCAGCGTCAGCAAGAACCTTTCGGAATTGTTCACCTAGGCACGCATGGGGAATTTAAGTCAGGGAACCCGAGCAATTCCTATATTCAGCTGTGGGACACCAAGCTGAGATTGGATCAACTGCGGGAGTTAGGTTGGAATGACCCTCCTGTAGAATTGCTGGTGCTAAGTGCCTGTCGTACAGCCTTGGGAGATGAACAGGCAGAATTAGGCTTTGCCGGGTTATCAGTGCAGGCAGGCGTCAAGTCAGCCCTAGCGAGTCTCTGGTACGTCAGCGATGAAGGGACTTTGGGGTTGATGACAGAGTTCTACGAACAATTGAAAAAAGCGCCCATCAAGGCGGAGGCGGTGCGTCAGGCACAGGTGGCAATGCTCAACGGCAAAGTGCGCTTAGAGGGAGGTCAACTCCGCACCCTCAATGGCAGCTTTCCCTTGCCACCCTCAATGGCTGGACTGGGAAATAGAAGTCTTGAGCATCCTTTCTACTGGGCAGCTTTCACGTTGATTGGCAACCCTTGGTAAGAGAAGGGAGGAGAGATGACTGAGGGCTGAGAGGTGAGGACTGAGGACTGAGAGGTGAGGCAAAAAGGGCTGAGGAAAAAAGAGGTGATAACAATTCTTTTTAAAGATGCGCTTAATAAATAGATAGTGTCTTGCGTGTCAAGAGCGATCGCAAACGAGCAAAGGCAAGCGTTGAAAACAGGCTGGCAAGCACTAACTAGTCCGATGCGCTCGTCAACAGCTTGCCATCGAGATGCCTCCCACAAAGTCCTCACTCCACTTCACCCGATCGCTCGCCTGCCACTGAAGCTCTATTATTCTATTATTAAGCGCATCTTTACAGAGAATTGGTACGAGATACATCGGCACGGGAATGGCAATCAAAAATCTGCTACCGAACATGAGAACCACAATATGTTCAAGCCATCTGAGAAACGCTATAGATATAGAGACATATCACTTTTTCACGTTCTTTTTCTAACCAAACCGTATTACCCCTCACCAGCTTTTACTTCAAGTAATATAAAATTATTCCTTTGATATTAAAATGTTCGTTAAGTTCCAAGGTTATCAGTTAATCTTGACGTTTATAACCATCAAAACTAACAAGAGTTAAATCTTTATTTACAAATACAATTGAAAATTTCAATACACCTACTAAAATTACCAAATCGAAATAACTGATAATATAGGTGCTGGCAATATTGGATAATTAGCTTAAAAATTAAGTTATACCTTTTAAGGGAATTCTACTTAATGACCATATTGCATTTAAATTTGATATTTATGATAAGAATGAATCAAGCATTATAGTTCTAAAGATATGGAGAATACCTGTTACTTTTGCAAGCTCCGTTTGCACCTTCTCTCAAAAAAATCTCAGAAAATGGGCGGTTACTTCACGAATCAGAAACAATCCTGTAACAATGAATTCCTGGTGTTTTCTCAGATATTTAACGATTTTACACCGATAGGGGCTTGCATAAAAGCATCTGATATATTATTTTATTCGTTCAGTCTAAGCCCTGAGCTAAGTATCTCTAGCTTCTGATTCAGTTCCTAAAATTTGGATAGAAGATAAACTTTCATTAAAGGTTATTGCTCCACTCCTTAAGTTAAACTGTACGTCATGGTTTCGGAGCAGATCGCCTAGATAATGGTGCTTAGGGAAAGAAGCAGCAGCGTGTTTTAGGAAAAGGTCTGCAAATGTAGTTTTATTGCTCGCGGCTTACTCCCTTACTCTCTCCATCCTGCCACAGGTATACATTTCAGACCTCAGGAGGATGCTTTGTAGTGACCGATTCGACGATTCTGGCGTACAGAGAGGAGTTAGGCGATACATACAGAGTAACTACTTAAGTAGATGAGTACAAAGAAACCAGAAAGATAATCACTCGTTTTTTTGACAAACGGGTGTTTCAGAGTGTGGTCTTTTTTGCAGATTTTGACCACTCAACATACCTTAATTTATAATTTGCGCGGGATTTGCTTTGAGGAAGAAAATATCATGTTTGAGAGTACGGGAATACTCATGGGAATGTACAAAACCCTATTTTGGCTCGCTCAAGTTACACCAGTCGATCCAACGGTGAATACTCCAGAAGAAGCGGCACTTGTCTTTTCAGGGCCTCAATTTTTTGTAGCGCTGATTTCTGGGATAGTGTTAGCTTTTGCGTTGCAATTATTGTTAACCAACCTCTCAGTCGCCGCCGGGATCTCTTACTTGGGGCATCAATCAGATTCAGATTCCGATCGGGATGAATCTGGAAGTTTGGGAGGGACAATTCGCAAAATAGGGACAGCAGTCGGAATTTGGACGCTGGTGACAGTCACCATTGCGTTAGCGATCGCGTGTTTCCTGGCAGTGAAACTGAGCCTGATTAGCAGTGGCGGCTTGGGTGCTATTATCGGTCTGGTAATTTGGGCAACCTACTTCTGCCTGCTATTCTGGGTAAGTTCGACGACAGTGGGATCGTTAGTGGGTTCAGTTGTCAATACTGCAACCAGCGGCTTCCAAGCAATTGTCGGCACAGCAACCGCAGCAATCGGCGCACAAGCTGTGAATAATCAAGTTGTGTCAACCGCAGAGGCAGCAGCAGCAGCCGTGCGGAGAGAACTGGGATCGGGAATCGATCCTGCCAGCATCCGCGAGACGCTGGAGGATTATTTAGGCTCCTTGCGTCCCCCTGAACTCGATATACAAAAGATTCGGGGTGAATTTGAAAGATTGCTCAATGACCCGCAACTAAAAGCGATCGCTAACACCGATAATCTTCGCAACATCGACCGCCAAACATTTGTAAATTTGGTAAGCGATCGCACAGACCTCTCGAAACGAGACCTTAACCGCATCGTAGACCAACTCGAAGGCGTATGGCGGCAAGCCGTGGGATCGCGAGAACAACAAACCGATCGGATGGGCGAACTGCTCAACTATCTCAAGTCTGCACAACCGGGTCAAGTTAAGTCAGATGATATCAACGCCAAACTCGACCAGCTGATTGCAGAGACGCGCGACTCTAAAAAAGCCGATCAAAAAGCAGCCGACGACGCAGCTCCTGGTCCAATTCAGCTAAGCGTTCAACAGGGTTTAACGACCCTGATGGGATTAGCAATGGGACGCACGGATCTCTCAGATTTAGATGTGCAAACCATCTTAAGTTCCCTCTCGAAAGCTAAAGACAAAGTAACCGAGCAAACCGACAAACTAGCGACTCAAGCAGGAGTTAAACCAGAACTCCCCTACAGCACCATTCGAGCAGATGTAGACAACTACCTGCTCAACACGTACTCCTGGCAGATTACCCGACCAGGACTTAACCGGGAATTCAAAGAAGTCATCTACGACCCCCAAGGAGATCCGGGGACAATTCGCCGGGAATTGGAGCAACTAGACAAGTCATATTTTGCCAACCTGTTGCAACAACGGGGCGTCTTTACCCAAGACAAAATCAACGACATTTCCGATCAATTGGAAGGCATCCGGCAAGAAGTTTTGGTGACAGTGCGGGCAGCTGAAGAAGAAGAAAGGACGCAAGACCTGCGCCGCCGAGTTGAAGATTATATCCGAACAGCACCCAAGACAGAACTGAGCGCAGAAGGCGTTAACGACAATTTCAAAAAGGTGCTAGAAGACGCAGATGCCGACCATGACACCCTTGAGCGTCGTCTTGCTTTGTACGATCGCTATGCCTTGATGCAATTGCTGCGGGGACGCGAAGACATCGGCGAGACAGAAGCTGACGCGATCGCTACGAATTTAGAACAATCACGCGATCGGGTGCTGATCGAATCCCAAGCCCTCCGAGACCGAATTCAATCGGAAACCGAGGCAGTGTGGGTCAATTTAGAGTCCTATCTGCGAAATACTGGCAAAGACGAACTGAATCCTGAAGGCATCCAGCGAGATATCAAAACTCTCCTGAACGACCCGCAGGCAGGAATGTGGGCTCTTCGGTCGAGAGCTTCTCGCTTTGACCGCGATACCTTAGTTCAGCTACTGAGTCAGCGACAAGACTTGAGCGAGGACCAGGTAAATCAAATCATCGATCAGGTGCAACATTCTTGGAGCAGCGTTGTCCAAGCACCGCAAATGGTCGTAGATAAAGCCAAAGAGCAGGTAGACAAAACCAGCACGGCTCTAGCAGATTACCTGCGGAACACTGGTAAAGACGAACTGAATCCCGAAGGCATCCAGCGGGATTTGACCAGGCTGCTCTCCGATCCCAGAGAAGGTGCGACGGCACTGCGGCAACGGCTATCTCAAGTAGACCGCGATACCCTGGTGAAGCTACTGAGTCAACGGCAAGACCTAAGCGAAGAGCAAGTAAATCAGGTCATCGATCAGGTGCAGGGTACGATCAAAAACATCGTCAGAGCGCCTCGTCGCCTTGCCACCCGGACGCAGGCACAAATCCAAGATTTCCAAAGCACGCTACAAGACTACCTGCGGAATACTGGCAAAGACGAACTCAACCCAGAAGCAATTAAGCGCGATTTGCAGTTGTTGCTGCACGATCCGCGCACCGGAGTTGAGAGTCTGACCGATCGCCTATCTCACATCGACCGCGACACGATGATCTCTCTGCTGTCGCAACGGCAGGATATCTCTGAGGAAGAAGCTGCCCGAATTGTGGATCAAGTCCTCTCGGTACGCGATCAATTCGTGGAGCAAATTCGCAGCATTCAACGGCGAATTCAACAGACGATTGACGGGATTTTTGCTCAAATTCGCAACTACCTCAACTCGCTGGATCGCCCAGAACTCAACTATGACAGCATCAAGAAAGATGTTCGCAAGTTGTTTGACGATCCGCAAGCTGGGTTTGATGCCTTGCGCGATCGCCTCTCCCATTTCGATCGCAATACTCTGGTTGCCATCATGTCTTCCCGCGAGGACATCTCCGAGGAAGATGCTAACCGGCTCGTCGATCAAATTGAAGGCGCACGCAACAGCGTCCTGCAACGGGTGGATCGCCTCCAACAGGAAGCGCAACGCCGCTTAGACGAAGTGAAGTATCAAGCGCAGCGGCAGGCAGAAGAAACTCGCAAAGCTGCTGCCTCTGCCGCTTGGTGGCTGTTTGGTACGGCAACTGTGTCTGGAATCGTTTCCGCGATCGCTGGCGCTTTAGCCGTTTCCGGTCGTTAAAGTTACCGATTTTCTCCGCTAATCCATAAACGTAGGGGTAGGATTGTTTTCCTGCCCCTACTGCTTTTTTATAAGCCCAACATCCGGTTAACTTGCTCGGAAGTTAAAGGTTTAGGCGAAATTTTGGGATCGTAGTCTAGCTGTCGCAAGCGATCGCGTAGAGCTTTGAAACTCGTTGTTTCCAGCAATACCAAATTCTGATATACAGATTCTTTTGGCATTTCCACTCTTAAGATCACATCTTGTAGTTTCTCTTGTTCTATCGCGTGTAAAATTTGCTTGCAAAATAATTCACGCTTCGACACCTGAGTTAATGTCACTAAATACCAATTTCTTTGGACAGGAACATTCGGTGAATCATCTTGAGGTATGTTCTGCACGGTATAGATTTAGGGATATTGGGTGACGGCAAATTGATGGAGGGAGCGCTAGGGACACGGCATGGCAGTGCCCCCGCTAAGAAGAATAAACTGGCTTCCACCATTCATAAAAATGGTTTCAATTAGCTTTAGGAAATTAATAACTCATTAAAACTTTTGAAAGTCATTATTAACAAGTCAGTAACTAATTCAGCATCCAGAAAATTTTTCATAGCTTCATTCCCCACAATAGTGTAGCAGGAGTCTGGGAAAGCTTCATTTTCTTCAATATCTTGGAATAAATGAAAATAATTTTTCGTTAGCAAGATCGCGATTTTGCTTTAGATTCCAAGCTCTAGCACTGCTAAATGATTTCCAAAGAAGAAATCCCCGACTTCTCTTGAAGTCGAGGATCTGAAGGGCTAACGTCTCACAGCTCGAATGGATTGCGATTTCTCCGGAAGCAGATTGATTCAGTGCATGGGAATTACAACCGTCGCAGTAATTCTGGCAACAGCTTACCTGGAACCTTGGAAAGGGCGAGATTTTGACCTTGTAAGCCACGTTCGCGGAAAAATGCCCGGATTGTCTGCACAACATAAGACAAAGTGGATTCGTAGGCATCGGGTTGAGCGCTAAAGCCTCGCAATGCTTGCAAATGGTTGTGTAACGCTGCCTCTAGATGCTCTAACAGCGAACCCTGAGCCAAAGCGAACTGCTTATCCGTTGCCATCTGGTAGTGAGCCAGCCCCAAATTATTGTAGGTGGCAGAGGCATCAAACGTAACCGGCACTGGGGGCGTGTTTTGGCTCAGCCGGTGGACAAGCGCGATCGCAGTTTCATAGGCTGTAATACACGAGTGCAAATATTCCTGTCGCGCCTCCACCTTCGTTTCTACCTGGCTTGCCAAATGCCAATAAGCCGTACCCAAATTATTCTGCGTCGCCGCGCAAGCTGCCGGGACGACATCCGGCGTCCGATATTTTAGTCCATTCAAGTAAGCTTCGATAGCAAGCTTTAAATAGGTTGCGGGTTGTTCGTACTGGGCGAGATTCCAGTAGGCGGTGCCAATGTTGTTTTGCAGCATTGCCCAGCTAAGCGACTCTTGCTCTGGATTGTAATACAACAGCGCTTCTGTATAAGATGCGATCGCTTGTTGCAAGTTTGTCACCGGCTGCTGCTGCTGTGCTAAATGCCAGTAAGCCGTACCCAAATTATTGTGCGTCGCCGCATATTTGAGCGGCTCCATCTGGGAAGGACGATAGCGCAAAGCTTCTTGATAAGCGCCAATCGAGTATTGCAAGTTCTCAGCAGCATCTCGATAACGAGCCACTTCTCCGTATGCCGCCCCCAAATTATTTTGAATCATGGCATAGGTGTGGGGCGCTTCATCGGGATTGAAGGTGGTTAAAGCGGTTTGATACGCTTGAATCCCTTGCTCCAGATAGACAAGCATCTCCTCGACTTTGCTTGGATAGCGAGCTAGCATCCAGTAGAGATTGCCCAAGTCATTAAGGGTATCCGGTACCAGCGGCGAATCTGCCTCTAGCCAACTCAATGCCTGTTCGTAAGCTTGGATGGCAACGATCAGGTTTTCTTGCGAGGTATTTGATTGTTCGAGTTCAATCAGATCGCGGTAATGATTCCCCAGCCTCAGATAAGCTTCAGCAAGTGCCTCTGGCGGACAGGATTGCTGCTGTAATTGAGCAATTTCCTGCAACGATTGCACCTGAGGCAAATTCTCAATCGCCTGATGAGGGGCTTCAGAATGGGAAGGATGAATGGATGCTGATTCATCGCTCTTTTCTTCTGATTCCTGTAGGGGAGAAGCATCAGTTGGCGAACTTGTCGCCGGATGCTGAGATTCGTCTCCCGGAGGCGTCGCTTCTACCTCTTCCTTACCAGAATCATTGCCTGAAACTGGATTTTCCGAACGGGTTTCGCTATATTTCGCGAAGTCGCGGTTCAGAATGTGCCACAGATTTTCTTGAGGTACAGCCGTCTCTTGCTCAGCAGCTTGTTCGCGGGGCGCTGAGAATTGTAGAGACGGATACCACGTCTCTTCTGATACAGGCGTGGGTTCCCCTTCAAACTCAAATAAGCCGGTGTGACACCGCCAAAACTCAGGTGCCGACTGCTGAATCGCCCGGAACCAAGGGCGAGGCATCCACAGCAACAAGCTAGATTCTAAGCGCGGCAAACTGCGCTCAATTCCCCTGAGAGAGCGCAGAAATAATCCCTGTACCGTTGCTGGCTGCTTGGTTAATAGTTCCACCCCCAAAATTTGAAATCCGGGTGGGTTGTTGTCAGGGGGTGGGTGTTTGGCTAACCAGCGATTGATCTGAGCGATGGGATGCGGCTGGCTCAAGTTTAAGTTCAGGCTAACCAGTCGGGGGTAGCCTTGGAAGGAGCCAGGATTCGGCAGGAAAGACGAATGAGTGCGATTGGACTTGTTTCTTCTTCCGTCTTCCGAAATCGCCAATTCTGCGTGTAATCGGGCAGCCAGACGATTTCTCAGGGTGAGGTCGTCGCATACCGCCACAAAAATTTGGCGACGCAAACCAAGACTCAGCGCCTGTTTCAATCGCTGATAGATGATCCGGTTTCCATCGGAAATTTTTCGGTGAGCGGTATCCGTCACCGTCATGCTGGCAGGGTAGTGTCCGTTGGCTTGTGGCACCGACGTTTAGGAAGGATAAATAAGGGACTGAGGGCTGTTTGGGGGGGTTTGGAACCCGCCCATTCGGACTGGGTACTAGAAAACCAATTCAGTTAGTAGGAGAACCGAATTCAACTATGTGATTTTGTCGGTGTCATTTTGTCGGTTGGGGGCGTGGAGGGGTGAGGTACGAAACCCAACACGGCAAATTGACTGCTGAATCAGTACCGATAAAAATTCTTGCCTATCATCTTGAATCCGACTTCTGCCTTTTTTGAGAAGTGGATACCCATTTCTTCCCATTCCAGTTGCCTGGGTCAGGATTAAACGCAGCTTTTATCTATCCGCCAAAAGGATGATTTTAGATTTCATCTTTTTGAGCGATCGCAATTTCGCATAGCCGTAGCTCTGCTGCCAATCACTGTATCGCTCGTTACATCCTCTAACCTCCAGTCCTTTTCATCAGAAGATGTGGGAATTGCCGACGATGGAAAAGGCTAACTTAGATCGCGATTGAGAGGCTTTTCAGAAAATATTTAAAAAGCGTCAAATTTGCCAGAGAAAGCAGAAGAAAGATTTAAATACAAACAGACAGGTATTGGCGATAATTCAGGCTTTTCGATCGAGATTTTCCATGAATTTTAGCTATATTATTTATTATAGTGACAATTGCTCTATTATTCTGCCGCTACGAATAAACTTGAAGTTTCGTAAAGCGGTTTCAAGTGACTTGAGAGACTAGCTTCGGGAAATGGCACCTAGAAAAGCAAATAGCGTCACGATTCTCAGGGCAAGCGTCATGATCGAAATCGATAAGTCGATAATCTGGTGCATCCCGCCGATTGGGTGCTAATTTGCACTAAAAGGAATTCCCTAAAAAAATAGCGATGTGCCATCGTTGGGAGCCATTGAATACCGCGTCCCTAGAGCCATTGTTAAGATAATTTATTCCTGGGAAGTCCTTTAGAATTAAAGGAAGCACAAGAAGACAGTTGATGGCGAGATTTAGCTGAATTCTGTTTGCAATTTTTTAATGGAACTATTTGACCGTACCGTGCCCACTACCATACCAGAGCTAGACCTCAAGACCTTATTTCCCTTTGAACTGGATCGGTTTCAGCAGGAAGCGATCGCTGCGTTAAATGCCGATTGCTCGGTCGTTGTGTGTGCCCCTACCGGGTCGGGAAAAACGCTGATTGGGGAATACGCCATTTACCGCGCCCTGAGTCGCGGCAAGCGGGTATTTTACACTACACCCCTGAAAGCGCTATCAAATCAGAAATTACGGGACTTCCGCGATCGCTTTGGGGCTGACCGGGTAGGGTTATTGACCGGCGATACGTCCATCAACCGGGATGCTCCAGTCTTAGTGATGACCACGGAAATTTTCCGGAATATGCTCTATGGCACCCGCATCGGCGAAGTCGGCACCTCCCTCACGGGTGTAGAAGCCGTGGTGTTGGATGAATGCCACTATATGAACGACCGACAGCGGGGCACGGTTTGGGAAGAATCCATTATTTATTGTCCCCACGAAATACAGTTGGTGGCGCTTTCGGCAACGGTCGCCAACAGCGATCAACTCACCGACTGGTTAAATCGGGTTCATGGCCCCACCAAGCTCATCTACTCCGATTTTCGTCCCGTTCCCTTGCAGTTTCATTTCTGCAATCCCAAAGGACTGTTTCCCCTCCTTGATGACTCGCAAAAAAAAATAAATCCGCGACTCAAGCCCAAGCGCCCGCAAACTAAAGAAAAAGGCAAAAAGCAAGATAGCCCAAGTTTAGTTTATGTCCTGAGCCATCTGTGGAAACGGGATATGCTGCCAGCGATTTACTTTATCTTCAGCCGCCGGGGTTGTGACAAGGCGGTGGATGAATTGCGGGAAGTGACGCTGGTAAACGAACAAGAAGCAAAAATTTTAAAACAGAAAGTTGAAGCATTTTTAGCCCACAATCCAGAAGCAGCCCGTAGCGGCGGGGTTGAACCGTTGCTGCGCGGGATTTCCTCTCACCACGCCGGAATTTTACCAGCATGGAAAGGTCTGGTCGAAGAATTGTTCCAGGAGGGCTTGGTAAAAGTCGTATTTGCCACCGAAACCCTGGCTGCGGGGATTAATATGCCTGCGCGAACAACCGTAGTTTCTAGCCTTTCCAAACGCACCGACCGGGGACACCGACTGCTGACGCCCAGCGAATTTATGCAAATGTCGGGTCGTGCCGGACGTCGGGGGAT
Source organism: Trichocoleus sp. DQ-A3 (assembly GCF_039961975.1). NCBI lineage: Bacteria > Bacillati > Cyanobacteriota > Cyanophyceae > Leptolyngbyales > Trichocoleusaceae > Trichocoleus > Trichocoleus sp. DQ-A3. The sequence continues at coordinate 96,171 of NZ_JAMPKC010000012.1, read as the reverse complement.
GGACACCACGGGTCATGTAGTGACCTTGCAGACGCCTTTTGAAGGCTCAAAGGAAGCGGCTTATTTGGCAACCAACGGGCCTGACCCATTGGTGAGCCAGTTTACCCCCAGCTACGGCATGGTTTTGAACTTGCTGCAAACTCATAGTCTGGAAGAAGCGAGAGAATTAGTAGAACGCAGCTTCGGGCAGTATTTGGCAACCGTGCATCTCGAACCCACTCGGAAAGCGATCGCTGACTTATCCGAGGAACTGGCAAAAATCGAAGCGGATCTGGCATCAGTAGACGATAAGAGCTTGCAACAGTATGAAAAGCTTCAGGAACGTCTTAGAGAAGAACGCCGATTACTGAAAATTTTACAAACCCAAGCCGAAGCCGAGCGATCGCGGGAAATTGCGATGGCGATCGCTTCTGTAGAACCCGGTACGCTGCTGAGTTTAAAAGGGAAACACATTCCGGTGTCTTCTCCTGTACCCGCTGTCTTAGTCACCAAGACACGCGGTTCCGGTCAATCGCCCTACCTAATTTGCTTAGGTGCAGATAACCGCTGGTATGTAGTCACCGCTGCCGATGTCGTCGCTTGCAGCCAATTACCCCGCGTGTCCAATGTTAAATCCGTACAGCCCCCGCCGGAAATGCCGATAAAACCCGGTCATTGCAAGAAGGGCACCGAATCCACAGAGGTCATTGCCCGTCAAATTGGCTGGGCTTGTCGGAACGACGCTTGCGGTCGTCCGGACGCGGATCTCGAAGAAGATACCGCCCCAGAAGTGGTCGCGCAACAGCAGCAAGTAGCCGCAGTGGAAGCGCAACTGCAAAATCACCCTGCCCATCAATGGGGCAATCCCGCCGCCCTCCTCAAGCGCCAGCAGCGCCGAGAGGGATTACTAGACCAAATTTCCCAGCTTCAGAGCTTGTTCCAAGACAGCCTGGCACGCCACTGGGAAGAATTTATGGACTTGATTGAAATTTTGCAACGCATGGGTGGTCTAGAGGGCGTGATGCCGACACCCCTAGGAGAAGCCGCTGCTGCGATTCGGGGTGACAACGAGCTGTGGATGGCTTTAGCCCTGATGTCGGGTAAACTCGACGAGTTAGATCCCCACCACTTAGCCGCTGCTTGTGCCTCCTTTGTGACCGAAACGATGCGACCGGATAGCTGGACGCACTACGATGCACCGGCTGAGATGGACGAAGCTTTGGGAGGTTTGCGGGGCTTGCGGCGCAACCTCTTCCAACTACAGCGGCGGTATCGCGTAGCGCTACCAGTCTGGATGGAATATGACTTAACAGGTTTGGTGGAACAGTGGGCGTTAGGGGTTCAATGGGATCAACTCTGCTCTAACACCAGCTTAGATGAAGGGGATGTCGTCCGAGTATTGCGACGGACGGTGGATTTCTTATCTCAAATTCCTCATGTGCCTCACATTTCAGATTCGTTACAGCGCAATGCCTATCGGGCAATTCATCTAATTGACCGCTTTCCAGTTAACGAGGTCGTTGCTTAGAACCAGCGGTTCGCTGTCAAAAGGTCATTGTGATTTGTCCTTAGCCATTCGTCATTAGTTTGTTGCGACTAACTGAGGTCGTTGCTTAGAATGAGCGATTAGCCCTTGGCTGTTAAAAGAAGTCATTGGTGATTCGTCATGAGTCGTTAGTTTGTGGCTAATGACTGATAACTGATGGCTAAGGATGAAAAGCTAATCGCTAACAGCTATTTCAGGAGCAGCTTGTGTTGAGGAGTGGTTTTGGTTTGAAGCGGGAATGCCAGGGAAAGGAAAAATCTCAGGCTTGGAATTGGGTATTTTTAGTTGTAAATTTTTCCTGTTTATTTTTTAGTTCTTTTCCTGCCAGTGCTGCACCGGGTGTACTGGGAGTGGTGAAAACTCAGGACAATGCTAACCAATGGGAGGGGATTACAACCCGCCTGGGACTAAGTGGTGTTGCCTACTGTGTGGTGGATTTACAACAAGTCCGGCAGGCGGCAGATTTAGCAGGGACGCAGGTTTTATTTTTACCGAATGTTGAAACCCTCAGTGCCGTACAGGTACAAGCAATCCAAGAATGGATGGGTAAAGGCGGGCGAGCGATCGCCACGGGGCCTTTAGGCACTCTTTCCCAAGCGAACGTGCGATCGCAATTGCGATCGCTCTTTGGCGCTTACTGGGGATTCGGTTTACAAAGCCCCTCCACCTTGGCACCCGCACCCGCTAAAAATCAGGGTTGGGTGCAACAGAACGGACTTGCTGGAACCGCCCAGGGGGGTGTAATCATTCCCGCCGGATTGACCAGTCAAACCGCTGCTGTCTGGAAGTCGGTTGAGAATCCACCGGCGGTCGTAACCACCGACCGCTCAGTCTTTCTGGGCTGGCGTTGGGGCGTCGATACTGCCTCTAGCCCAAACCTGGATAGCGCATGGTTGCGGGCATCCCTGAACCGCTACGGGGGAGTGAGAACAGCCAAAAATGCACCAACCAATGCGGCCCAGCAGTGTTCCTCCCCAGCCGGAACCACTGCGGCTGCCACACCACGCCCGCCAAACGGGCAGCCAAATTCAACGAATTCCGTTTCTCCAGGGACTGCGGCAAGTCGGACGCCTGCCACTTCCCGCACCCAATCGGGAACCCCTATCCTTTTCCCTCCTGCCCCAGCAACCCAAGCCGCAGACGCCAACGCCGATGGTTTAGTGGCTCCACCTGGACTCGAAGTAAAGCCAAGCTCCCAGCTCATCACAGGCGGACAAGCAACCACCATGCGCCAGGAGTTGGAAGCGCTCATCGGACGCTTTGAGAGTGCAATGTTAACTGCCAACGCCACGAACAAGGTGGGAACGGCAAACGGAAATAATTCCTCAACCCAAACCAAGCTCATCGCTCAAACTTCTTCACGCTCTAATCAGGAATCAGCACTCAAAACTGCCCGGACAGGGTTGCAAAAATTTCTTCAGCTAGTTGACCAAAAAGACTACAGCGCTGCCCGACAGCAATGGCTCCAGGCGCGACGAACTCTCTGGGACAACTATCCCACCGACCGACCCCAAGGACAGTCAGAAATTCGGGCGATGTGGTTAGATCGGGGTACCATTGTCAGCGCTGGTTCGGAGCAAAAATTAGCAAAAATTTTCGACCGACTAGCAGCGTCAGGGTTTAACACGGTCTTTTTTGAAACAGTCAATGCGGGATATCCCATTTATCCCAGTCGCGTCGCTCAGATTCAGAATCCCTTGGTACGCGGCTGGGACCCCCTAGCTAGCGCAGTCAAACTCGCTCATGAGCGCGGCATGGAGTTGCACGCCTGGGTGTGGATTTTCGCCGTCGGCAACCAGCGTCATAACACCTTAGTCAAGCTTCCGAAAGAGTATCCCGGCCCGGTGCTCGATCTGCATCCCACCTGGGCAGGCTACGATAACCGGGGGCGTTTATTCCACTTGGGTTCGGGAAAAACGTTTCTCGATCCGGCGAATCCGGAGGTACGGCGCTACTTAATACAGATGTTGGGGGAAATTGCCACAAACTATCAAGTGGATGGCATTCAGTTCGATTACATTCGCTATCCTTTTCAAAATCCCCGTGCGGGTTATGCTTTTGGCTACGGTACAGCGGCCCGTCAGCAATTTCAGCAGTTACACGGGGTCGATCCGGCAAAGATTTCGCCGAAAGACCGCAATCTATGGCAAAAGTGGACGCAATTTCGCACTAATGCCATCAACAGTTTTGTAGCAGATGCATCGAGAAGCCTACGCGCCTTAAAACCGAACCTGATTGTGTCAGCGGCAGTGTTTCCTTTTCCTGAAACTGAGCGCTTGCAAAAACTACAACAACATTGGGAAGTCTGGGCGCAGCGCGGAGATGTAGATTTGCTGGTGCCGATGACTTACGCTTTAGATACTAACAAACTCCAGAGTTTGGCACAGCCTTTGCTTACTCAGGCTCTACTGGGTTCAACTCTCGTTTTGCCCTCGATTCGTTTACTGAATCTGCCAGATGTTGTGGCAATCGATCAAATACAAGCACTGCGGAATTTTCCTGCCAGCGGTTACGCTCTATTTGCCGCCGAAAATCTCAACGAAAATCTGCAAGGAATCTTCCGCCGCACTCAGGGGAGGGAAATAAAATCATCCACAGAACCGCTGCCTTATCGCCAACCTTTCCTAGCCGCTACGACTCGTTACGCGGCACTTCAAAAAGAATGGGATTTTCTTTTAGAAACTAACCAGTTTGGGATTAAAGAACCAGCACTCTCGGAGTGGCGCAAACAATCAGAGGCTCTCTCAAATACGCTGAATCAGCTGGCTGCGAATCCTTCTGCAAATAACCTGGCAAAGGCGAAAATTTCACTCCAGGCTTTTAAATTTCAGTTCAATCAATGGATGAAACGGGAAGGTATAGAGCAGCCCTACCAAATTCAAGTTTGGGATAACCGTTTGGCAACTTTGGAAAGGCTACTGCGCTATGGCGAGCGAGGAATTAAGAATTAAAAATTCAAAAATAGGTGTAAAAAGCGATATATTGCCTATTTCTGAACTTATTTCCCATCCCAAGAAACGCTCAACCGTCTGTCATCGAGTGACTTGGAATGTTCCAAAAATCACTGTCATAATTAGTGCAACAGCAACAAAGAAGACCGCTATCAATATCAACCAGTATTGGAGTGTATAAAGTTTTCTAAGTTCCCCAAGGGCACCAATCAAATTTTCCATATCGCTTCCCTGAGTATCGACAATAAGCTGGAAAGAAGAGGCTGCTTTACTTGTCCATAAACCAATGAAGATTTGAACAACGCCAGTGATAATGCCGCCAATTTCACCTTTTGCGATACTGACAATCCCATCTATAACCAGAAGCACCCCTAAAGCGATCAGAAAGTAGCTAACAAAGCGCATTTTCTGAGCAAGATCCCGAATCAGCTGGTTCTGCGTCTGGTCAAATTCGTACACTCGACTGTCCATTTTACGCTTTCTCCCGCACGAGCTCACTCAGATTTTACGATATTGCTGCCAGATTGAAATCACTTTGAGTGCAAAAAACTAAGAGCGATCGCTTTTTACCATAACCAATACTACGTAGGTACGTGTCAATCAACGTAGGCTTTTGATAGTTCGTGGTTCATAGCAATGAACCATCCAACTTCTCCGCCCGAAAAATTTTGTAGATAGTTAAAATCCAAGTCTATGATTGCACAATGGGTCTAGGAAGCCGAAACCAAAATCGGGAACCTCGTTCACTACGGGTTGAATAACCAATACTGCCACCCCAGCGTTCAACCGTAATCCGACAAAAATAAAGTCCTAAACCAGCTTTGCCAGCTTTCTCTGTACCTTGAGAAAATTTTTGAAACAAATTTTTTGAAAACTCCAGCGGTACACCAAAACCCTCATCGTCCACACTCACCAAAATAAATTCTCCATCTTCTTGGAGATTAACTGTCACAGTAGAACCAGATGGACTATGTCTAAGAGCATTTTCTACTAAGTTAAAAAGAACTCTCTCCAAACGCGAGTTTTCCCCAACTACCTTCCAATCTTTCGATCTATTAATGTCAGCAGCCAATTGCAACTGCATTTTATGGAATGTAAAAGTTGGTAATAAAGCATCTACCACTTCCATTGCACAAATCATTGCATCTGGAGCGTGAGCAGGATCGAGTGAAAAAGCCTCTAGTGATTTTACCTCGGCAGAAAATGCCTTCAATATTTCCTGAATCAACATCTCTTGCTTGGTACATTGCTTCCTCCCAATTTCTAGGCGTTCTCTGCCTTTTGGTGTCAAATTGTCTAAAGCAAGAAGTGCAAAGCAGCAGTTAAGTCCCGTTAGTTGTCCTGCTATGTCGTGTACAAAGCAGTGAAGTAAAATTTCTTTTTTTTGTATTTCTTTAATAAGATGTTGATAAGTTAGATTATTTTGTCTAGCTTTCTGGATCAGAGACCGTTTTTCTTCATAAGCAAATCCCAAACACTCAATCAAGAGTATTTTCTTATCTTCCAGACAAACGGCTGATGCCTCTAGATGGCATTCGTTTCCCAATACATTTATCTCTGTCCAAAGCCCCGATCTTAGAGGTTCTGTACCCTTTGTCGCCCAGAAATCTTCAGCATCAATGAGAAAATTGTCTAGAAAAGGAAATTGCTGACCCAAATTTAATCTATCCGGTTCCTGCGTAGTATTTACATGGAAATTATTAAACCAATCCGGCATCGTCCCAACTATTGTAAAAAATCCATTATCCAGGCGTTCTAAAATTACAATATTCAGGGCGGCAAAAAGCTCGTTTGTAATAGATTCTTTCATTATTTTACCAGGCAAGAATAAGTTCGTATAGGTTCAACAATTCCTTTCAATAGAAGGAAATTTTCTAAAAAATATTTTTTCATCTCATCAAGCTCTTGAAATGTATTTTCGTCGATGAGAATCTCGCTGGGACGTGCCTGACTTCCCAAGCAAGCTGCTAAATTAACATAGTAGCCAATAGCAGTGAACATTCTGCTACCTTTGCTACCCAAAATACCGAAAGTAACGGGCCCCGAAGCGATACCAATAGCGATTTCGAGAGTTAAACCAAGCTCGCCTTTCCTCGCTTCACCTATCTCTGCAATGGCCTCAATTATGTCTCGTGCAGCTTTTATTGCCTGATTTTTAGGACATCCCGTTGAGGCAATAACCCCGAAGAAAGCCGTTATTACATCTCCAGTTATTTTATTGACTATCCCAGCTTCATCAATAAGTATCTGTATCATAATAGGGATACATAAATTTAATGTTTTAAAAACCACTTCGGGAGGGTTATTTTCACTGTAAGAAGTGAGTCCACAAATATGGATGGAAAGAATAGTAACATCCCGTCGTTCTCCTCTGTCTTGAAAGGTTAGAACTGCTTGTGGCAATTGGGTAATGTCGTTTCCAAAATATTGATTTAATATTTTCCAGTGTTCCTCTCGCAAAAGGTTCAATTCGTTTCCTTGTTGTTGCATCAGACGGTGCTGGCTTTCTTCCAAAGTTGCATCTAATAGCAATACCCAGTCTCTCTCTTCTCCAGGTACAAGATGGACATCTGCGGAAAGTCCATATTCCGTTTTCATGCAAGAGATACAGATAGGAGAACCGTTCAGGGGAAAAAGACCTTCTAGAAAAAAGAATTGTTTCCCGATATATTCTCCTTTTTGCAAATCATTCACTCCATAGGCTTCCAGTTTCCCACCCCAATCTGACAAGCGACCATCTTTTTCTACCAGGAGATAGGCTGGAGAACGATTTTCAACAGCCAAAGTGTGAATATAATTCAGAATTGGCGAAGGGAGGTCAAGCATCTATGCCTCTATCATTTTCTTCGCAAGCGTTAGAAAAGCTTCTTCTACACCTAAACCTGTTTTTGCGCTGCTTTTAACGACTAGCCAACCTCTTTCTACTATTTCGTCCATTGCCGTATCATCAATATCCCATTCCTCCGTCAAATCCCATTTGTTGAGTACCAAAATGAAGGGAAGGGTGCCAATCGTATCTTCTACTCTTTTTTGAAGTGTAAAAGCTTTATCTAAGGTAGTACGGCGGGTTCCATCAGCTACCAGGAAATAGCCTGACGAACCCCGCAGGTAGGACATCCGAACTTTTTGAAATTCGTCTTCTCCATAAAGATCCCAAAGAATGAGATTTAATTCTTTCCCTCCAATATTGAGTGATTTTTTATCAATTTTTACTCCAACAGTTGTTTGATAAGTATCAGAGTAAATACTTTTAACAAAACGTGAGACTAAACTCGTTTTTCCGGTGGCGAATGCACCCACCATACACATTTTTTTCTGGATCATTACTGAGTTATTTCTCTGCCGGAGGTATCAGTTATTTTTACCTTGAAAGAGACGCTGCGATTCAATGATCGATCCTGTTGGGTCGTTTCTTTATCCAAAATTTCTTTTGTGCCTACACCCACCGCAGAAAGATTGGTTTTCTTTATTCCTTGCGAAACTAGAGTAGAAAGGATGGCATCGGCACGCCCTTGGCTTAGGATCATATTTCTCTGCTCTGAGCCTATTTTGTTAGCGTGTCCTAAAATTTCAATTTGGACATTTTTACCTAAATAAGGCGCGGCATTTGTAAGTTTTTTAACTTCTTTTATAAGGTTCTCTATCATGATCTCCTGGTCAGGTTCGAGTTGTGTACTTCCCTCTGTAAAAAAGAGTAACTGCTTTTCGATCTTGTTTTCACTAAGCTCAAGTTCTTTAAGTTCCATCTCAATAAGGTTTTTTTCGTCAAATTTATTAATTCCGGGAATTGCTCGCACCAGTTTTCTGGTTTCAATAATCCATTGATAAGGAGCAGAACCTTCAGCACGAAGAGTGCCCTTTGCATCAACGATTAAAGATACAGTTGCCGGAGGTTGAAGCAAGTCTTTCGCTCTAATTTCAGTAAATTTTGGATAAAAAGATAAGTAAGGCTCCCAGCGGCTAATAACTATTTTGGGATTAATATTTGATTCTTTCATGATCTTGATTGGATCTGCCGCCAAAGGATCTCGAATTCCGGAAATAAAATATTTTCCCCGACGTTTCTCGGAAGTAACTACGGTCATTCCTGGCTGGGCATTTAATTTTTCCAAATACGCTGTCCATCGCTGTTTCTCTGTGAAGTCAAAAAAGAACCAGCTACCCAAAGCTATTAATATAGAGCTTAATAAAATCCATAGAACAGGAGAAGGTTTTGTCTTTTTGGGTTGATACTGGGCCTGAAAGCAATCTTCAAGATAAAGCGTGCTGCCTTCAAAGGGAGCAGTATCTCCCTCAAACGAATTAAATTTTTGGTCGTATTTGAGGTGAATTTTTTCTATTACTTCTTGGAAAACTAACTTAAATTCTTTGGGTGCATTTCCCCGGATAATCCCTGCTAATATTGCCTGCGGACCAGGTTCAATCCAGATAGTGAGTTCGCCAAACTGCAACGTTTCTAGGGAATCGCCGGTTTGTACGCTAAAAGAGTCTTGGACAAAATCCCGGATCGCTGTTAACATCGCTGAAACTAAGTCTGCATCCTGAGCGGCTACGTTTGGCGCTACTACGTGCTGAAGTAACAATCCAGTTTTTTTATGAATCAAAAAAACTTGTTCAACTCGATAGAGAAGAGTGCGGAGAAGAACAACTTCGGCAAATGATTTTCCTGTCTGTAAAGCTTCCAATCTCCACTTAAAGCCTTGTGGAGACAAGCTGTGTTCAACAGTTTGATTGAGGGACTGGACTGTAGTTTCCAGAGCTGTAGCGATCGCTTTGCGCGTGGCGGGGCCGATTACGGGGAAAATCGCCTCTGACAGGATATTCAGGTCTTTTTTGACCGATAAATGAATCGCTTCTTCAACCGTTGGCACGATTGCTTCGCTTAGCTGCTTATCTCGCATTGTCCGTAGGATAATCGCCTCTGGAAGCAGTTGGCTGACATCCTCTGCATGAATATTGGGATTATTTAGTCGCTCATGCAGTTTATCAAGTTCGCTTTGCTCAAAACCAAGAAGCAAACTCCGAAGTTCTGAGAGATCCTCGTTCGTAGAAAGATTATTTTCTGGAGTATTGCTAGATAAATCATGGGTAGAAGAGTCAGCCATTGCTCAAATCCCCCTATTCACAACTAAATTATTATGCCGACATTAGATGAGGGAGCTAGAGCGATTTAGTAGTCAATGGACGGATAATTTTGGATTCCCCCCTTAAAAATCCCTTCTGTAGAAAAATTATTCATTTCCAGAAATTCCCGGTTGAGTGTTCAGTCTCATCGCTAGTTCTGCAAACAGAGATGCTAGAGTTGAACGGTCTGTTTTATCCTTACGAAGTTCTTGGGCTTCTCGTTCAAGCGCAGCCAAAAGTTCTTCATATTTTTGCCTAATCTCATCGTCCAAATTTTTAGATTGCTCTAAAATCTGCTGACGTAACTCTCGCTCTTTCGTTGTAGTTTGTTCATCCAGTTGCGCGAGCTTCTTTTCCAAAGAACCAATCAAGTTTTTTAATTCCTGAGAAAGCCCTTTTACTGATTCGTCTCGTTCTGATTGCTCAGTTTTTAATCGGTCAGTTATAGATTCAAGTTCTTTTCGGAGGTAGTTTTCAATATTATCTAAACGTTTTCTCGTGTCATCGCGTAAGTTAGTGGATTCTTTCACTAAACGTTCTTCCAAACGAGCAAACCTTTTTTCATATTCCCGCGTCTGATTCCCAAAAAGAATATCTCTGACTTTATCGAGATTTCCACTTTCTGTCCCATTTACGCTGGGAAGCGAGGAATTATTTCTAGACTGAATTGGATTTGTTTGAGCGGATTCCAATTCTATATAATTGATGTGATTTTCTTCCGGAGAACTCATAAATTTAATCCTTTATTAAAAAGACTTATTGTTGTCTTATCTTCTTGCTTTTTAGGCAAGGGAGAAGTGGTTCATGGCGGCGAACCAGTAAATCGAATTGTCTTCTAGAGCGCAAAAACCTCGCTTTTCGTACATTAAGACTTTACCCTAAAGGTCAGCGTCAGTAAATGCAAGGGCTAAAAGGACTGCCACAAGTATAAAAAAATCTATATTGCAAAGAACGGAAGGCTAGCCTTTTGCATCTTCCGTTACCATTTCCGTAAGGGGTGGACAAGGCACAAGCTAAAGTTGTTTCTGCCTTTACTGCTATCTTGCCTAAGAAAGTCAATACTTATGAGAAACTTGTAACAAACCAAAACATATATTGAGAGCCTCTGCGCCCTAAGAAAACTCACCTAATAAATCTCTGCAAAGTTCCTCAGAATACATCATTTTTGTTTGTTCTTCTTCCCCTTGGCTCCCACTAGAGATGCAAAGCCTTGGTAAACGCCAATCATTAAGGCGAGGACTGTTACCATCGGGTGTCTGGACTTTGGCGGATCTACCCGTTGTATGGTGCTGGTAGAGGTTCCAGAGGAGCGATCGCCTTGGTCTTGTGCGGCAGCGGCTTTGATGTCGTCAGTGCGCGGTATTCCCTGCTTTGCCCTCGCTTCTTCACTAAGGGGTACGGCATTCTTAGAGGGGACAATTCGAGAGCCGTACTTGTTGGCGTAGACTTGAGTAAATTCGGCACCGAAAAAGAGAATCTGGGCGGAATAATTTACCCACAACAGCAGCACTACAAATGAGCCAGCTGCGCCGTAGGTTGAGCCGACACTGCCATTGCCTAGATACAACCCCAGTAAGTACTTACCAATGGTAAATAGTAAAGAGGTAATGGCGGCACCGATCCACACGTCACCCCAGGCAATTTTCGCATCTGGCAAAATTCTAAACATCAGCGCGAACAGCACCGTCACGACGCCGAAGGAGATGAAAAAGTTTAGGGCTTGCAGGAAGGGCAAACCGGGTATCAAGTGGCCCAAATAGTCGCCTACTGATGTCAAGCCGGCACTCAAGATCAACGAAACTAAGAGCAAAAAGCCGATGCCCAGTACCATTGCAAAGGACAAAAATCGGTCTTTGATAAAGCCTTTGATGCCGCGTCCAGGCTTGGGGGCGACTTCCCAGATGGTGTTGAGTGAATCTTGCAGCTGACCAAAAACGCCGGAGGCACCGAACAGGAGGAGACCAACGCTAATCAGAGTGGCAATTGTGCCTTCCTCTGCCTTGCGAGAATTTTGGATCATCTCTTGGACAGCTTCAGCACCCTGCTTGCCTAGCAATTCTCGAAGTTGCGTAACAATTCCCCCCTCAGCGGCTTCTTGTCCAAATACCAAAGCCGCGATCGCGATCGCAATAATAACTAGCGGTGCCAAAGAAAACACGGTGTAATACGCCAGCGCCGCCGCTAACCGCGATGCCTTATCTTCTTGCCACTCCGCAAATGTGTCTTTAAGCAGTCCTACTATATCTTTTGGCTTCATAACTAACTTCTAGTCTGCACTACCACTCTTCTTTGAGTTTGCAGCGCCTTGTCAAGAAGTTAAAAGACCCGAAAGTTAGAGTTTCTCCAGAATTCCAGCTTACATCAGCCCTCGTTTTTTCAGTTTGGACAGTGCATCTTCAGCAGCAGCTTTCTCAGCATCTTTTTTGCTGCGTCCTTTACCTTCCCCGTAGGCTTTATCGCCCACAAGCACTGTGGCGATGAACTCTGGGGCGTGGGGTGTTCCGCCTGCTTGTTTGGTGACATATTTCGGTGGTGTTGAGCCAAGGTCAGGATTTGCTTGCACCCATTGTTGAAACCGATTTTTCGAGTCCACCTTGGAGAGAGACACTACAATATCCTCCGGAACGGAATCAAATAGTGGTTCTACAAAATCGCGGACTTTCTCAACATCTAAATTGTTATCTAGATAATAAGCGCCGACGACGGCTTCAAAGGTACTGCTGAGTAAATTTGGATTATAGTAGCCTCCCTCACGAATGGCACCTTGACCTAACCGCATTTTGAAGTTTAAATTTATCTCGGTAGCGAACTTTGCTAGCTGCTTTTCATCTACCAGCGCGGAACGCCTACGAGTCATTTGGTCTTCTCCCATTTGTGGGTGACGACGATAGAGATATTCGCCACTTAAGAAAGTTAGCAAAGCGTCACCCAAAAATTCTAGACGTTCGTTGTTTTCGCACTCTCCGGGATTTTCATTGGCATAAGAACGGTGTGTAAGCGCATGAAGCAAGAGTTTTTCATTCTGAAAATTTGGAAATTCCATTTTGATTTCTCCTGGTTTTGGGTAAATTAATTGCATGGAAATATCAGTACAAGTCATTGATGGCTATTAACTAGGTGAACACGAAAAAACCGCTCAATAGCGGTTTTTGGATAAACCCGGTTTCTATTCAAACCGAGTTTTTTGATAAGTAGCGATCGCTTGATTATCTAGCTTTCAGCAATCCACTTAACTATACTAACAACATTTCCTTATTTTGCAATTTGATTTTTCCATCTTTTACAACAGCCGCAACAAATTTGCTGAAGTTTGGAAATTTCGTTGCATCAGGTTTACGAATAGTGGAAACCCCTTTATAGTTTGGAAAACGCTGACTTTGACGCATCAGCTTGTCAATAGTAGGATATACTGCACACTTACCTTGGCTGTTCGCAGCCTTGATGGCTTCAAGAAGGCAATGAACAGCATCATCGTATTTGATATAAGGCAAAACGCCATCTTTCTGAATCACAGTCTTGTTGCTAACTAAGTTAGGTAGTTCATCTACAAAGTAGAATTCATCAGCAATACTTTTCAACTTTTTACTTTCACTACCTCGTTTAGCAAAGATTATGACCTTTTTGCCCAAGGAGCGCAAAACGCAAATCAAGCCTACATAGTCCTTATCTCCTAATACAAAGGTAAATATGTCCGCCGAAGGTTTGGACACAACCGTCTTAAGGCAATCCAGTATTAATTGATGATCTGCGCTATTTTTTTTGGCAATAGGAACATTAACACCTTTATAACCAACCTTTTCTAAGATATGGTTTGCAGCAAGTTGGTTTTTATGTTGCGAATTATAGTAAACGTGTGGGCTATGTAAATTTCCTTTTGAACGGCAAAAAATCAGTAGCTCTTTAGCAAACTTTTGCAATTCATTGGGTTGTTTTAAGCTAACGTTTTGCAAATCCCAACCAACATATACTAAAGACTCTGACTGGACTGTTTGTGACTTAGTGGCTAGATGAGTCGCTTGCATAATCAAACCTCAAAATGATTCGTTGATTTGACAGCATCAACAAATCGCGCATCTAGCGTCAGCAGAAACTTGTTCAAATAAAATAATTGAATCAAGTTCTGCGATACCGAAGATTTGATGTTCCAGTCTCAGATGCAGGATTTTTAGGCTCCCGCCAAGCGTTCAGTCAAGCATTTGATTGAACATTAAGCCAGATATTTTGTCATCTTTCCGAAAGTTAGGTCGGTGAACTGACCTAACATCAGAGTGAATATTCAACCAAATGGTTGACTAGACGCTCAGCGGGAGACTAAAAATCCTGCACCTGAGACAGCATTCAAAACTCCGCGCTTTTTAATGCAAGATGTTTATACTGTCTGCGTTGAATTTAACACTGGAAAAACTTATATGTCAAGATTAATTAGGTGGATTTGAAGCAGGGGACTTAGTTGAAGGCGACAAACTTTGCGCTATGCTGAAAAGTTGGACTTGCATCGCTTTTAACCTATGCCTGCATCTGTAGCTAACCCCGCCTTCCCCCTCGCTGCTGTTGTGGGGCAAGAAGCAATAAAAATGGCGCTGCTATTGGCAGCAATCGATCCCGGACTGGGAGGGGTAGCGATCGCGGGTCGTCGCGGGACTGCTAAATCGGTCATGGCACGCGCCTTGCACTCTCTCCTGCCCCCCATTGAAGTCGTCAAAGGATCGATTAGCAATTGCGATCCTGATTCTCCCAGCGAGTGGGATGACAAATTATTGGCAGAAGCGAATGCCCAGCCGGATGCTCCGATTGACGCGCAGGTGATTCCGGCTCCATTTGTACAAATTCCTTTGGGAATCACCGAGGATCGGCTGCTGGGTTCTGTGGATGTCGAGCAATCTGTTAAACAGGGGGACACGATATTTCAGCCTGGGTTACTGGCGACAGCACACCGGGGCGTCCTCTATGTAGACGAAATTAATCTACTTGATGAGCAAATTGCTAACCAACTGTTGACCGTTTTATCTGAAGGACGCAACCAGATTGAGCGGGAAGGGATTAGCTTTCAGCATCCTTGTAAGCCTTTATTTATTGCCACTTACAACCCGGAAGAAGGGCCACTGCGAGAACATTTGCTCGATAGAATTGCGATCGCGCTTTCCGCTGATGGTGTACTCGGCTTAGATGAACGAGTGCAAGCAGTAGAACAAGCTCTCGCCTACGCCAAATCTCCGGAACAATTTCTAGAACAGTACACCGAAGACATCGACAACCTCAAAACTCAGATTGTATTGGCGCGGGAATGGCTGAAGGATGTTCGCATCACCCGCGAGCAAATTGCTTATCTAGTTGATGAAGCAATTCGAGGCGGAGTTCAGGGACATCGAGCCGAACTCTTTGCGGTGCGAGTTGCCAAGGCTGCGGCTGCTTTAGAGGGACGCACTAACGTGACGGCGGAAGACTTGCGTCGTGCGGTGGAATTGGTGATCGTGCCTCGCGCTACAGTCGTGCAGACGCCACCAGACGAAACGCCTCCACCGCCTCCCCCACCGCCACCGCCCCAAGATGAATCTCAGCAAGAGCAAGATGAGCCGGATGAGAAGGATGAAGAGGAACCGGAAGAACCCCAGGAGGATCAGTCGAGTATTCCGGAAGAATTTGTCTTCGATCCAGAGGGTGTCATCCTCGACCCCACCGTTCTTTACTTTGCTCAGATGGCGCAACGTCACGGCAAGTCGGGCAGTCGCAGTCTCATCATTTCAGAAGATCGAGGGCGCTACGTCAAGCCAATGTTGCCGAAAGGCAAGGTGCGGCGAATTGCTGTTGACGCGACGCTCAGAGCTGCTGCACCCTACCAAAAGGCAAGGCGGGAGCGAAACGACGCTGCGATCGCTCAATCCCCTCTGGGTCAGGGAGGACAAAGAGGAGATCGGCGGGTATTCGTCGAGCAGGGAGATGTTCGCTCCAAGCGCTTAGTCCGTAAAGCCGGAGCGCTCGTCGTTTTCGTCGTCGATGCCTCTGGCTCGATGGCGCTGAACCGGATGCAGTCAGCCAAGGGTGCGGTGATGCGCCTGCTAACGGAAGCCTATCAGAACCGCGACCAAGTGGCGTTAATTCCCTTCCGGGGAGAACAAGCCGATGTGCTACTCCCTCCAACTCGTTCGATTGCCTTAGCGCGGCGGCGTCTGGAGCTATTGCCTTGTGGCGGCGGCTCCCCTCTGGCTCATGGTTTGACTCAGGCAGTGCGCGTCGGGATGAATGCTCAGATGTCTGGAGATATTGGTCAGGTGGTGATTGTGGCGATTACCGATGGACGGGGCAATATTCCTTTAGCTCGTTCTTTGGGCGAACCGATACAGGAAGGGGAAAAGCCCGATATTAAAGCTGAATTGTTGGATATTGCTTCCAGAATTCGCGCTTTGGGGATTCAGTTGTTAGTGATTGATACGGAAAATAAGTTTATTTCCACTGGCTTCGCGAAGGAGTTGGCAAAGCAATCAGGGGGGAAATATTATCACTTACCCAAGGCAACGGAGCAAGCGATCGCTGGAGTGACCAGAGGCGCGATCGCAGATATGAAATCTCGCTAGTGCAAAAATCTCTAGGAACCCCACCCCCAACCCCACCCCGCAAGCGGGGAGGAGCGCTGAAGCCGCAGGCGATCGCGGGGTGGGGTTCTTTTATTACGGGTAATTAACCAGAGCTAATATCACTTCTACCCATTACCCATTACCCATCTCAAAAACTCTTCACCGCCCGATATTTCGCTTCAACTGCTCAAGCTCGTCGTCCGCTTCCCAGTGCTTAAATTTAGCCTCTAATGGATCGGGACCACTGTTGATCGGGCGGTGGTAATTCTGATTCCAGCCAACCGTCTCCGCACGCTGCTGTGCTTGAGAACTTGTACGCGCTGCTTGCGCTTGAACAGCTTTGGTATGGACTTCCTGGCGGCGAACTTGAATTTGACGCTGTAGCTGTTTTGCTTGCTCGCTTCGCTGTTTAATCCCTTGCATCTGTCCCCAAAGTTGATTACCTTGACGTAGCAGAGCTGCTTCTCGCTCTTGGGCAGGCTGGGCTAAATCGAACCTGTTGGCAGCTTTTGCCTTTTCAATCCGGACATGCCAACGCTGAATTTCTTGGGCGGTTGAGAGGATTTCATCTTGTAATTTTTTCTCTTGCAGTTGCAGGTCTGCAATCAGCTTAAGGGCATCATCTTCTTGTTCCCGTAGCTGCTCCTCTAGCGCCTGTAATTCCAAATGAGGATTATTCCGCAAGAATTCTTCTAATCGGGTTTCTAAAAACCGGCTGAAATCGTCAAATAGACCCACTGCAAGAACTCCCACTACAGGTTTGTCATTATGTTAGCAATTAGGCGCGATCGCTCATCAGCCATTAGTCATTAGTCATTAGTAATAGACTTATGAGTGATCTCTAATGACTCATTTAAAACTTCTGCCCAACATAAACAGAACGGACTTCTCCGTTGCGTCGGATAACCGCTTCCTGATTCGAGATGGAAACCAAAGTCCATCCACTAGAGCCAATGTTTTCGCCCACGCGGATGCGGTTGGCAACACCGCCGAAGTCAAATAGAGCAGCAGAGCGATCGCCCAATTCTAATACTCCCACAAGCGTATGCGTCGCCGTAGGAGCCGGAGCTGGGTTGGGTGCGGGTACTGCGGCTGGGGGCGCGGGGGGTGCTGGGGGTGCCAGGGGTGGTAAGGCAGGGATGGGAAGCCGAGGCATTGTGGCAGCCATCGGAGGCAGTGTCAGAGGTTTGGAACCCAATGAGGGACGAACCGACGGTGCCGGACGACTGACTGGGGGTTTGGGACGCACTGGCGGCATCAAATTCACTGAGGGTGCGGGACGCACTGGCAGCATCGAACTCACTGAGGGCGCGGGACGCACCGGCGGTACCGGACGCCTTGGTAGTGATGGAAGCAAGGGAGGACGGACTAAGGGGGAAACGCCTTGCAGTCCTAGGGCAGATTGTGGAACTACAGACTGACTTTGGGGTGATGGATAGATGGGAATGTAGACTCTTTCCATAACACCCGATCCTCTTGCTGCCCCAGCCGCATTTCCGGGGACAGTTGTCACGGGCGGCAGATTAGTCCCTTGGGGCGCGGCGGCACTTCCCGTGGGTTTGTTCGCGTCAGCTTTGCGATCGATGACTTCGAGCGATCGCTGCATATAGTTCACAAACTGCTCATCTGCTTTAGACTGAACCTCTTGGCTGACGGGTGTAACCGTTGCGGGGGGCGAAAAGAGCCAATTGAGCCTGCCCTGGCTCACCAGCCACAGTAGCAATGTAGCTGCCGCCGATGTCAAAGCCAGTCCCAGCAGGAGTTTCTCAAATAATTTGCCTTCCCCACGATCCTTGTTGTCTTCGGGTTGAATCTCCTCCACGCTGATATCCAGCGCCAGAGGCGTTTGCACAATACTGCGGGGTGTATTGTCTGGTTGCTCCGGGAGCAGCTCCTCTGGTGGAACCCAGGTAGGGGGCAATGTGACTTGCGAAACTTGGACAGGTTGTAAGGAGATATACTCTGACTGCGGCTGCTCTGGAGTTGAGATGCTGCCGCCCTCCAAAACCCGGTCGATGTCTGCAAACAAGTCGTCCATCAATTGATCGGCATATTTGTCAACCGACCAAGGTTGGATAGAAGTGGAATTTGCCAAGGGTGCTGAGTCCCTCTGGTTATTGCTAACATCCTGAGTCATCGATTGCTCACTCTCGTGGCTACACTGAATCAACGATAAGCCTTAAGACATTTGATGGGGCTTATATCGGTAAATAAATTCCTAATTGTGGGACATTATTCCCTAAGGCAATCAGTTGTCAATGCTCCCTGACTGATTGGTTCAAAGAACGCCTTACTTCTAGCTTATATTTTCCCGTGGCGACCAAGCCAATTTTGTCTTTAAATTGGGCTTGACCCAGTTAGCAAACCATGCTTTTTGTCACTTGTCAATTGTCAACGGGTAGAGAGGCGACGAATCTCGTCTCTCGGTCAGTTGTTGATGTTTTTACCACTCACTCAGGCAAGGAGGCGGTACCAAAAAAGCCTCTACGATGACTGGCTGCTAACCAAGGCGGTTTGCCGAGAGCGTAATTCTAGATATACCAGTAAAGCGTTGATATCAGCCGGATTGACGCCGCCAATTCGAGCTGCTTGACCAATCGTGAGCGGTTGCACTTGCGCTAACTTTTCACGAGACTCCTTCGAGAGAGTCTCGATCGCTGCATAATTTAGATCCGGCGGTAGCTGGCGGTTTGCATGACGGCTCACTTGGTCAATTTGGTGCTGCTGACGCTGGAGATACCCAGAGTATTTGAGATCGATTTCTGCGCCTTCTTTCTCCACGGAGTCTAGACTTGGGTTGCTCAGTCCGTAACGATCTAAGTCAACGTAATGGAAACCAGGGCGTCGTAGCAAATCAGCCAGAGTAATCGAGCCTTTGATGGCTTGTTGGGTGTCAGACGCGATCGCCTTCCCGATCTCGTCATGCTCCTTAATCCGCGTTGAGTACAACCGTTCCTTCTCAGCCGCAATATTCGCTTGCTTGTGTTGGAACAACTCCCAGCGACGGTCATCAATTAAACCGACTTCCCGACCCAGAGGCGTCAAGCGCTGATCTGCATTATCTGAGCGCAGTAACAATCGATACTCAGAGCGGCTAGTTAGCATCCGGTAAGGTTCCCGCAAATCTTTGGTACACAGATCGTCCATCAGCGTCCCGATATAACTGTGTTCGCGCGGGAACACAATCATTTCTTGATTGCGGACAAAACGAGCTGCATTGATTCCCGCTACAATGCCTTGAGCAGAGGCTTCTTCATACCCGGTCGTGCCGTTAATTTGCCCAGCACAAAATAGTCCCTCCACCTTTTTTGTCATCAGTGTCGGATAGCACTGCGTTGCAGGTAGATAATCATACTCCACCGCATAAGCTGGACGCAGCATCGTACAGTTTTCTAAACCGGGGAGAGTCCGCAACATCTGCAACTGTAAATTCTCTGGCAATCCCGTCGAAAATCCTTGAATATACAGTTCTGGAATATCCCGTCCTTCCGGTTCAATAAAAATCTGGTGGCTTTCCTTATCGGCAAAGCGCACAATTTTATCTTCAATGCTCGGACAATAACGCGGCCCCTTCGCATCCACCCAACCGCCATAGACTGGCGACAAGTGCAGATTTTCCCGAATAATCCGGTGAGTCTCCGGTGTCGTCCGGGTGAGATAGCAAGGCATCTGTTCCCGTTCTACCCAAACTGAGGGGTCAAAGCTGAACCACCGCACCTCCGTATCACCGGGCTGGGGTTCCAAATTCGTATAGTCTAGCGATCGCTTATCAACCCGTGCTGGAGTTCCCGTCTTTAGCCGTCCCGTTTCAAACCCTAGCCGATTCAAAGTTTCTGTCAACCCAACTGCGGCAAATTCCCCCGCACGACCCGCTGACATCGACTTGTTCCCGACCCAGATGCAACCCCCCAAAAAAGTCCCGGTCGTCAGGATGACTGCTTTACACCCAAACGCCACGCCAAAGTAAGTTTCGACGCCAATCACTTCATCGTTAGCGCCCATTACCAAATCTGTGACCATGCTCTCGCGGATTGTCAAGTTTTCCTGGTTCTCGACAATCCCCTTCATCACCGCTGCATATTCCCGCTTATCCGTCTGTGCCCGCAATGCCCATACCGCAGGCCCTCGCGACGAGTTCAGAATCCGCTTTTGTAGGTAGGTGCGATCCGCCATCTTCCCAATTTCCCCACCCAACGCATCGATTTCATGCGTCACCTGGGATTTCGCCGGACCGCCTACTGCTGGGTTACACGGTTGCCAAGCAATTTTGTCCAGGTTAAGGGTTAGCAGCAGGGTACGACAGCCCAATCGTGCTGTCGCCAGGGCAGCTTCGCAACCGGCGTGTCCGGCTCCAACTACAACAACATCAAAAGCATCTTGAAATTCTACGGGCGTGTGCATGGTCATCGAAAGCATCTGAGCATTTGGGACTCATACATAATCTTAGCGGTTAGCATTGATGTTAGCGTTTGCTCTAAATTTTACGATTGGCAGGAGTTGTGTAGGATGACTGAACTAACCTCAGCCCAAGCTCAAGAAACGTTTTCAGAACTCATTACTCGTGTTGGCGAACGTGGAGAGAGGTTTGTGATTGAACAGGAAGGTCAAGCAGTTGCTGCCATGATCAGCTATGCAGATTTAAAGCGTTTTGAGGCTTTGGAAGATGCTTTAGATTCTTCGATGCTGCGCCGTGCTATTGCTGAAAATAAAGAGTTTGTAACCCTTGAAGAAGTCATAGTAGGTTATAACGAATTGCATAATACAAATCTCGACTTTAACAGCACGCTCGATGAGTGAGAGATATGCCTTAAGACTCGCCAAGTCTGCTGAAAAAGATTTGTTTGATTTACAAGCTAAACAGTTCAAGCAGGTTGCTAAAAAAGTCTTTTCTCTTCAGGGTAATCCTAGACCTCAAGACTGCAAGCAATTAGAAGGTTATCCGGGCGGCTATCGTGTCGATCAGGGAGAGTACCGAATTCTCTACACTATTGAAGAGGGTGAGGTGCGCGTGTTTAGGATAGGTAAGCGTAATGATGATGAAGTTTATGAGAACTTGTAGCTTTTGATGCCACCTTCATGGAGTGTCCAGCACCCACGACGATGACATCAAAAAAGCCCGTAATTATACTGAGGGTAGTGAATGCTTGCTCATGCTTGAATTAAGTATCAAAGGAGCAGATTGTATCTTAGAGGTTCTACTCTACCCCACACAATTAAGTTCTCAGAAACAATAAAATTAAGTGCGCTAATGAATAGGTTAGGATTTTTTAGTTTGACTGCTGCCCTGGGTTCCTCATGGGCTTTTTTACTGTCTTCTCCAGCATTTGCAAGTAATCATTTATTACTTTATGGCGGTCAGGATCATAATATTTTCCTTGGCTGCTTTACCTGTCACGAGTTAAATCCTGACTCTATCAGTAACGAGATTGGTCGTTATGGAAGTGAGGTTTCACCCACCAGCATTTTTAATAAAGTTGGGCGATATGGCTCTCAGGTTTCTAACGAAAGTGTTTGCAATCCTAGAGCATCTTATCCACCCGTTGTGGTGGACGAGGCGGGAGATATTTATGGTTATCTTACAGTCAACTTATCTGCTCGTGATGCAATCCAAATTCCTCAACTTCAAGGTCTTGTAATGGGAATCTGTAGATAGCGAGATAGGGGTTTGTAGAAAGAGAATCCGCGTTTACAAGCTATAAAAACGTTAACATAGTAATAATCATCAAGCAAGGTGTCACTTATGGAAAGTGTGGACTCTATTTCGCTGCAACAGCAGGTCAACGAGCTACTCCATCGCGTTCAAATTCTGGAATCCGAGGTAAAACAGCAACACCAACTAATTGAACACCTTTCAAAAGCTCTAGATAATGAGCAATCCCAGATAAAGTTTGCTCAGATAGAATCTGATTTGAGAAGAAAAGAGAAAGAGGATGATGCAAAAAGAGCTAGAGAAACATACAAGGGGAAATTTTAATACTACAGAAAATTTTTTTGTTGGTTGGATGCCTAATCTCAAACACCAAGAAGTTTTAAAGGTACGGAAAAACTGTACCTTTTTTTATTCTATTAACTCATTGTCTAGCTAAAGTACCTTTTTTATATATTCTGATATTTTGTTTAATCATATAAAGTGCGATCGCCTTCATCAACTAAGATGCCCTAGCCAAGGGACGCTTTGTTCGCTTCGCCTTGAATCCTTTTGCATCCCCTCAAGCTTACATAAGCCCGATCGCATCTTTAGCCATGTTTCCTGAGAAAGGGTAACGAAATATACTTATAAGTTTAATTTATAGTCTCTAGGAGAGCAGATTTCGTCATAACCAGGACATCTGGGTGATAGAAGTGGTAGTTAATGGTGAACAACTTCCAAATCTAGCGCCTGTATAAAGAAAGTTGAAAGTTCGTGAAGTATTTTTTCCTTTCTGATGGATGGACTGTCGGTCGAGTATGGGAATTCGGCGGCTTGTGGAACGAAAACTCCTGGCGACGCAAACCCGAAATTCAGCAAATGAACCTTTGCATCTTCGAGCAAGGTGAAAAACTGTGGCTGTATCGAGTAGAAGACGCAATTCTCATGGTCGAAGTCAAACCCACAGCCAATGTCTCAACTGACTCAGGCAATCAGAATATTGGTCAAGTGGTACTAAAACGCTTGATTGATGCTGAAGATGTCATCCAGAGAATGAACGAGTCAGCAGCGTTACCCCAACTCAGCAGCACCCAGGAGTCGGGATGAAAGGTTAAGAATGCGATCGCTACCTTAATCCCAACTGTCAACCCGCTTGCAATGGATTCTAACAATAGTTACACTTCTTTAAATGGTAACTCCCCTCGGTCTTCCGACCTAGGAATGGCGTGAACCTGGTGTGACGAGGCCAAAAACCTTATCGACACGATAAATCGTGTCTGTAACATCTGCCGAGGTAAAACATCAAGTACGCGAAACTCTCATGCAAAAAGCCTGCAATCGGCATGGCTTTTAAAGCTAAGAGTAGGTAACATAATCTTTCATTTTCACTTTTGCCTTGTGAAACAGTCCCGCAGTCTTGCAAGAGAGCTTCTCTGGCTTAGATTATGGTAAACAACGGCAAATCGCACATAAAAAAAGAAGCGTCGAAGTAGACACTTATTCATCTGAGGAGGAGCGTAGTCAATGGGACTACCCTGGTACCGAGTACACACAGTCGTCCTGAACGATCCAGGTCGATTGATATCTGTACACCTGATGCATACTGCCCTCGTGGCAGGCTGGGCCGGTTCGATGGCCCTGTACGAACTCGCAATTTTTGACCCCAGCGACCCAGTCCTGAACCCCATGTGGCGTCAGGGGATGTTTGTACTGCCATTCATGGCTCGCTTGGGTGTAACCGAATCCTGGGGTGGTTGGAGCATTACTGGCAGCTCAGGAAACTACCCTGGCGTATGGTCATTTGAAGGCGTTGCTGCCGCTCATATCGTCCTTTCCGGTCTGCTGTTCCTGGCTGCCGTCTGGCACTGGGTTTACTGGGATTTGGAACTGTTTAGAGACCCCCGCACCGGCCAACCAGCGCTCGACTTGCCAAAGATGTTTGGCATTCACCTGCTTTTGTCGGGTCTTTTGTGCTTTGGATTCGGTGCATTCCACCTGTCGGGGCTATTTGGCCCTGGTATGTGGGTTTCCGACCCCTACGGTATCACTGGCAGCGTCCAACCTGTCGCGCCAGAGTGGGGACCCGATGGCTTTAATCCGTTCAATCCTGGCGGTGTCGTCGCTCACCACATTGCAGCAGGTGTCGTAGGAATTATCGCTGGTTTGTTTCACCTAGCAGTTCGACCCCCAGAGCGGCTCTACAAAGCTTTGCGGATGGGGAACATCGAAACTGTGCTTTCCAGCAGTATTGCCGCTGTATTCTTTGCCGCCTTCGTTGTGGCAGGTACGATGTGGTACGGCAGTGCTACAACTCCGATTGAGCTGTTTGGTCCCACCCGCTATCAGTGGGATGGCGGTTACTTCAAGCAAGAAATTGACCGGCGCATTCAAGCCAATATTGCTGAAGGGGCGAGCGCTTCCGAAGCTTGGTCGCAAATTCCAGAAAAACTCGCATTTTATGACTATGTCGGAAACAGCCCTGCGAAGGGTGGTTTGTTCCGCGCAGGTCCAATGAATAAAGGAGATGGGATTGCTCAGGCTTGGTTAGGGCATCCAATATTCAAAGATGCTGAAGGTCGGGAATTGTCGGTACGTCGTCTTCCCAACTTCTTTGAAACCTTCCCCGTGATCTTGACCGATAAAGACGGTGTGATTCGCGCCGATATTCCGTTCCGTCGGGCAGAATCAAAAAATAGCTTTGAGCAAGCGGGTGTCACCGTAAGCTTATACGGCGGTGCTTTGGATGGGAAAACTTTTGATGACCCCGCTAAAGTGAAGCAATTTGCTCGTAAAGCTCAGCTGGGTGAGCCTTTTGCCTTCGACCGCGAAACGCTGAATTCTGACGGGGTGTTCCGCACCAGTCCCCGTGGCTGGTTCACATTCGGACACGCTGTATTTGCTCTGTTGTTCTTCTTCGGGCACCTCTGGCATGGCTCTCGGACTCTGTTCCGGGATGTGTTTGCTGGGGTTGAAGCTGACCTGGAAGAGCAGGTTGAGTGGGGTCTGTTCCAGAAAGTGGGTGACAAGAGTACCCGCAAGAAGGAAGCTGTCTAGAAATGTAATCAGGCGAAAGGCAAAAGTTAAGTATTTTTCTTTGACCTTTTGCCTTTTTAGTTTTTCTTGACAAGGTAGACTGGTAGTAAAGCAAACAATCAGGAAATTCTGATATGGAAGCCGCTGCTTACATTTTGATTTTGACCCTCGCATTGGGTACTCTCTTCTTTGCGATCGCTTTCCGCGAACCTCCTCGGATTGAGAAGAAGTAGTTCGCACCTAAAGCTCGCAGCACTACAACTTAATATTTAGGAAAAGCTACTGAGCCGCAACTGTCTTAACCCTTGTATTTCCACAAGGGTTAAGATAATAACCGGCTCAGCTTTTCCAATTTTAGGTATTTCTTTAGTAAAGTGGCAGATAATTCTAATCCTTCCTCACGCTCGTCTATCCAACAAGCGAGGACTTTTTAAAATGCAATGTCCTTTATGCCAGTACACCGATAGCCGTGTCCTTGAGTCCCGTTCCACGGAAGCCGGACAAAGTATCCGGCGACGCCGCGAGTGTTTGAAGTGCAATCATCGCTTCACTACCTACGAACGCATTGAATTTGTTCCAATTACGGTGATCAAACGGGGAGGTCAGCGAGACTCCTTTGATCGTTCCAAGTTAATTCGTGGGATTGTTCGAGCCTGTGAAAAAACCGGCATCCCCCAAGGAACTCTGGAAGTATTGGTTGATGAAATTGAAGCAGAATTACAGCAGCGCATCATCAGAGAAGTCACCAGTCAAGAAATTGGGGAATTAGTCCTCCAGCGTCTGCAATCTATCAGCGAAGTTGCATATATCCGTTTTGCCTCGGTCTATCGGCAGTTTCAAGGAATTCGAGATTTTGTGGATACCTTGAATCATCTGCGAAGTCATGGCAGTGGAACAGAGGAAGACACGGAACTAACAGATCCTCTCGAAAATAATAAGCCTTCCTTATCAGAGCCTGGTGACACAGCAATCCAGGCTTCTTTGTTTATTGGTTATTAGTAACTAGCGGTTGACAAAGCTGCTACAGTATGCGGTAGAGATGCGGTAGGTACAGCCGAACATTTTTGAATTCAAATTTATCTAGCTTTCGTCCTGGCGACGTTGTAATTGGTAAAGCGATCGCTCTGGAGCCGGAGGGCGCTTTAATTGACATTGGCGCACCAACAGCTATTTTTCTCCCAATTCGGGAAATGTCAATCAATGAGATTGACTCTCCAGAAGAAGCCTTGCAACTGAACGAATCCCGCGAATTTTTGATTGTAAATCAATACGATGAAGCGGGGAATTTGATACTTGGTCTTTCCATCCGACAGCTAGAGAAAAAGCTGGCTTGGGAACGAGTGCGTCAAATGCAAGCCGAAAACGTCACAGTTTACGCCATAATTTTTGAAACTCATCGCTTTGGCGTATCAGTTAAAGTTGAGGGGTTGCGCGGCTGTGTTTTACATTCTCGTCTCGATACCCGCAAGCCGAAAGAAGAGTTAATGGGAGAAGAAATCCCTATCAAGATCGTTGAGGTAGATGAAGACCGCGATCGCTTGTTTGTTTCCCATCGACTAGCACTGTATCCAGCAGGGATAAAGCATTTAGAAGTTGGTCAAGTTGTTACTGGGAGAGTACTTGCACTCAAGCCGTATGGTGCATTTATCAATATTGCAGTCATTAACGCTCTGCTGCACATTTCCGAAATTTCCCACGCTGACTTTGACAAACCTGAAAGTATTTTTAAGGTCGATGATGAAATAAAAGCAATGATAATTTCGATGGATGCTGAGAAAGATCGCGTCTCACTCTCCACAAAAGCACTAGAACCCGAACTAGGTGATATGCTGAAAAATCCTCAGAAAGTCTATGAAAAAGCTGAGGAAATGGCGGCAAAGTACCGCAACCAGATGCAGAAATAGTAGTTGTTGCCTCAGATGTAGTCTTTAGCTGAAATACCGCTTACCTACTGCTAGGGAGCAATTTTAGCCAAACGGAGGATGAGCAAATTAAGTTATAATATCCTGTCTGGACAACTTCTCGCTCCTAGAAAATCTCATACAATAGGTTTGGCGAGAGAGCTATGTAGGTGTAAACTGCACGCGGTAAACGTGGGCGTACATCGACAGGAGGCACAGTTAAATACGGAGATAACACCAGGAAACGATACGCATGGTCAATCAGAAAACAACCGCTACAGCAGATATTGGATTTTCTCACGAAGATTTTGCGGCCCTACTCGATAAGTACGACTATCACTTTAATCCCGGTGATATTGTCGCCGGTACCGTGTTCAGTTTAGAGCCTAGGGGCGCTCTGATTGACATTGGCGCTAAAACAGCGGCTTACATTCCGATTCAGGAGATGTCAATCAATCGGGTTGATGCTCCGGAAGAAGTGTTGCAGTCCAACGAGACGCGAGAATTTTTCATTCTGACCGACGAGAATGAAGATGGACAGCTAACCCTTTCCATCCGCCGCATTGAGTACATGCGAGCATGGGAGCGAGTCAGGCAGTTGCAGACAGAAGACGCTACAGTGCGATCGCTTGTCTTCGCTACCAATCGCGGTGGTGCATTGGTACGAATTGAAGGATTGCGCGGGTTTATTCCCGGTTCTCACATCAGCACTCGCAAACCCAAGGAAGATTTGGTTGGTGAAGAACTACCGCTAAAATTCTTAGAGGTAGACGAAGACCGCAACCGTCTAGTTCTGTCGCACCGACGGGCGCTGGTCGAGCGGAAGATGAATCGCCTGGAAGTGGGCGAGGTCGTGATTGGAACGGTACGAGGCATCAAGCCTTATGGTGCATTTATTGATATTGGCGGCGTCAGCGGACTGCTGCACATCTCCGAGATTTCCCACGACCACATCGACACGCCTCACAGCGTCTTCAATGTCAATGATGAAGTGAAAGTGATGATCATTGACCTTGATGCTGAACGGGGACGGATTTCGCTCTCCACCAAGCAGCTAGAGCCAGAACCGGGCGACATGATCAAGAACCGCGATCGCGTCTATGACATGGCGGAAGAAATGGCGGCTAAGTATCGGGAGCAGATGCGAGCCAAGCTGCAAGGCACTACGATACCTTCTATAGAAATCGGCGTTTCTGACGAAGAAGCGCTACCTGCTATCGAAGATGAAGACGTGCCACCTGCTACAGAAGAGGCAGAAGTGCCCCCCGCTATCGAAGCTGAAGAGGTGCCACCCGCTACAGAAGAGGAAGAAGAGCCGTCTGAGATCGAAGCTATCGAAGCTAAAGAGCTGACACCCGCTACAGAACAAGAGTAATTTTGTTAGGGGAAAGACATTTCAGATTTGAAGTTTGAAATTAGTGATGACCAAAGAGGGAATTTCCCTCTTTTTTTATTGCAGTTTAATGAGTTGAGGGGGAAATTTTGGTAACAATTCGCTGTCGAGAGGTCACGTTCCCGAATATCCAGGCGGTAATTTTTGACAAGGACGGCACCCTAGAAGATTCGGAGTCATTTTTGAGAAAGTTGGGGCAAAAGCGATCGCGCATTATAGACGCCCAAATTCCCGGAACCGGAGATCCTTTATTGATGGCGTTTGGCATTAATGGAGATACTCTCGATCCGACGGGGTTATTAGCCGTAGGCAGTCATGGAGAGAATGAAATTGCTGCTGCTGCTTATATTGCTGAGACCGGGCGGGGGTGGTTGGAATCAAGAGCGATCGCTCGTCGCGCCTTTAATGAAGCCGACCAATTTCTAAAAGATGCTGCCCCTTCCCCCTTATTTGTCGGTTCCTTGGAAGTGCTGCAACTTCTGTTTCAAGCTGGCTTAAAATTAGGAATTTTATCAGCTGCTTCTACCTCACGAGTAGAAGCATTTGTCAAGCGTCATCAGCTCTCGCCCTATATCCAGCTAGAGATGGGAGTTGATGAAGGTCCCACTAAACCCGATCCAGCCTTATTTTTGCAAGCTTGCCAGAGACTGGGAGTTTCACCCAGCAATACTCTGATGGTGGGAGATTCTGCCGGAGATATTCAGATGGCACGTCAGGCGGGTGCGGCTGGTTGTATTGGTATCTGCTGGGGAAAACCAGAGGCAGCACATCTAGAGAGTGCAGATGTCGCGATCGCGCAACTCGACGAAATTCAAATTTTGGATGCTAATGGCTAATCGGTGAGAACCCCTGACACCCGTTAGCCATTAGCTATCAGGCAAATTCCCAAAGCGATCGCGATAACGAGCTAACAGGTTTTCCAGATCAGCAAGCTGTTGTTGAGCAAATTCCCGCTGCTGGCGCTCTTGTTCGGCTCGTTGGTGTTCTTGTTCGGCTCGTTGGTGTTCTTGTTCGGCTCGTTGGCGTTCTTGTTCGGCTTGTTCTTCTGCCTGCTGTCGCCTCTGAGTTTCCCGCTTTAGCGCCTGCATTAGCTCATCGGCAATTAGCAACTTTTCCCCAGTATCTTCTCGGTAAAAGCCAAGTAGTTTCCCTTTTAGGAAAGCCTTGGGAATAGTCAAGAAACTGGTTAGCAAGAACAGTTGCCTGACGCTCTGCCAAGTATTGTTTGAGGACTTCCAAAGTCGTCAAAATGGCATAGAGATGGTCATAGGTTTCTGCTACTGGTTCACCATCGGCACTAGGGGAAAAGATTTCTGCGGTTGGGCTGTCGGTAAAATTGCTGTCATCACTAGCACCGTCTCAGCGTCACCGATTTATTTGTAATTGGCATGAGCGCGATCGCTTTCGTGTCCACCAAGAGCGACTATTCTGATGGAAATCATCGAAAAATTCCCGCTACAAGCAGATCCCCGATGTCTTCCCAGTGTAACGCCAAATACGTAGGGCAGCCGATTCGCTTCATCAAAGCTTTATCAAAGAAATTGACTATTATAGCGATCGCGTCTCAATGTTTTTAGGATCGCAGGTTAAAATAGCTTAACTTAACTCAAATCACTGCCCTAGCAAGAGCCATCATCCCAGGAGGAATTGCCCTTGTCTCGTCGCTACCTATTTACGTCTGAATCTGTTACTGAAGGTCATCCCGATAAAATCTGCGATCAGATTTCTGACACCATTCTAGATGCGCTACTGACACAAGACCCCAGCAGCCGCGTCGCCGCAGAAGTCGTCGTCAACACCGGCTTAGTGCTAATCACAGGTGAAATTACCACCAAAGCTCAAGTAAATTTCGTTAACTTAGCCCGGAAAAAAATTGCAGAGATCGGCTACACCGATGCCGATAATGGCTTCTCTGCCAACAGCTGCTCAGTCTTGGTTGCCTTGGATGAACAATCCCCAGATATTGCCCAAGGTGTTACCACCGCGCAGGAAACCCGCGAAGAAGCCAGCGACGACCAATTAGACGCCATTGGCGCTGGCGATCAAGGCATCATGTTTGGCTTCGCCTGCAACGAGACACCGGAACTGATGCCCTTGCCGATCAGTTTGTCACACCGAATTTCTCGCCGCCTTGCAGCAGTTCGGAAAACTGGACAATTGCCTTACCTGCGTCCAGACGGCAAAACTCAAGTAACGGTTGCCTATGAAGGTGGGAAACCCGTTGGGATTGACACCATCCTGATTTCCACCCAGCACACCGCCAACATTGGTGAAATTAGCGAGCAATCCGCAGTCCAAGCCAAGATTAAAGAAGATTTGTGGGCGGCGGTTGTACAACCCGTTTTTGCGGATATGGCGATTCAGCCGGACGAAGAAACCCGCTTTCTAGTCAACCCCACTGGCAAATTCGTCATCGGGGGACCTCAAGGCGACTCTGGTCTGACCGGACGGAAAATTATTGTTGATACCTATGGCGGCTACTCCCGTCATGGTGGCGGTGCCTTCTCCGGAAAAGACCCGACAAAAGTAGACCGCAGTGCGGCTTACGCTTGTCGCTATGTGGCTAAAAACATTGTGGCGGCTGGCTTGGCAGAAAAATGCGAAGTCCAGTTGAGCTATGCAATTGGTGTTGCTCGACCCGTCAGTATTTTGGTAGAAACCTTCGGTACCGGCAAAGTAGACGATGAGCGCTTACTGGAACTGGTGAAACAGAACTTTGAATTGCGCCCAGCGGGGATTCTCCAAGAATTCAAATTACGTCACCTACCCAGCGATCGCGGCGGTCGTTTCTACCAAGATGTCGCTGCTTATGGTCACTTTGGACGGACGGATTTAGATTTGCCTTGGGAACAAACTGACAAAGCAGCACTCCTGCGGGAAGCAATGACCGAGTGTGAAGCGACTGCTTAACCCTTGTACTTCAAGTACCTGAATACCTCGAAGCTTAAAGCCGAAGAGATGCTTGCTTTGAAAAAAGCAGTTTCCTCTCGGCTTTTTTGTGAGGGTCAACAAAAAAGTTTAGATAAAAAAACATTAAAATCTTCTAGGCTAATTTTCAACTAAATAAAATGACTGCTTAATGAGAAGTCAAATGCTTAAAATCTCTCGCCTACAGGCATTATTACCCTATTTGACCTTGTTACTTTGGTCAGTCCCTTTATTGCTATTCAGTCACGAACAGCAAAGCCTAATGGCGCATGATGAGGGACTTTACTCTTGGCGAGCTAAATTAATAGTGGAGTCTAGCAACTGGTTAAAGCCCTCTATCGCTAATTATGGTAAAACTCCCGGTGCCTATTGGTTGATTGCCAGTTCATTCTCGCTGTTCGGCATTAGTGAGGTAACTGCGCGAATACCGAGCATCATTGCTGGCATCATTAGCGTGATATTGGTCTATGAAATTGGGACAATTTTGTTAAGTAAACGAGCCGCATGGTTAGCAGCGGCAATTCTAAGTGTTGAGTTTTTTTGGTTTCAATATAGTCGATTAGCCGTTCCAGATGTGCCGATGGTTTGCATGGCACTTTTGGGTATTTGGTCTTTATTAAAAGCTGAACGACATCCAAAATATCAAGGTTTTTGGAGCTTCGTCGCTGGTATAAGTTTAGGCCTGGGCTTCTTAATCAGAAGCTATATGATTTTTTTGCCAGCGATCGCGCTGTTACCTTACCTAATTTGGGAGCATCGTCGTCACCGACATCTCTCGAATCCCATGCTCTATTTAGGCTTTGCAGTTGGCTTCAGCCCAACAATCGTCTGGCTTTTGAATGGCTGGCTGTACTATGACAAAGATACTTTTCAGGAATTGTTCCAGTTTATTTTCAGGCTTAGCTCAGATGAAAGTGATGGAAATACTTGGCCTTACTATTTCTGGAATGTTCCAGCCAAAGCTTTTCCCTGGCCTTTTTTCAGCCTATTAGGTATAGGCATTTGTTTGCGAAATCTACTTCCTCGACAGAAGCTAATATTAGTTTTCCTTCCGCTGATTCTGTTTGTAGAACTCAGTTTTTTCTCGACTCGTTTGCCCCATTATGCTTTGGCTCTTTATCCTTTTGTGGCTTTATTGGCAGGACTTGCTTTGGATTGGCTTGCCATAATTTATGAGAACAAATCGCCGCGAAAATGGCTTCCGCAAAATCTCAGTTATGCCTTTGGGGGGTTAGCTTGCTTATTAGTGTTAGCAGGTGTGGCGTTGTACGGTAGTTTTCCGATTCCTGCCGTGAAAGGGGACGCACAAATACAAAAGTATGGAGCGATCGCTCTTGGTTTGGGGTTGGGTTGGCTAATGTTACCAGTGGTGTGGATAGGTCGTTATTACTTTGGCAAGAAGTTTTTAACGGCTCGTTATTGGTTAGCAGCTTGGTTGGTAGGACCTTGGTTTGCTTTAGCCGTAGCGGGAAGCACGGGTTTAATTGGAGATTACAACCCTGAGATCAAGGCATTAATGCAGCAGCCGGAAATTGCTGCTGTGTTACAAACTCATCCAGTGAATTGGATCAGAGGAACGGGAAAAACTGGAGTGCTACTATGCTTTTACACTCCCGATTTGGCGAAACAGGTTAAACAAGTTTCAGAGCTGCAACCGTCTAGCTACGCTTGGATTAGGTCAGAACAACTCGCCAATTTATCCTCGCCTTACCGAGCGATCGGGAAAGTCCGAGAGTGGCAACTTATTCAAGTATTGCAGTGAGCGATCGCTACAGCTTCATTAGCGTTTAACGTTCATTCAGGTCAACGCAAATGCAGGGATGGAAACAACATCTCCATCGGTTGAAAAAAGAAACCTACGCAATTTACTTGGCTTGTAAAGATCCCAGAGTTCCTTGGTATGCAAGGATATTGGCTGGGTTGATCGTCGCCTATGCCTTTAGTCCGATCGATCTCATTCCAGATTTTATCCCAGTCATTGGTTATCTAGACGATCTGATTCTTGTGCCGCTGGGAATTTGGCTGGTACTGAAGATGATTCCCCCAGCCGTGATGGCGGATTGTCGGGAAAGAGCAACAAGCGCGATCGCTCAAGATAAACCTACGAATTGGATTGTTGCCTTTATTATCGTGGCTATCTGGTTTGGGTTAGGGACTTTAGGTGTAATTTGGATTGGACGCATCCTGAAACGTTAAGCCGCTCTTTAATAGCGAATTTGCAAGGTAACGGATGAAATAATCTTCTGTTCGCCACCCACAACCGGCGTGTCAGCAGCCTGATTTCGAGGGGATAATAAAGCCTGCTCGGAGGCGATGACTGGCTGTGGTGGATTGACTCCATTGATTTGAATGCTGACAATTTCTCGCTGATTGAGAGCGAGTGCCCCCAACGCCGCTGCTGCTTGCTTTTGGGCGTCTTCGGAGGCTTTTTTAATCGCTTCCTGTTGAGCCTGCGCGATTGCTTCATCCGCAGCAACAAGATTAACGCCATCAATTCGTGTTGCACCGGCTTTGATGGCATCATCTAACAGCGTCCCGGCTTTTTCATGACCAGTCCGAAAACTTACAATGTTGGTGCCGATATATCCATTGAGGGTTTGCTTACCGTCTTTGAAACTATAGTTAGGAGCGAGAGTAATCCCAGTCGTTTTTAGTTCTTCCACCTGACGGGATTTCAGCAGTTTCACTACCGCAGAAGAGCGTTGGGCGACTTGCTGCTGAACTTCCTGAGAAGTTTTCCCCTGAACTTCCACACCCAAACGCGCTTGCGCGATCGTTGTCGGAATGCTGACATCTCCTTTTCCGGAGACAGTCAGGCTTCTGGGTAGTTTCTCTAGCGTCGGGGCAGATTGGCAGGCACTCAGGCTGAGGATACCCAGCGCTAGAGAAACAATTTTTACACGATTCCAGAAATTCGGCTTAGCACTACACGGGAGAAAGCGATTCATATTTTGGAACACAAATTAGAACAACAAATAATCTCGTGTTCCTAATCTGGCACTGTAGCTTTCGAGTAGTGCTTTAGGTTACATTTTTGGAAACTTAACCCTTTCCTCGATCTTGTTTAAAACACCATACAAATCACATTGGCTCAGCGGTGGTGCTGTTATAAAAGAAGTGGAGCTAAGGGTCGAGCGAGACTCGACTCGATCTAATAGGGCTGATTTGGTCATTTTTAGCAGCAAGGCAAGGAATTTGTGCTGATGCAACCTCAAGAGCCAACCGCTGCTGACGACACCACAGAGAGCCAAAAAGTTTTAGCGACTCAGTCGCTCTCGACCGACCGCCACTCGCTAAAATCTCTCTTACCTTGGAAACCGAAAGCCAGTTCTTGGCGCATCCACCAAAAGATTGGCTACGGCTATTTCCTAGCAATTGCGATTGGCTTTTTCGGTTCGCTAGCTGGGTTAGTAATCGCAGACTATTACCAAGGGCAAGGCGTCAAACAACTCAATGATGCCCACGTACAAGCACAACTGCTCGGAAATTTTAAGGATGCGGTCATCGAGGTGCAATTACATGGTTCGCATTTAGCTGCTGTACTAGAGGATTCACAACAGCTGCAATTGGAAAAAGCGCAATTTTTCGACTGTGTTAGCAAAGCTAAGAAGTTGAGGTTGGAAATTGAACGCTTCATCAAGAGCAACCCTGCCTGGTTAGCAGCAACCCCCGACACAATACAGGAATTATTGCAGGCTTACACGACTACTTTGGACTCCTACGTTCAGCAAACTGAGTCTAGCTTGCAACCAATTGACCAATTGCAATTGCAGCCAAAGGCGGTTGAGTCAGCGCGACGGCAACTACTCATCGCGATCCGTGGGGAGTCAGCGATGACTTTAGAGCGCTTCAATGCACAATTGAGTACCCTCCTTGACATGGCTCAAAAGCAGGAGCAGCAAGGGAGAGAAGTGATGGAGAATGCTCAAGGACTGGAGAAAATCATTATTATCTTGAGTATGCTTGTTTCGGTTGCGATCGCAGGGACGATGGCGCTGCGTACCAGTCGCGCGATCGCACAGCCAGTCGTCACGGTTACTCAAGTGGCTCAGCAGGTAGCACGGGAATCTAATTTTGATCTGCGTGCCCCTGTCACCACTGGCGATGAAATTGGGTCATTAGCCACTTCTCTGAATCATCTCATCGAACGGGTATCCGAGCGAACCAAAGAATTGCAACAAGCGAAAGAATTAGCTGAAGCTTCTAGTACCTCCAAAAGTCAGTTTCTGGCGAATATGAGCCACGAGCTGCGTACACCCTTGAATGCCATCATTAACTTGAGCAAACTTCTCGAAGAAGATGCCCAGGATCTCGGCTTAAGCGATGAAGATTTTATTAGCGATCTTCAATCAATTAACTCTGCTGGCAAACATCTTCTGGCACTGATTAATGACATCCTCGACTTGTCGAAAATTGAAGCCGGGAAAATGACTCTCTACCCGGAAACGTTTGATATCAAAATGTTGATTATTAGCGTTGTCATAACAGTAAAACCGTTAGTAGAGAAGAATGGAAATGTCTTAGACGTTCATTGTGACGAGAATCTGGGCACCATGTACGCTGACCAGATTAAGGTGAGGCAGGTATTGTTTAATTTGCTCTCCAATGCTGCCAAGTTTACCGAGCAAGGTAAAGTGACGCTGACGGTGCAGAAAGATGAAAGCGCGATCGCCCAGAGTCAACTATCAGCAGCAAGTCTAAAAACCCGAAACTCTGATTCCTCCACCCTACATCCTTCATCCTTAAAAACGTCCTTCATCCTTTTTCGGGTCGCCGATACCGGGATTGGGATCTCGGATGAACAACAACAGCAATTGTTTCAAGCCTTTATGCAAGGAGATGCCTCGACTACCAAAAAGTATGGGGGTACTGGACTGGGATTGGCAATTAGCCGTCACTTCTGCCAGATGATGGGGGGTAATATTACTGTAGAAAGTCAGGAAGGGATGGGGTCTAGTTTCACGGTTCGCCTCCCCTTGAGTTTGTAAAGGACAGGGCTTACGCAAGGGACATTTCAGTCCAGTTTCACCATTGACGTACAGACAGCGGCGTCAAGCCAATGCCCCGAATCACGCGATGCTCATTCCCACTGTATTGCCGCCTGACCAGTATTGTCGCCTGACCAGTTCAATCGAGTCTGAATAACGCTTGTCTAGAACCGTATCATTTAATAGCACTTAGGCATTCTCGGACGGTTGTAGAAGGGGTTCCACGGTGTCGTCCCACAACTTTCGAGGCGTCAACTTCTCCCCACGCAGATAGCGATTGATGCGATCATGGCTAATACCCTCAAGATGATCGGTCAAGTTCGTGACCGTGTTGTTGACAGGACTGCTCAGTAGATATTGGCAGTAGTCGAGTTTGGTGAAGCTGATCTCCTCAGTTTAAATTGCTGCTGCGTAAGCCCTGTTTAAGCTTTTTGAGCAGTCTTCTTTAATAAGAAGCTCAGGGCTAAGACACAAAGACCTGCCATCGCACTGGGTTCCGGAACAGGATTGGGGGATGGCGCTTGACGAAGCGTCACAGTTAGCTGTTCTGGAAGAATATCTGTACGGAGAGAGCCAATAGTATCTTCTCTTCCGTAACCAATGCGTAATGCATAGTCGTTGGGGTCACTAGAGAGTTGATTAACTAAAGAAAAATTATCAAACCAGAAAACAAAGAAATAAGAGGTAGGAATGGGGACTGGATCCGGTAAATTTAAATCAAAACCTCTGAAAAAGAAGCTCAAACTAGAAAACTCTCCTGGCCCAATTCCACCGCCAAACCCCGCAGAAGTAGTCGCTCTAGTATTCACATTTGCCGTATCAGAATATGGAACTGGCGAACCGTCTATTTTAAGGTCTGATATCGCGTTTGGGAAGAAACCAGCGGTTGGAGAAGAATCCTGATCTGTCACCGAGGTATCTAAAGTAAAAGAAATTTCTTTTCTAAAACTTCTTAAAGAAAAGTCCAACAAAGCAGCTTCAGAGGGAGCTGAATTTATACCCATTGTGAGCAACGCTGCTCCCCCGACAATTCCTGTAACTTTTCTCATTAAACTCATAAAGTGTTCCTCTCATGCAGAATTAAGTTGAAGCCGAGAATGTAGACAGACCCAGCAGTTAGAATTCCTTGCCTACTAAGTTGCAATTAAAGGTGCCCTAGCCAGGTATTGAATACAACTCAGCCGTAAAAGGAAGCCTACTATTCTCCTCTGTGAATTTCTAGTAATTCCACGTAGACTTTACTGAAAAAATAAAAAGTATCCATATATAAACAGCTTATATATGTAAAGACTTATTAAATGTAATTTTATTAGAGTGACCTACCAACGGCTTGTCTAGCCATGAAAGTTAGTAAAAATGGGAGACTTGATGAAAAAAATAAATCATAGATGGACAATTTTTCTAAAGCTTGCCTAAGTATAAATACGTAAATTCATTTAATTCATAATTAAAACTTATAAGTTATCCTGAAATCAGTGGAGAGTTGAGCTTTATTCCAGCTTCATAAAGATTCAGTAGTTACGCAGTTGAGAAACAAGGGGAGGTGAGGTAGAACTACTTAGGAATGAAGCCAGCGAAAGTCAACCAACCCGATTACATTAACTTCCTGATTGCAACGCAGGATTGTGCGAGATGCTGTTCGTCACTACTTGGCGGCTCCTCGTTTCATTCTTAAGCCAACTGTGTAACTCCTGAGGGAGCTAGAAGCGATACAGTTCGGTTGTTATTTCCACTCGCCTTGCAGCACGAAAGCTGCCCAGTAATAGGGTGCTTTCCATTCCGTTTTTTGCCACATTTCTATCTGTGCTGCTCTCAATGCCGCTGCTGGCTGTAGATTTTTTTCCAGCATTCCTTTGTAAAATTTGGTCATTAACTCGGATGTTGCGCGATCGCTAACACTCCACAAACTCACTACCACTCGCGGCGCACCCGCATACATAAAGCCGCGTGTCAAGCCTACTAATCCTTCGCCTTTGACTTCTTCACCTAATCCCGTTTCGCAAGCACTCAGTACCACCAGTTCAGCTGGCAAGTTGAGATTGAAAACATCGTGCAGTCGCAAGAAACCATTCTGCGATTCGCCTTTTTCATCTAGCAGAGACAGCACCACCCCTGATAATTCTGGATGCACGCTATTAAGGATGCCATGAGTGGCAAAATGCACGATTCGGTACTGGCTGAGTTCTGGATTAGTTGCAGAAGCGCGATTGGCAGCAAAATCGAAGGCTTGCCTGCGTTCTGCGGCTGGTACCAGGGATAGAATCTCCTCCGCTTCTTGCCGGGTAAAGGGTAGACGCTTAAAAGTGACATCCGATTCTCTAGCGGATCTTGCTAAAGCACTGAGTGCAAGGTTTTCTCCGATACTCCCCTGCTTCTCTGTCTGCCTTTTTGCTTTATTGACTCGCTCATCGTCACTGCCAAAGACGGGATCGGCTAGCACCGCCACAGCCTTAGCAGCAGGTTTGCGCCCAGCTTGTTCGTGTCTTAACACGGCTAGCGTGGAGGCTGAGGGCAGATTGACGATTTCGTAATTGACTAACAGTGGAGTGGATGAGGTGGAAGGATTGGCTTTGTTTTCTGTGCTTGGCTGCGTTGGTACTGGTAGCGCGGCAAAGGGGACATACTGCAATGCACCCTCGCTGACAATGAGTAATCGTTTCTTATCTAGTTTCCCAGCCACTTGCCCCAAGAGCATCTGGCTGAGTTTGGTTACGACTTCGGTGCTAGCGGGAGCGAGTTCAACCGCAATGCCTCCCCGTTTATCAGTCGGCTTTCGGGTTTCCAAGCGATAGCCAGGGGTATTCAAAAGTTCATAGAAACCTCGCGCCGCTAACTCAATTTCGGCGCGTTTAGGGAGTTCGTAGCTGGTGATGCCAGTCTTGGTGACTGCCCATAGATAGCTGCGTTCTTCGCCTAGCGAGTATTCCAAAAGCAGGGTATCGTCATCCAGAACCTGCTGCTGAATCTCTGCTAAGGTGAGGGGTTTTGGCTGAGTGAGGGCGGCATAGCTAGGGCTTTTAGCGTGGATGTCAGCTTGAGCTTGCCGATACTCTTCTAAGAGGTTTTCTCGTTCTCGTTCAATTTTCTCTACCTGTTCTTTGGCGGGGTTGCTACTGTGTAACTCAACTCGGCGTTTCTCGACAGCATCAAGTTTTTGCTGCAAGGTGCGCTCTTGTTCCAGCTGTTTTGGCTCGACTCCTTGGCGAATATTGGCATTAGCCTCTGTTAGGAGTTCCAAAAGACTCCGGGCACGAGCGCGTTCCGAGGCGTGCAGTGCCAGAGCATCGTACCCAATAGAAGGCTCTTTTTTGTGCAGTTGCATCAGCAAGTCGATGTAGAACTGGTAGTAATTCTGCACCGAGGCAAAGTAGGAAGTACGCAGTTCTGGGCTAGTAACTCTGGTACGGATATCCTCAACGATTTTGATCGCTGCTTCGATTTGGGTACGAGCTTCGTTGAGATTACCCTTGTCGCGTTGTGTAATCGCAACCTCATAGAGTATATATGCTTCCTCCGCACGATCGCCCATCAACCGCCGTAGTGCTAGTTCCCGATCATAGGTTGAAAGCGCTTTTTCGTACTGCTTCAACGCATTGTAAACCTTGCCCAGGTTCCGCAAGGCGTTGGCTTCTGCTAGGCGAGTCCCCACCTTCCGGTGCCCAGTCACTGCCTTTTGGGTGGCTTCCAGTGCTTTGGGATAATCTCCCGATGCCAGATACACCCTGCCAGTCATAACGAAGGACATGGCTTCCCAAAAGCTGTCCTTCTGTTGGCGCGACAGTGAAAGTAATTGTTTAGCAGCATCAAGCGCCTTGGGATAATCCTTTAATGACTCGTAGGCTCTAACCATAGAGGCGAGTATCCTGGCTTGCCGCAAGAAATCGTTATTTTCTCTTGCTAGAGCCAGCGCTTGGTTGTGATACTCCAACGACTCCTCATAATCTTTCGCTTCTTGGTAGACAAAGCCAATGTCGTCAAGGGTTGAAGCTTGCCTGGTGCGATCGCCAATGCTTTTAAATATCTCTAGTGCTTTGGTGTTTGTATCGATACTGAGCTGATAATCCCCTAACGCCTGGTAGACTCCAGCAATGCTATTAAGAGTGACGCCTTCTTGAGTGCGATCGTTCACCCGACGCTGGATATCGAGGGATTGGTTGTATAAGTCGAGCGCTTGTTGCGGCTTACCCATTGAATTATGGATATCAGCAATGTTACGGAGGGTAAAAGCTTCTCTAGCGGGAGCGGGAATGGCACGCCACAGCACGAGCGCTTGGTTTAATGCATCGAGGGCTTTGTGCATTTCCCCTAATTGGTTGTAGACATAGCTGACTGAGCTGAGGACTGTCGCTTCCCCAAATCGGTTTCCCGCCTTTTGCAAAAGCGATCGCGCTTGGTTATAAAAGTCCAGCGCTTTGGAATAATCGCCAAATCCTGATGAGGCGTAGGTGCTAGCGATACCTGAGAGAATCCCAGCTTGCTGAGAAAGGTTGAAGGTTAAAGCTGTTCCAGATAGATTTTCCTGTGCTGCTTGTTGGAGTTCCAGCGCTTGGTTATAGGAGTTCAGCGCCTTCTGATGCTCGCCCAATGAGTAGTTGAGCAAGCCAATTTGGCTGAGGATATCCGCTTGCCCAGCCAAATCCTTCCTTTCTTGTTGGATTTTTAGTGCTTGTTCATAAGATTCAAGCGCCTGTTGCGATTCGCCCAAGTTGATGTAGCTCAGACCGATATTCTGAAGTGTTTGGACTTGTGCGGCAGTATCCTTCTCGGCACGTTGGATTACCAGCGCTCGATTGTAAAAGCTGAGGCTTGATTGAGTTTCGCCTAGCTTAAAGTAGACATCACCAATGTTGTTGAGCGTAATAGCTTCACGAGAGGGTTGTTTCTCAGCTTGAAACAGCGACAGGGCTTGATTGTGATATTTGAGCGCTTCTTGCATTTTGCCCAAGCTGTAGTAAACATTGCCGAGAGAATCGAGCAGGGAAGCTTCCCCAACGTTGGTGGTTACAAGTGCTTGCTTATAGGAGTCGAGCAGTTTTTGTTGGTCGTCCGAGTTGGAGCCAGCATTATCGGTAGAGGCGTGAGCGATCGCTTCTTGAAGACTGTTTTTTAACTCGCGCCTGATGGCTAATCCTCGCTCGAAATAGTCCAGTGCCTTGCGAGGTTCGCTCTGAATATAGTAGATCGTGCCGATGGCAAGAAGAGTCGAAGCTTCAAAACCACGAGCTGCATAGGTCGGAGCTTCGTTAACAGCTAATTCCTGCCAAAGTTTCAAAGCTTCTTCGTATTTGGCAAGTGCCTGTTGCTGAGATTCTGCTGTTCCTTGCTGCCGTAGTTGCCCTGCTTGCTCAAATAGTTGCTGTGCTCGTGTATAGGCTTGTTGCCGATCGGTAGTCGTTGTATTTGGCGAGGAAGTTGCTGGCTGTTGGGCGATTGAAACGCTGGTTGCCTGTGCCCTCACTGATGACAACAATAGAACAGTTACAAATAACGCCAAACTACGATAGATAGAAGCTGAAAACGATATAGGAAGTAACAATAAGAGCGATCGCCACCCAATCAACTGCCGTTTGCTACGCTTAGCCATGCCTACACCCTCACGCTCAAAATCGCCACTACTCTAACCGATGGTGCGCTGTCAAAATCTACACGTAGGAGATGCGATAAATCGTATCTCTACAAGTCCGCTCTCGTCAGGCTTTGTCTGTCTAGCACCATTTAGCCTGAGTGCGATAAGAGCGATCGCGAAAGCTCACTCATTCTCTGTTAGCTTGAAGTCATGCTGCTAACTGTTAATATGTTGCGGCACTACCAACGTTGTAGTCGCCGGTCTTTTCTCGATTTATATGGAGATCCTACCCAGCAGGATTTTCAAAGTGATTTTCGCGCCAAATTGCAACAGGATCGGTATGCTCTCCAGCAAACCATTCTGGCGGGACAGACTTATCACAAACCCAATTACGCTTGGGGAGATTGGCACGCTGGTGCGAATGCCACGATTGCCTTGATGCAAGAGGGCGTTGAGCTAATTTACCGAGGCGTGCTTCTGAAAGAGGAAGAAGTAAGGATAGAGGATGAATCCTTCTTGCACCTTCCGAAGACAGTGACCCTCGTGAGTTGTCCCGATTTTTTGGTTAAACAACCCGGACAATCAAACTTTGGCGATTGGATTTACGTTCCCAGTGACATTCATTTAGGTCGGCGTCCTAAGCTGGAATATCAAACGGTTGCAGCTTTTCACGCTCATCTGCTGGCATCTGTTCAGGGGGTTTTGCCGGATACGGTTTGGCTGCGATTACGGGAAAAAAAGGCTTATGCAGTCAATTTGAGTAAATGGGTGCCGATGATGCAGGCACTTGTAGAGGAGTGTATCGAAATGCTCCTGTCTCGGCAAGAGCCAGAGGTATTCATTACCCGTCAGCGGTGCAATCTTTGCCCTTGGTTAAATCACTGTTATGCGATCGCTCAAGAACAGCAACATCTCTCTTTGATTCCGGGTGTAACGCCGAGTCGCTATCAGCATTTGCAGACGCTTGAACTGACGAGTCGGGAGTCTCTGGCAGGTGTCAGTCCGGCTTTTTTGGAGCCAGCTTTGGGAGAGGAGGTAGCGCAACAGCTAGTACAGCAAGCGCAATCAGTAGTGGAGAATCGGGCGATGCTTCTGGAGAAACCTTTTGCGATCGCTAAAACCACTAAAACAGCAGAATGGGTGATGGACAATCCATCTTCTCTCCTTTCACCTATCGAACTTTACTTTGATATTGAAGCAGAACCGTCGCTAGAACTGGATTATCTGCTGGGAGTTTTAGTGGTAGACCGTCAAGCTAATACAGAAACGTTTTATCCTTTCTTAGCAGAACAACCCAGCGACGAAGAATTGGTTTGGCAGCAATTTTTAGATTTGGTTTGGACTTATCCTCAGGCTCCCATTTTCCATTTCTGCGACTACGAAATCCTGACGATGAAGCGGCTGGCTAAATGCTACAACACCCCGCTGGAGAGGCTACGTCCGGTGCTATCGCGCTTTGTGGATATCCACGAGTGGGTAACAGGGATGGTGACACTGCCCGTCGAAAGTTATGCTTTAAAAGCGATCGCGCATTGGTTGGGTTTTGAGTGGCGCGATGCGGGGGCGAACGGACAAGTGTGTATCTATTGGTACGATCAATGGTTAAAAACACGCGATCGCACTTTCCTCGACGCCATTCTGCGCTACAACGAGGACGATTGCCGCGCTACCCGTCACCTGAAAGACTGGCTGGTAGACTTTATGCAGGATGCGGCTCATTTGGATGCACGGGAGTAACCGTTCCAGCACCCAATTTTTCCAATTCAACTCTCTTATAACCTTCTCTTAAAAAAATCTTATTTTTATGATGATACGGTGCTGGTGTAAATGGCTTAATTTAACACCGGCAATCATGAGCAAGATCGAT
Organism: Trichocoleus sp. DQ-A3; assembly: GCF_039961975.1. Classification (NCBI taxonomy): domain Bacteria; kingdom Bacillati; phylum Cyanobacteriota; class Cyanophyceae; order Leptolyngbyales; family Trichocoleusaceae; genus Trichocoleus; species Trichocoleus sp. DQ-A3. Next base: position 52,694 of record NZ_JAMPKC010000012.1, on the reverse strand, counting down.
AAATTTTTTACATCTTTCTGTTTTATTGGTGGATTAACCGCTGCACTTCTGACAGCACATCCCGCTCAGGCATTCAAAATAACCGGCGTCGATTACTTAGGACAATCCACTTTTCCGACTGGTTTTTCATTTCAGGGAACTGAATTGGGAGGGCTATCAGGAATTACTTACGATGCCAGTAAAAACGTTTATTACAGCATTTCTGATGACCGGAGCGAAAAGGCACCATCTCGGTTTTATACCCTCAAAATTGATATTTCTCAGGGTTCTTTAAAGCAGGGTGGAGTGACGCCTGTAGACGTAACAACCTTGTTGAATATAAACAATCAACCTTTTGCTCCTTTAAGTCTCGACCCAGAAGGCATTGCCTTAACTAGCAAGGGAAGTCTATTTATCTCTTCTGAAGGAGATGCTAACCAATTAATTAATCCTTTCGTTAATGAATTTTCTTTGGCAGGTCAGCAACTTCAAACCCTGCTAATTCCTCAGAAGTTTTTACCAACAGCGGCTAAAGATAGCGGAATTCGCAATAACTTAGCCTTTGAAAGCTTGACGCTTACCCCTGACCAAAAGTATTTGTTTACAGCTACAGAAAATGCCTTGGTTCAGGATGGTGCTGTCGCTGACATCAAGGTGGCAAGTCCTTCGCGAATCTTAAAATATAACCTCGTAACTGGGAAGCCGGAACAGGAATTTTTATACGTTACCGATCCAGTTGCCGCAGCACCCAATCCTGTTAATAGTTTCAAGACCAATGGTTTAGTAGATTTGTTAGCAGTGAATGAAGATACGTTTCTTAGCTTAGAACGGTCTTTTTCTACTGGAGTGGGGAACACAATCAAGCTGTTTGAGGTGTCTTTAGAAAAGGCAACCGATATTAGCAGTATTAACAGTCTCAGTACAATCAACCTCAACACTATCAAACCAGCTCAGAAAAAACTGCTACTTGATTTCGAGAAGTTAGGTGTGACGCTCGATAATATTGAAGGTTTGACTTTTGGCCCTGATTTGGCAGATGGACGAAAGTCGCTGATTGTAGTTAGCGATAACAACTTTAGCCCGATTCAGTTTACCCAGGTACTCGCTTTTGGCATTGCCACCAAATCAGCGGCGCATCGTTCTGTCCCGGAACCTTCGGCACTCGCAGGCTTGGTATTTGCAGCACTTGTGAGCATTAAAGTCAAGCGCCACATTCATAGTTAATCCGGACAATATCGCGCTAAGATGCAAAGACGCCAAATGAAGCAACGTTTTAGCGTCTTTGCGCCTTGGCACGAGACCAAAAAAGCCGTGTCTACCCCACCACTCGAAAGAGCATAAAAAAAAGGGGTTGACAAATCTAACGAGACTCGACATAATCGTTAATGGCTCGGAAAACAAGGGACTGTAGTTCAATTGGTTAGAGCACCGCCCTGTCACGGCGGAAGTTGCGGGTTCGAGCCCCGTCAGTCCCGTAAAAAGTAGTAGAAAAGTTAGTAGGGGTTAGGTGTTGAAACCTGCCCCTACAATTATTAGCAGCTACAACAAATATAGAAACCTTTTGAGAGAATCTGCTGTGACCGTTAGAGTTCGGATTGCACCAAGTCCTACTGGGAACTTACATATTGGGACGGCGAGAACCGCCGTATTTAACTGGCTGTTTGCTCGCCATCATGGCGGCGAGTTCATCCTGCGAATTGAAGACACCGATGAAGCGCGATCGCGCCCCGAATATACTCAAAACATCCTTGATGGTCTGAAATGGATGGGAATGACCTGGGATGAGGGGCCATTTTTTCAATCCAAGCGCCTCGACCTGTACCGCAAAGCCATTCAAACTCTCGTAGAGAAGGGCTATGCTTATCGCTGCTACACCAGCGAAGCCGAACTAGACGAATTGCGGACAGCGCAAGCGGCAAGAAAAGAGGCTCCCCGTTATGACAACCGCCATCGGAACTTGACGCCAGAACAACAAGCGGCTTTTGAAGCCGAAGGGCGTCGTCCGGTGCTTCGCTTCAAAATTGATGATGACCGGGAGATCTCCTGGAACGATCTGGTACGCGGCAAAGTTAGCTGGAAAGCCAGCGACCTCGGCGGCGATATGGTGATTGCTCGTGCCTCAGACGATTCAGTGGGTCAGCCGCTGTACAATTTGGCAGTGGTGGTGGATGACATTGATATGCGGATCACCCATGTCATCCGGGGAGAAGACCATATTGCGAACACAGCTAAGCAAATTTTGCTCTATGAGGCACTGGGAAGTGCAATCCCGGAATTTGCCCATACGCCATTGATTTTGAACAAGGAAGGCAAAAAGCTCTCGAAGCGGGATGGCGTCACTTCCATTTCCGACTTCCAGCAAATGGGCTACACGCCTGAAGCCTTGGCGAATTACATGACATTGTTGGGATGGACGCCCCCAGATTCCACCAAGGAAATCTTTACTCTGCCAGAAGCGGCTCAACAGTTCGGCTTTGAGCGAGTCAATAAGGCAGGGGCAAAGTTTGACTGGGATAAGCTGAATTGGCTTAACAGTCAGTATCTGCACAAGATGCCGATAGATGAGCTATTAAATCAGCTGATTCCCTACTGGCAGGCGGCTGGATACGAATTTGACCCGATCAGCGATCGCCCTTGGTTAGAACAGTTAACCAGCCTGCTGAGTGCCAGCCTGACGCGCTTGCAGGATGCAGTCGAGATGAGCCAGATATTCTTTAGCCAAACCGTAGCCTACAGCGAAGAGGGACTGACTCAGTTGCAGCAGGACGGCACCGAAACCGCTTTGCAGGCGATTTTGGACGCCCTAGAAAATCATCAAACCTTGACAGCAGAGGGTGCCCAAGACATCATCAAACAGCTGACCAAGGAGAAGAATCTGAAGAAAGGATTAGTGATGCGAAGTTTCCGCGCAGCTCTAACCGGCGATTTGCATGGTCCTGATTTGATTCAATCTTGGTTGATCCTGAATCAGCGGGGTCTGGACAAGCTACGTTTACAGCAAGCCCTAGAAAAGTAAGCTGATATTCTTTCTTTTTCTTTTGCAAGCCTTCTCAAGCTCAGCCTGAGAAGGCTTTTGGCTTCTTCTTTGGAACTTCTTATGGGATACTATCGTCACTGCTACAACTAGAGCCGTTACATAATCGGTAACAAGGTGCCGTTTTTGGAAGTGAGGATGTACAAACCCGTACCCAATTTAGGGGAAAAATCGGTAGGAAAGTCCCTCTGGGCAGGCATCACAACCATAGCCCTGATGGCGGTAGGAGTGTTGAGCCTTTCGAGGGTGCAAGCCCAATCCGTACAATCCCCGCCCATATTCGAGAATGTCACCCTCGGTCCCCGGTTTTCGCCCGATCCGTTGACGATTCGGGGTATCAGTGGCGGCGAAATAGCGGCCCAAAAAATTGCAGGTCGCAGCGAAACCGCTACCGGGCCATGTGTTGGTTTTACGGACGATAAGCCCGATCACACTGTAGTTTTAACTTCGTTTTTCAACTTTCTATCCATCCAAGTGCAAAGCCCAGAAGACACTACCCTCGTGATCAAGGGACCTGGTGGCAGCTGGTGCAATGATGAGTATGAAGGCAAAAACCCTGGCATTGCTGGTCAGTGGCAGCCGGGAACTTACGGAATTTGGGTGGGATCTTACGATAAAAGTAAATTCAACCCCTACATTATCAAAATTACTGAAGTCAACTTACTCAATCCTGGCCCCTTCCGGCGTTAATTAGCGCATTTTTTACTTGCGTCCAATGCACTTTTCGCGGATGAAGGGCGACTCTAGTTGCGGTTCTGCCTGTGTTGGAATACACACTTGGAACCTCACCCCCAGTACCCTCTCCGCAGGCGGCGAGGGGGAAATACAGTTGAATCCTTCCCGGAAAAGCGGGGTGCGATCACTACCAGCCCCTACCAGTCCTTACCAGTCGCTACCGGCACCGCCACCGCCACTGCTCCCGCCGCCAAAATCACTGCTACTGGAGCTACTACCGCTGTCAGAACTCCAGCTATTGCTGCTATTGTCGCAACTGCTACTGTTGCTAGTGTTGTCGCTACTACCACTGTCATAGTTGCTGGTGCTATAGCTACTGGTATTGGTATCTGAACTAAAGTTGCTATAGCTATCGTTACTGGATGGGTAGCTACTGGTATTGGTATCTGAACTAAAGTTGCTATAGCTGTCGTTACTTACGGTATAGAGATTGCTAGAACTCCTGACGCTAATGTTAGGCGTGATGGGACGTGGGGGAGTCAAAGAGGGAATGATTTCCTCTGTTTCCCGACAATCAAAACAGCAGTGACATTTATGGGTAATCTGGCGAATACCTTCGCTGTAGATTGTCGGAGATTGCAGAATCCGATCGGTGCGTTCGACAGTCAGTTCTTGGCAGATGGGACAGTTACTAAATTTGTTGATTGTGGCAACGTAGGCGCGAATATGGATTCCCATTCCGGTTAGATGAGGATGACATTTGGGACATTGCCAGCCTTCAAATTCGACGCTACCGAGATTTTGTGCCGCTTGTTCTGCTGGGGTGAGATGGGGCAGCACTAAAACGGGGTCTAGTTTTTGCATGGGTTGCTGGCAATGAGCGCAGTGTAATTGCTTTTCGCCTCCCCAAAGTTTGTAGCTACGCGATCGCCCTTCTGGTTCAATTAGGACGGGACGATTTAACCAATTCACGAAACGCCGAATTATCAAGACGAGAACACCGCCACAGATGGCGGCAACTACCACGACTCCGCCAATCGGAAATACTTCCCAAGGAATCCCCATGTTGGAATTTTGTTGATTTGCGGCAGCAGGAGTTGGCAGTTCACCCGCTCTCAACTCTACAATCAGTGCTTGCGTTCCCGCCAGGGTGCCACCGTTAAAGTCACCCTGCTTAAATCGCGGTGCGATTTCTTGTTGGATAATTTTGCTAACACGCGCATCGGGGAGAATCGACTCGATACGGTAACCTGTTTCGATTTCTACGCGACGTTCCCGCTGGGAAATCAGCAGCAGCACCCCGTTGTCCCGCCCTTTCTTGCCAATGCCCCAATAATTAAATAGCGACGTAGCGAACGCCTTGGGAGTAGCAGAAGGTGAAGTCTCTGGCACCGTCACTACCGCGATTTCACTGCTATTTTTTGCCTCTAAATCTGAGATGATCTGGTTGAGTTGTGCTTCCGTCGCCGGACTGAGCATATCTGCCATGTCTGTCACCCAGCCACCATTGACTTGCCGGGGATTGGGAACTTCCTGAACGGTTAAAGCCTTGCTGACGACTGGAAAGGCAGCAACGGCGAAACTCGCAAAACCAGCAAGAGCAATTTGTTTGAGCATAAGCGATCGCAACTCAAAAACTGTAATGGGTGCCATCACCTCTAGAATGTCTCAGGTGGATCGGCAATTCGGTTCACTCTTTTGCTCAGTTTTTGGCTCACTGTTCGGGGCGATGATGGGAAGGGTGTTGGTAGCATCCCCTGTGTTAGCATTGCCAACGCGATGGAGGCAGAGCCGAAAAGCTAAATTACAAGTAAATTACAAGCGCTGTAGAGTTAAAATTCAGGATAACGGTTGTGGCTTTTAAAATTGGATTACTGGGACTGGGGACAGTCGGCACGGGTACGGCACAAATTTTGCTAGCTCCGCAAGGGCGTCATCCGCTGCTGCAAGAAATAGAAGTTTATCGGGTGGGAGTGCGATCGCTAGATAAGCCCCGACTCGTAGAAATGTCAGAAAGCTTGCTGACGACCGATTTGGAATCGGTTGTTACCGACCCCCATGTGGATATTGTGGTGGAGGTGATGGGAGGCTTAGAACCCGCGCGATCGCTCATCCTCAAAGCGATCGCCAATGGTAAGCACGTTGTCACGGCAAACAAGGCGGTGATTTCTCGCTACGGCGATGAAATTTTTACGGCGGCGAATCAAGCAGGCGTCTATGTGATGCTAGAGGCAGCCGTTGGGGGCGGTATCCCGGTGATTCAACCCCTGAAGCAGGCGCTGAGTGTCAACCGGATTCATTCGGTGACTGGCATTGTCAATGGCACCACGAACTACATCCTCAGTCGGATGCAAACCGAGGGGGGTGAATTTAGCGAGATTCTGGCAGATGCCCAGCAGTTGGGCTATGCAGAAGCCGATCCAACGGCTGATGTAGACGGTTTAGATGCTGCTGACAAGATGGCGATTTTGGCTTCCTTAGCGTTTGGGGGACGCATCAAGCTGCCAGAAATATACTGTGAGGGGATTTCTAAGGTCAGCGCCGCCGATATTGCCTATGCGGAAAAACTCGGCTTTACGATCAAATTATTAGCGATCGCTAAACAAGATTTACCGGCACCGGAGAAAGAAACTCTAGACAGAGAAACGGGAAATTTGGCGTCTCTACAAGTCAGAGTTCATCCGACTCTCGTACCCAAAACTCACCCGCTTGCCAGTATTAGCGGCGTCTATAACGCAATTCTCGTAGAAGGCGAACCGATTGGGCAGGTGATGTTTTACGGACGTGGGGCGGGTTCCGGTCCCACTGCCAGCGCTGTTGTCTCGGATATTTTAAATATTGCTGCCATTTTGAAAAGTGGTGGAGATGCTGCCAAACTGCATCCCTTGTTAAGCTGTTCCCATCAAGATTACTGCGCGATCGCCCCGATGGAGGAGCTAGTTACGCGGTTTTACGCTCGTTTCTTGACACCGGATCGTCCGGGCGTTATTGGTAAGTTGGGCACCAGTTTCGGCAATTACCAGGTGAGTCTTGAATCTGTGGTGCAAACTGGTATCCACGGCGAACTTGCCGAAATTGTCGTCGTGACTCACGATGTCCGGGAAGGGAACTTTCGACAAGCCCTGGATGAAATTCGCACGTTAGATACGATAGACAGTATTCCCAGCATTTTGCGAGTTTTGTGAGGAGACAAGTGGCGAAAGGTGTAGAGAGGCGAATGAATACAGCTTCCCTAAAATACAGCGATCGCTCCTCTTTTAGCCGCTTTTGTTTAAGCGCAGGGGCGCGTCAGCGCGGGGGTTGGGTGAATCTCAAAGATGGCATCAAAAAAGCGAACGGATATTGCGATCGCATCTTAGAAATGTTAGGAAAAACGCAAAAATTCAGTTTTTTCTTCCTCCTTCCGGTTTCTTTTTGCCTTTTTTCAGCGGCATTTTCAAAATCTTCTGTAGCTGAAGACATTCTTGCTGTACCTGCCCTTTCATCGCCTCCTGCAACTGAGGGGAAGGGGAACAAGCAAATGTGCCCACCCCCAGCGTTAGAACGCTTGATTCGCCACAAAGTTGCCGCTGGTGAAACTTTAGAAAGGATTGCCAGCCAATACAATCTCATTCCTGCTACTTTGATCGGTTTCAATCCGTCTTTACGGCAAGGCAAAGCACCCGTAGGGACAGAAATTTTGATTCCGCCTTACAATGGCATTCGCGTCGAAGTTCCGGCTAGGAAAACTTGGCAAGATGTAGCCAAAACCTACCGAATTCGTGCCGATGTACTCTATGAGGTAAACGGTTGCCAGAAAAATCCTAGAGTTGTATTTATCCCTGGAGTAAATTGGTCGCCTGCAAGTCTGACTGGACGTAACAACCGGAAATTAGCCCATTATCCCTTACCCGCAACGACAGCGATCGCACTGGGTTATGGTTGGCAGCTAAATCCTCGTAGCAATCAAGTTGCTTTTCACAGCGGTATCGATCTGTTGGCAGAAGTTGGGACACCCGTGCTAGCAGTGGATAAGGGAACTGTAGCCTTTATTGGCGATCGCGGAGACTCTGGCAATTTAGTCGTCATTAATCATCCGGGAGGACGCCAAACCCGTTATGCTCACCTTGCAACCATTGATGCTAGTCGTGGTAAACAAGTTAACCAGGGGGATGTCCTGGGAACGGTTGGTACCACAGGACTCCCTGACGTAGACAAACCCCATCTGCATTTTGAGTTGCGCTACAACTCGAATTTAGGCTGGGTGGCACAAGATCCACAAACCTATCTTCAGCAAGTAACTGTTAATAGATAATCGGGAATCTGTGCTTGCAGCTAGTTTGACTCATCCCATTTCTGTTTTGATGCACTACATACAGCTCACCCTTTTTTGAGGGTAGGGGATATTTAATGTAGAGCATCATCCAGAAAGATTTGTCTTAATTCGTCAGTAGGATTTTTTTATGCACAGAAGGCTAGGGAAAAGACTTAGTAATCGCAAAAACTTGTAGTTCCTCTGCGTAACTTTGCCCTTTCCCAGATTGCCCTTTGCGTTAAAAAATCATTACTCTTCTACTTGAAATATTCGTAAGCCCCAATGTCATGCTTTAGCCCTAGCGGGCGGCTCGATCCTGCATAATCATTCGTGACTTGAGTAAGCGTAGTACCTCTTTCAATGGCTAGGGAACCAGGCTGAAGCTTGTAGTCAGTTGCCACTGTAGTTCCCGGATTTACCAGCAACGGGTTGGCAGTGATATCGCCGGTACCCACAGCAATACCAGCACTGCCACCATACCAAGAGTTATTCTGAAATGCCAATCCCGTTTTGGCTGGAATTTCTGTCATCGCGACACTGCCAGTTTGGGAGAAAATGTTGTTGGCAATCAGATTGTTTGTATGACCTGGATCGCTATGGATCAGGAGCATGGCTCGCGTTGCTTTGTAAAAGGTATTGTTGGCGATAACAAAGTTCTTCAACCCTCCGCCTCTGCCGTAATTTGAAAAATAGGCAAAGCCTGTAAGTCCGCCAATGACGATATTGTTGCGGATTTTAATGTTATTCACTGGGTTGGAAAAATCGTAGTATTCATTGGATGCCTGAATCCCACTCGCTGGTTTACCGTCTCGGTAAAAGTTTGTGTTGTTGGTGGTGTAAATGTGGTTGCGCTCTACCGTGATGTCAGTAGCGTTGTCCAGGTATAGATTCACGCTGTAGTTGTCATACACCTTATTACCAGAAGCTACACCGCCCTTGGTCAAAATAAAGTCGATCCCCTCACCGTAGTTCTGATACACGTGGTTGTTGCTGATGGTGACATTGCTTGCTCTGCCACTAGCGATCCCCTGATCCCAACCATCAGCAAGGGTACGGCTTTTATTCGCAAGGCAATTCATATAAACGGTGTTGCCGTCGATTCGGATGTTTGAGGCTGTGGTCATATCTTTGTCGTAACCAACAAAGATACCGTTCTTGTAGGAGTTGTAAACGGTGTTGTTGAGGATCTGGAGGTTGTTGCCGCCCCAGGACACAATGCCTGTAAATTTGGAGTTCTTTACTTCAAAGCCCTTGAAGATGTTGTATGCGCCAGCTAGATTCACGATGTTGGTGTTGCTTGGCGTTTTAGTGCCATCTAAAATTGCTTTCTCGCCTGGATAGGATTGGTAGCTAATCGGACTGCTGGCGGTGCCGATGCTGCCAATGTATTGTTCTTTCGTAAAGCTGTAGGTGCCTCCCCGTACATATACCGTGTCGCCAGCCTTTGCCTTATAAGCTGCGTGACTGATAGTGGCAAATGGGCTGTTCTGGCTTCCAGAATTACTATCACTACCATTCGTCGCAACGTAGTAGGTGGTAATAGCGAGTGCTGGTTTTGTTACCAGTCCGACGCTAATCGTCGAGGCACTAAAAATCAACAGCAGGCTCAATCCAGAAGAGTTTACTTTAGACATTTTTTACTTCGTTGGTAAACGACAAGAACGCTAGAGATGACCCTGCTGTGCAGTTTTAGGAAGCTTCATCAAAACTTCATAAAACTGGTCTGCTAAATCCTAGCCGTCGTTAATACCGATTGAGATCCGCGATATTACTGACATATTTCGGAGAAAACGCTGAAATGCAGTAAAAACTTGCTTTATTTGTAGGCTCGTTTTGTAGTCGCTACTTGCGTTTGCAAAAAAGTTACAAAGAAGCTATCAGTAGTACGGAAACTGTACTTTATATAAGAAATATATATAAGCGCTCGCAAGCTAGCTAGAACAAGGTCTAACCCCAAGGATTATGGTGCTTGTAGCGTTTTTATTGTCCGCAATTCAAGGATTATTGCCAATAAGCTTAACTTATGCCTGGATTTTAGGGCGAGTACCTTACGCTGACAATGAGCGCATCCTATGCACTCACAAGGTTTTGAAACTTTGCCACCAAGTTTGACAGCGTTAGCGATCACTAACGCACCCTAGCTAACAAAAAGCCCCCTGCTTGCAGGGGGTCTTTAACCGAAGTGCCTTTTATGACTAAGTATTTACTAACTCTGACTGCATCTCAGGCTGGGCGGGTTCTTCCTCAGTGATACCGTAAATGGAGTTGTACAGTTTGACATACTCCTTCGCGGATGTGTCCCAACTGAAGTCCATCTGCATACCCCGCTTCTGCAACTCCTGCCATTGCGGTTTGAAGCGGAAAGCTTCCCATGCCCGAACCATACAGGTGTAAAGGTCTAGGGGTTCATAACGGTCGAAGGAGTACCCCGTACCAGCGTGGTTCACTGGGTCGTGGAAAGAAACGGTATCGACTAAGCCACCTGTGCGACGGACAATCGGCACGCAGCCGTAACGCATCGCCAACATTTGGCTAATGCCGCAAGGCTCAAAGCGGCTAGGCATGAGGAAAGCATCGCTACCCGCATAGATGCGTCTGGAGAGAGCATCGTTATAGAGTAAGTAGTTTGCCATGCGACCTGGGTAGCGGGAAGCCATTTGCCACATCTGGGTTTCGTAATAGCGATCGCCTGTACCCAGGAGGACAAACTGAGCATCGGTATACGCCATGAAGCGATCGAGCATTTGAATCACAAGATCGATGCCCTTCTGCTCCACCAGTCGCGTTACCATGCCAATCACAAAGGCATTTTTGTTAACTTCTAAGCCGACTTCTTCTTGCAGTGCAATTTTGTTGGCTTGACGTTTCTCAAGAGTATCAATTGTGAAGGTCTGAGTAATGTATTTGTCAGTGGCGGGGTCGTAAACCTCCGTATCGATGCCGTTAACAATACCGGATAACTTTCCGCTAATGAAAGACAGCAAACCTTCCAACGTTTCGCCATAAGCGGGGGTTTGAATTTGCTGGGCGTAGGTGGGGGAAACGGTGTTCACCTTGTTTGCAAACTGCACCGCTGCTGCCATTGTGTTGTGTCCTTGCATATACCAAGGACACCAAGTAATTTTCTCTAAATACCAACGCCAAGGCCCTTGATAAGCCAGATTATGAATCGTGAAGACGGTGGTAATATCGGGATCTTGGTTCATCCACACCGGAATCATCCCGGTGTGCCAGTCATGGCAGTGGATAATTTGCGGCTTCCAGTAATTCCAGCAAAACTCTGCTGCACCGTTAGCAAACAGCGTGAACCGCCAGTCTTCATCGTCCCCAGAATAGATGCGACGTGGCATGAAAGCCGGATGACCAAATAGGTACAGTGGCACATCGGTTCCAGGTAGAACGGTTTCATAAACTGAGAACGACTGGAACATGGCAGAACCCGACCAAACAGGGTCTTTGGGAATCTCCATTTTGTCGGGCAGCATACCGTAGTAAGGCATGAAGATTCGCACATCATGCCCCATTTTTCGCAGAATTTTTGGTAAGGCACCAACGACATCACCCATCCCACCCACTTTGGCGATGGGCGCTGCTTCAGCTGCAACAAACAGAATTCGCATTATTGCTGGCGTTTCCTGAAATATTTTGGTTACATCATACCGAGTCAGGGGATCGCCTACCCGATTTTGGATTTTGATTTTGGATTAATGACCGCGTCCGACTTCGGTAAAAATCTCTTCTAAAATTGCCGAAGCTCCCTGTTCCCGTAACCGATGGGCAAGCTGAATTCCGATTTGTTCGGCATCGCTGGCAGCACCGCTAACGGTATCTTTAATCATCCGCTTGCCGTCTAAACTGGCAACCATGCCCGTTAAGGTGAGGGTATCGCCGTCAATCTGAGTATTCACCCCGATTGGCACCTGGCAGCCACCTTCTAGGTTCCGTAAAAAGGCTCTTTCGGCGTAGCAGCGTTGGGCAGTGGGTTGATGCTCTAGTACCTTGAGTAATTCCAAAATTTCGGTGTCACCAGCACGGCATTCGATGCCTAAAGCACCTTGTCCGACAGCATGGAGGGATACTTCAGGGGCAATAACTTGATGAATGCGATCGCTCATTCCCAGGCGGTGCAATCCTGCTACTGCCAAAATAATTCCGTCGTATTCACCTGTATCTAGTTTTGCGAGTCGGGTGTTTAGGTTGCCCCGAATATCTTTAAAGGATAGGTGAGGATAGTGGTGGCGCAGCTGTGCCAGTCGCCGCAGGGAAGAGGTTCCAATTACAGCCCCTTCTGGCAGGGTTTCCAGTTGCTTATCTTTGTGCTTTTCATGCACGACAAGGGCGTCTGCCGGATTTTCCCGTTCGCTAACGCATCCTAAAACCAATCCTTCTGGCAAGTTGGTAGGCAAATCCTTCAGGGAATGCACGGCAAAGTCTGTCTCTTGATTGAGCATTCCCAGTTCGAGTTCTTTCGTAAAGAGTCCCTTATCGCCAATCTTGGCTAAGGCAACATCTAGAATTTTGTCCCCTTGAGTCGCCATCGTGTGGACTTCAAAGGTACATTCGGGAAAGTGTTTCTGGAGTTGTTCTTGCACCCAGTAAGTCTGGACGAGTGCGAGTTGGCTTTTGCGAGAACCGATGCGGATAGTACGAGCCGGACTAGAAACTGTAGGAGACATAAAGCGATCGCCTGAACACAGCAAATAAAGTCACCTGTTCTAGACTACCGCAGCCGTAGCTGTAATAGGTCTGGAGTTTGATGCCAACGCTCTCAAGATAAGTTAAGTAATATGAATTCTCCCCTGTGCTGGAAGCGAGATACTCATCGCTAATTTACGTCTAGCAGGGACAGGGTACTTAATAGAGCGATCGCCTGAACACAGCAAATAAAGTCACCTGTTGCAGACTACCGCAGGCGTGACTTCTATAGGCTGGTGAGATGAGCCGATACAGTAGGAACAGTAGACTCTACTTAACGATTGTTACTAATGCTCCCGATGTTTCGGCTGAAGTACCCCGTTGAGCAAACCAATCCGCCTCTTTCTCCGAGGGAAACTCTGCCCACGATGTACGATTTACCCAGTGAAGATTCAGAGGAACCCGGATTGCCTGACGAGTTTCACGATTTGCAACCTCAGCTGCTGAGTTTCACCTTTTCTCCGCCTAGCTATCCACCAGAACAAGTATTCAGCGCCAGTGACTTAAATCTTTACTACGATGTCCGTCATCAAAATTGGTATAAACGTCCTGATTGGTTTGGAGTCGTGGGAGTACCGAGGCTTTATGACCAGCAAGATTTGCGCTTGAGCTATGTAATTTGGCAAGAAGGAATTAGCCCGTTTGTGGTGGTAGAATTACTGTCTCCTGGCACAGAAAAGGAAGACTTGGGACAGACTACAAGGGAAGCCAATCAACCCCCAACGAAGTGGGAAGTCTACGAACAGATTTTGCGAGTGCCTTACTATGTAGTATTTAATCGCTACACCGACCAATTACGAGCCTTCACTCAAGTATCTGGTCGTTACCAAGAATTAGACTTAACCGAACCTAGAATTTGGATACCGACGCTGGAATTAGGTTTAGGTTTGTGGCAGGGAGAGTATCAAGGTAGCAATCGCCAGTGGTTGCGCTGGTATGACGCTCAAGGCAACTGGATTCCCACTGAGGCTGAAATTGAGAGACAACGAGCGCAACAAGCAGAACAACGAGCGCAACAAGCAGAACAACGAGCAGAGGAACTGGCTCAACGGTTGCGAGATTTAGGAATTGAACTGTAACCAATCCAAGCAAGGAGATTTAGTTAATATTATAGGCGATCGCAACAACTGGCTCTAATACCTTATATGTAAGCGGATCGACTTTCCTAAATAGCCTGGAGTTTGGCAATGAGCTTAAAAGAGAATGAAATGTTGGAGCAAATCGCCCAACTTATCGCTAGTGCGGATCGACTTTCCTAAATAGCCTGGAGTTTGGCAATGAGCTTAAAAGAGAATGAAATGTTGGAGCAAATCGCCCAACTTATCGCTAGTTTGCCAAGCGATTACCATCTGCCATATCTGAGGACAGATGACCAAATTAGCGAATGGCATCTATCAAGAAATACCCAACTCTTAATTGCTGAATGCTGGAAAGCAAAATTTATCACAAAGCAGGGCGATCCCATTGCTATATCTCTGGATAGGAAAGAAATTTCTAAACATAAGTACGAGCTGATTTGGCTAACAGTAAACCGTTATAAAGCTCAGTGGGAGCTTGTCCAGATAGCAGAACCGTATCTAAAAAAGACTCATTCAAGATTGACATATGTTTCAGTTTATGATAAATATTTCCCCAAACCAATTAGTAAATTATGGTGTAAGTTTTTTAAAAGTATTTCTACTAAAAAGTATCCTTTTGAATCTTCCTATGACTTATTTGAGGATTCTTTAAAGGAAGAAGTGGATGGTAGCTTTTCCTGGTGCTTAAGACCCTACTACGATGTAACCCTTAAGAAATGGACAAAAGGAATTAAGCAATTAATCAAAGTTTTTGAACAGGAAAAGTCAGAAGAACTTTATACGCAACAAACTCCAATAGAAGTTGAAAAGCTAAAAAGCAATTTTGGCTGGGACAAACTTGAATTTTCATGGATGGGAATGACACTTATTGTATGCCAATTTGCACTGCTGTCAGATCCATTACTGAGGAGTAAATTAGTGGAATATAACCAATTACTACAAGAGAGCTTTAAATTAGTCGCCACTATTAGCCGTAAACTTCCTGGTTTCGCATGGAAAAGAGGGAAAGTGGTTTATGCTTCTAAAACTGGTGGAGTCTACCCTGAAGATTAACAAAACTTCACATCAGGATCAAGCTTCAGCTGCCGCAAGGAAAAAAACCCTATTTTGGAAAAGTCCGCTCTAAACCTTACTGAGGTAGACTTTCCCATGATTTATATCCTGCTGCTTCCACAACAAGAGCTTGATGTAGTTACTGAGCTAGATTGCTACAAGAATCAGATTGAAGAGCTTCAAGCTCAAGTAAATTACCTGGAAGCAGAAAACTCTAGTTTGAGGATGACTATCCGCGAACTGCAATGTCGTGTTGATCCGTACTCTGCAAATGGGGATGCAATTTGCAATTCGCCTTGGTAGCGGAAAATCCAGTAGTCCTCAACCCTGGCTCTAGGAGTTAGGGTTATTTCTTTGATATAAAGCAGAATATATCTAGTTGCAGAGATAGAACTGAGATAGAACTGGAATGGAGCGATCGCATTCTTCACCGATTTCATTTCAGTAGTGCGATCGCATTCTTGCTTTACCTATCAGCGTTGCTTAGATATTGCTCTAATTGCGCTGTCCGCTGTTTTGTTACTTCTGCAAGGCAACTGCTATAAATCATCGGTTCCATTGTTCCGCCTGCAAATTCAGTTCTTTCATAAGTACAACTAGCATCTCTAAACTTGATCCAAGCTTGCTGCGCTGAAATTAATTTCTGTCGCCGCGAGCTTTGCAATCTTGGTAGGAGTTGTTTGTATATTTGGTTCAACTTTTTATCTGCATTTTGGTAATCTATTCCAGCGCAAGCATTCATTTCTCCTTGAGTCTGAGGATTGTTGCAGTTAGGTCGTTGAGCTAGGCGGATTCCCGATACATCTGGTGTTGCGTTTGCATTTGTCACCGCCGCAGTACCTAAACTGAGCAAAGCTGCCACACCTACAATTGCGGGTAATAACTTATTCATGGTCAAATCTTGAATTCTGTGTAGCCAATAACATAGCAAAAAGGTCATAGCAACAAAGTGAAATGCGATCGCTCTTGATGAGCATCGGCTAGCATTGGCAAATGACTAACCTTGTTAGACCTATTAATCTATTTGAGTACGAAAGGCTAGCCAACCAGCACCTCTCTCAGATGGCGCTGGATTACTACGCTAGCGGTGCTTGGGACGAAATCACGCTGCGGGATAATCGAGCAGCCTTTGAGCGCTACAAACTCCGTCCTCGGATGCTGGTAGATGTCAGCCAGCGGGATTTAAGTACCACGATCCTCGGTCAATCTCTACAACTGCCAATTCTCATCGCACCAATGGCGTTTCAGTGTTTGGCGCATCCAGACGGTGAAATTGCTACTGCCAAAGCTGCGGCAAAAATGGGAACCGCGATGGTATTGAGTACCTTAGCAACCAAAAGTATAGAAGAAGTTGCCAGCGTCGCGAATCAGACACCGCAGTGGTTTCAGTTGTACGTGCATCGCGATCGCGCCCTTACCCGTGCTTTGGTAGAACGCGCCTATGCTGCCGGTTTCCAAGCGCTGTGTCTGACAGTTGATGCGCCTCTGCTGGGTAAGCGAGAGCGAGATACGCGAAATCAGTTTGTTTTGCCATCGGGGATGGAACTGGCTAATTTAGCGACGTTGACAGATTTAGAGATTTCCTATAAACCCGGCGAATCGGGTTTATTTGCCTATTTTTTAGAGCAGCTAAACCCAGCGCTAACTTGGAAGGATTTGGAATGGGTGCAATCTCTATCGCCTTTGCCCTTGGTGGTAAAAGGGATTTTGCGAGGAGATGATGCGCTTCGGGCGGTGGAACATGGAGCCAAAGCGGTGATTGTTTCTAATCACGGGGGCAGACAATTGGATGGAGCGATCGCTACGATTGATGCTCTGAGTGAGGTAGTTGCGGCTGTAGGGGACACCGCAGAAGTTCTGGTGGATGGGGGCATCCGTCGCGGCACTGATGTCCTCAAAGCCCTGGCATTAGGAGCAAAAGCCGTATTGTTAGGACGCCCTGTGTTGTGGGGATTAGCAGTAGGGGGAGAGGCGGGTGTCCGACACGTACTGGAGCTTTTGCGAGATGAACTTGATTTAGCGATCGCTTTGAGTGGCTGCGCCAAGTTACAAGATATTGACTCCAGTTTGGTGCTGCGGTTGTAGGAATGCTTGGTGTTGCGCTTGCCGATGAGAAGATGCGATCGCGCCTTTAAGACGGTAAATTCGCTGTATGTGACTAGGATCACCCAGTCCTGGAAATACGATCACATTTTCTCGGGCATGTCAATCACCTAATGTTAGATAAAAACTATTCATATTAGTAGTATCAGAATCTTATGCGCTAATTTATCTGCTGTGGGGGGGAGTTTGAGATGCTGGAAAAACTAATGGTAGCCGCGACTCTAACATTCTCTCTCAATGTATTTTTGGGACATAGCTGGTCAACTGCCCCTCAAATGGCATCAGAACTCAACTTGCAAGAAACCGCATCGCAAATCATCAGCCTCTTACCTCGCCCAAATACTCACACTCCAGAGAATGGCAGCGGTTCTAATTCTGTACGATAAAGCTTGATGTTTTCCCGAATGGTTTATGCTGGGGAAAATAGAGAGCTACCGCTGCACAACTCGATATGAAACCCCAAATCGCCGCAACAGCAGCACTGCTGACGACACTTTCCCTTGCTGCTCCTGCAAAAGCTGAAAACGTCGAACATACTAGACAGTTATTAGCGACTAAACAGTGTTCGCAGTGCGACCTCAGTGGTGCGGGTCTAGCTTTAGCTGACTTATCAGGAGCTAATCTCATTGGCGCTGATTTGAGCCGTGCTAATCTCAGTCGTGCCAACTTGAGTGGAGCCGACCTCAGAGGTGCAAATCTGAGCGGGACTTCTCTATTTGGGGTCAATCTGAGCGGTGCAAACTTGACAGGTGCGAACCTGGCAGGCGCTGACCTAAGAGAAACTTTTCTTGTTAATGCAAATTTGGCGGGTGCTAACATCAATGGTGCTAACTTGCAGGCTGCTATTGGCATCCCTAGCTACGCAGCCACGCCTGAAGATTTCTACGCTTGGGGTGTAGCCGAGGGTCAAAAAGGAGACCAACAAGGTGCAATCGATCATTTCAACCAATCGCTGGCTCTTAAGCCCAACTTTGCCCCCGCCTATCTAGCCAGAGGAGTAGCGCGTTATCAAATGGGCGATCGCTCCGGAGCCGTTCTGGATTCTCAGAAAGCTTCCGAACTCTTTACCATCCAGGGAAATATTCAGGGCTATCAGACTAGCCAAGTTTTCATTAAAGAGCTAACAACACCTTTGCAGGAAGCGGGTAGCAGCGGCGGAAATTTGGCGAATTTCCTAGGAGGTATTGGTAGCTTACTCCTCCGATTGCTTTTTTAATTCTGCTAGGGTGGGTTAAAATCCCTGCCCAGTGTTTACGAGTCAGTTTATGACGATATCCAGCGATTTGTGGCAGGAAAATCAAGATTTAGCACAAGCCTGCCTCAAGCATCCTTTTGTCCAAGGCATTGCCGACGGCACGCTACACCAGGAGCGATTTGCTTACTATGTGGGGCAAGACGCCTTTTTCTTAGAAGCTTTTGCCCGTGCCTATAGCATTGCTGCGGCTAAAGCTCCCGACACGCAGGGATTTAATACGTTTCATTCCCTAGCTGGGGGCGTTTTAGATGAACTTTCCCTTCATCAAGGCTATGCAGATGAGTGGGGAGTCAACTTGCAAGCAGTAGAACCGGGAGCCGCTACACGCCGCTACACGGACTTTTTATTAGCAACAGCTTGGAGTTCGGAGGTCAGTCTAATTGCTGTGGCAATGGCACCCTGTATGCGTCTGTATACTTTCTTAGGTCAGCAGATAGCTCAGAGTGGAATAAAAGACCATCAATACACTAACTGGATTCGCACTTATAGCAGTGAGGAATTTGAGCAACTAGCTCAGAAATTAGAAAATCTGGCTGATCGTTATGCCTCTACCACAGCATCTTTGAAATCAACTTACCGCTATGCGATGTTGTGCGAACGAGACTTTTTTCAAGCTGCCTGGGAGGCTATTGATTTAAAAATCTAGATTTCAATTGATAGCAATTCTCGATTGGATGCAGTACGGTTTAACCCTATCTCTGTGTCTTCCCGCTCACCCAGAAGGGTTTAATATTCTCTCCCCTCTCCGTGAAGGTCGAGAGGTTGGGGGTGAGGTTCCGAGTTGAAAAGCAGTGCGGGTTAAGAAGATGTTTCTAAATATTATTGCAAGAACTCTATTTTTATCCCTTGATTTTATCCTTGATTTGCTGCCACAAGCTTTTTTTCTTCTGAGTGAATGCTAATTGAGCTGGTTTAGGTTCATTCAGATAACGATAGTGTTCCCAAATATCCCAATACGAACCACCTGGCTGTAAACGGACGCCCGCCCAGTGTACAAACTTCAGAGGTTGATTAACTTTTGGATCGACTAATTTATAGCCTTCCTGCTTAAAATGCGGGCTTCCTGCCCAATTTCCAGGCCCCTTCCCGTTTTCTCGAACAATATTAAATCGTCGAGGCATTCGCTTTAATACGAGATAATTAAGAATCGTTTGGTCGGAGTTCAAGACATAAAAATATTCAGGATGAGATGCACAGAACTCAAAAGTATCTTGCAAATCTTGTTGAGTAATTAGGTTTTTCTTGGAACCCCAAAAACCACTATTGAAAACATCTTTCAATTCGTCTTCAGAGAAAATTTCTGTGATTTTGGGTGTAAAAACTTGTTTAATGCCTCCTGTGTATTGATAATCACAGCAGATAAAATCATTGTTTGCAAGATAATTAAGATTTTCTATAATTTTTTCAAATACAACAATATCAGTATCAATATATAGAAATTCATCGAAAGAACCAAACCAACAGGCTAACTTTCGAAGCAAATTGGGTCTATCTAAAAGGTTGTCACCACAGGTCTGCTTGACTAAAGCATCTATCTTTTCTAATAACTGTAAATCTTCGTATATTTTTACCCCATGAGACTTAGTAATAATATCAGCGATCGCTTGATACTGATTGTTATAGGGAATCATCACAATCGGACTATCAGCATCATAAGCACGAATGCTATTCAATAGCGCGATCGCATTATCAATTACGCGATCGTTAGCAAGAATATAAATACCACGACTCATTCAAATATCCTCAACTGGTGAATCCAATTTTCTTTAAAACTCTTTTGGCTAAACTTGGAGCCTGATTGTAAGGTGTCGGTTTGGTTGTAAACTTGGGGCGCTTCTCTGGTTCGTGAAGATAGCGATAATACAAGAAAATATCCCGATAGGGAAAATCAATATTTTCTCCCTCACTAATCCGAGAAAACAATTTTGATGACAGCCCAATATAGTGTAAATAGGTTAGTCGTTTTCCCCGATCGTACAGAATATTATCCCTAGCTTCAAAATGGGGAGAAGTAACCGCATTTCCAGTCTTTTGGTCGTCAGGTAAATGCAGCGCTAAGTTATAAACTGGAATCTCGCCTCTCATCGTCATATAGTTAAGAACTGATTGGTTAGGCGCTGGCATAAATAAAATTTCTGCTTCACCTTCCTCTAGCTTGGATACTAACCAATCTCTTTGTTCTTGGGGAAATAACCCTTGCTTCCCGGCGTACATTCCGGCACAAAATATCTCTGTGCTAAGCCGGTTTTTATCAACAACTTCTAATAATTTTGGTGACTGGAGATTAAAGATATGATTGGGAGATTTATACTGAAAATCATAAACTACAAAATCATTCTCATTTAATTTATCAAAGATAATCTTTAAGGAATCCATGACTACGATATCGGCATCTAAGTAGATAAACCTTTCAAAAGGGCTATCCGCATCAAAGGCGCAGTATCGCCGATTCATGCCTATACGATTAACACCGGGGATTCCTTGTTCTTGCCAAGTCTTTAAAGCAGTTGGATGAGCTGCCCATACCCGTTTAGAAAAATCTTCCCAACGAGCAAACAAGTTAACATCATCCAGCAAGGTTACATTTTCCCGATTAGCGATTTCCGCGCGAACTCGATCTACTCGATTATCATAGGCAATAACGCAGACTGGGATTTCTTTACCGACATTGACTTCTATGCTATTTAATAGAGCAACGAGTTGGTCGTAGACTACATCATTCGCTAGTGTATAGATGCCGTCTGTCATATAAAAATCCTCAGCAGGTTAATTTGAATAATACATTAAAATCTTTTTAGGAGCTTCCTGATGTCTAAAACACAAAGGCAGAATTAATGTCAATTGCTAGCTGTTCACTGTGGATTTTGGTAGCGCGAACCGATCTGCCGTTCATGATGCACACCATTCCTCATCTAGTGAAGATGAGTAAATTCAAGTTTAGCGAACGGGTGTTGGCTGTAGATACGGCACCGCTAACGGGGGACAAAGTCGGGCGTCCAGGCATCGGTACTCTAGAACAGTTACGGGAGCGCTGCGATCGCTTGCTGCGCGATGGTGTGGTAGACAAGGTAGTCGATATAGACTACTCCGGAGCCTATCACGACCGAGTATATCGCAAACATTTTGGCAGCCGCATCCGGTATACACATAACTATAAGGGCTACCCCATTTTGGGCACGATTTTTCACATTGAAGAAGCCCAAGGTGACTATATGCTTCACTATGACAGCGATATGCTGCTCCATCAGCAACCCGATTATAGCTGGGTAGAAGAGGGGATGAAGTTGATGCAACAACACCCGGAAGTGATGGCAATCAGACCGCTGACTGGGCCACCGACGGAGGATGGTAATATGTATCAACGGGTGCCCTATGAGCGCAACCCGCATGGTTTCTATACATTTAAGTTTTTCAGCAGTCGCATTTACTTAATTGACAAGAAGCGTTTCGACAAGTTACTTCCATTACCAGTGCTGTGGCGTCCTTATCGGCAAAAGATTGCCAATCGGTTGCCAGTGAGGTTACAAACGATATTGAACAATATCGCTGGTAAAGGGGCTTTGGATTCTTGGGAAGTGATGGTATCGAACCAACTGGAGGCGACGCAGTATGTCCGAGGGGTTCTCGATTCTCCGAAAGCCTGGACGGTTCATCCAAAAGACCGGGGTTCAGAATTTATCGAAGCTTTACCTAAAATAATCGAGAAAGTTGAAACAGGGTGGTATCCTCCGGAACAAGCCGGTCATTATGACCTTCAGTTGAAACATTGGCTTTGACAGAGCGTTTGAAGATTTCTTGTATTGCTTGATTTTCAAGATTTACCGTAGTTATCCATGCTTATCTCCATCCCTCATGGCTGAACAGCTTCCAACGATTTATTTTTATCTTCCCGAATCGGACTGGCCTGATAGCAACATTCCGGTGAATCCTGAAACTTATCAAGAAGTTTATAAAAGTGGTAAATGCACTGGCACGTACAACTGGATATTACAAACCTATCTTCGGCTGAAAGCTGATGGTTTTCCCTGCGAAATTGCCGGGAAATTACCTGCTGAGGGTATTGTTGTTGCGTGGACAAGTACTGTACCAAACGATCTGCGACCGGGGCCAAAACTAATATTAGTGGTTGTTTGTGGAGATAAAGGGAAACACCGTTACGCACAGCTTCATGTTGTCCAAAATCGCCAGGAAATGCTTTATCCACACGTACATGTTGGGGATAAATATCTGTTTCCCGGAGAAAAGTATTACATTCCGCATTGGCCTCAACCAGGGTTGATCCCGCGAGATCCAGCACGAGGCGATCGCTTTGAGAATGTTGCCTATCTGGGTCGTAAAGAAAATTTGGTAGTTGAACTGAGGCAACCGTCATGGCAGGAGCAGATGAATGCCTTAGGTTTGCGGTTTCAGGTAGTGAGAAACCCGATTCAATGGGGCGACTATAGCGAACTTGATGCAATCGTGGCTGTACGCAGCTTGAATCGTAAAAATGATTACTACTGGAAACCGGCTTCAAAGCTCTACAACTCCTGGATTGCTGGTGTACCTGCAATTCTAGGACGATGCGAGTCGGGGTACCGTTGGGAGCGCAAAAGCGAACTTGACTACCTAGAAGCAGGTTCTATTGATGAAGTGATTCTGGCACTGAAACGTCTTCGCGATGACAAAGAGTTGCGTCGTGCGATGATTGAAAATGGTAAGCTCCGTGCGAAGGAACTACAACCCGATCAGCTCACCACACAGTGGCGCACCTTTTTAACAGACATAGCAATTCCAGCTTACGAACGCTGGTGTACGGCTTCAAATTCGACCAGGAAAGTATTTTTAACACGCCGTGACTTAGCCACACAAACAAAGGGAATTCGCATTCGCCTAAGCAACTTAGTACATAAGGTTAAAAGTAGCTTTAGAAGACCGTTAATTGGTCAGTAATTCAGTAGTCTAGTTGATTGGTACCTCTACTCCTCTACTAATTTAGTCACATTTTTATACCATTATGATTGACAGTTTACCACCAATTTATTTTTATCTTCCGCAGTCAGACTGGCCTACTACTAATATCTTGGAGAGTCCTGAGGCTTACCGAGAAGCTTATAGCAGATGTAAATCCACCGGCTCGTATAACTGGATTTTACAAACCTATCTTCGCCTTAAAGCTGATGGCTTCCCCTGCGAATTGGTAGGAGAGATGCCTATTGAGGGTATTGTTGTGGCGTGGACAACTACTGTACCTAACAATTTGCAACCAGGGCCAAAACTATTACTAATTGTTGTTTGTGGAGATAAATCAAAACACCGCTACGCACAGCTACATGTTGTACAAAATCTCGAAGAGATGCTCAAACCCTATAGGCTGCTCGGAGATAGATATTTGCTTCCCGGAAAAAAATATTATATTCCCCATTGGCCTCAACCAGGGTTGATCCCGCGAGATCCAGCACGGGGCGCTCGCTTTGAAAATATTGCTTATTTGGGTCGGGAAGAAAATGTAGTAGCGGAACTAAAGCAGCCGTCGTGGCACCAGCAACTTAATGCCTTAGGTTTGCGTTTTCAGCTAGTCGGTACCCCTGTAGGCTGGAACGACTACAGTGGGGTTGATGCCATTCTGGCAGTACGTAGCTTCGGTCGCCAAAATGACTTTCACTGGAAACCTGCTTCAAAACTTTATAACTCTTGGTATGCTGGTGTACCTGCGATTCTTGGTTGCGAGTCAGCCTACCAAGCCGAGCGCAGAAACGAACTCGATTATATAGAAGTGACTTCGCTGGATGAAGTAATCCAAGCTCTCAAGCGACTTCGCGATGACAAAAAATTACGTCAGGCAATGGTTGAAAATGGTCGGCTACGTGCAGACGAACTACAACCTGAGAAACTTGTAGAGTGTTGGCGCACCTTCTTAACAGATGTAGCAATCCCAGCTTATCAACGCTGGTGTACATCCTCAAATTTGACTAGAAAAATATTTTTAACCCGCCGCGAACTAGCCGTTCAAACAACGGAAATGCGAAAGAGCTTACAACAAATGCGAAATTCGGCAGGGCTTCGCAGCGGAATCCGCTCAGCTATTTCCAAAGCCAGAAGAGTTTAAAACTTTTGCACAATTAATGCTGCTACGAGAGCCATGCTTCCCATAATCTCTTATTATCCCCACCCGTATGACTGATAGGTTGCCAAAAATTTATTTTTATATTCCCCAACATGATTGGCCTGCTGGTGAGCTACCAGAGAGCATTAACACTTACTGGCAGTGGCAGTGTTCTATAAATGGCGGTCGTGGTATATACAATTGGACGCTGCAAACGTATCTTCACCTTAAAGCGGATGGGTTTCCATGCGAACTTGTAGGAACCATACCTAGCGAAGGGATTGTCATTGCACATCGAGACTCCCTGCCAGATGATCTGCAACCTGGAGCAAAATGGCTACTCGTTTGCATTCTAGGGGATAAAGCACGACACCCCTATGCACAGCTGCATACCGTGCAAAATCCTCGCGAAGAGATGCTTTTATGGCCCTTCTGGAAGAGCGAATACATACGGTTTTGGCCACAGCCAGGGTTGATTCCTCGCAGTGTTACTAGAGGAGATCGATTTGAGAATATTGCTTTTGTTGGTCGTGAGAGAGAACTGGCCTCTGAACTGTTAGATTCGTCATGGCAGGAACATCTGAATGCTTTAGGACTGTCCTGGCAGATAGTAAGCCGCGATCGCTGGAATGATTACAGTGAAATTGATGCAGTTCTCGCTGTGCGCGACTTTAATGGTCAAAAAGACTATTCTTGGAAACCAGCTTCAAAACTAATTAATGCATGGCATGCAGGCGTACCGGCAATATTGGGGCGTGAGTCTGCCTTCCAACTTGAGCGAAAAAGTGAACTTGATTACATAGAAGTAAATTCTCTTGGGGAAGCACTTGCAGCACTCCAACGTTTGTGTAACGAGCCACAATTACGTCGTGCAATGGTTGACAATTGTCGAATTCGTTCGGAAGAAACTCACCCTGCAAAGCTCGTTGCTCAATGGCGCAGCTTCTTAACAAATGTAGCTGTTCCAGACTATAAGCGCTGGTGTATGGCATCCAATTTGACTAGACATACGTTCTTGATACGCCGCGATCTAAATATTAAAACGCAGGGTATGCGAAGCCAAATTCGTCGCGTACGAGGAAAGATAACAGCGCCTGTAAAATCAGTTATAGCTCAAGTCAAAAACACCTAAAATTTCAAATGTAAAGAATACAAAATTTGTTTTTGACACCTTATAGCAAATAAAGTGATGCAAACTATATTGATTGAAATCTTGCACCTTATTATCGCTACTGGCACAGAGCATGAGAATAATTCTAAAGCTCTGCTTGATAGAGTATTGGCTGCAAAATTCCAACTTCACTATTCTTGTTTGCTATCAAGAGCATTGAATAAATACGTCTTAGACCTGAAAACCTCTTTTTCTAACTTTTCGTCAACCAAGGCATAATTAATTTTTAAATACTCTTCCGTTATAGAACTAACCGAACATGTATCTAAAACAACACGATTTTCTAATCCAAAAAGTTGCAGCAAATCGTTAGTTTTATTAGCTTTCTTTTTATTAGCAAATACAGTAAAAGACTTCTTAAATATCAGTGAAAATATCGTTCCATGATAAGTATTGGTAACAACATAAGAAGCTTTACTAAAATATCCTAACCATTCCTGTGGACTAATATTTATGAAATTTTTATCAGCAACTTGATCGTATTCCCCAATAGAAATAATAACTAAATTTTTAACTTTAGCTACTGCTCTAACAAAGTTTTGTTGCTCCTGATTCAAAGGTGTTTGATTGTAAATTAAAAGATATTCCTCTGTTAACTTAGGAACTGAGGTAATTTTGCTGTACTCAACCAAAAAAGTCGGATCGAGGACTTTTACTGCTTCTCTGCCACATTCTTGTTGAACTAAACGTAAACTATTGGAGTCTCGAACCGCAACAGCATTAAACTGGCTGATTAGTTTACAGATTATTTCTTTATGTTTTCCTAGAGTCTCTGTTTTACCAAAACTAGCAGCATAACTAACTTTTTGGCAAGTCATTTCCTCACTTAGAAAATCTAAAAAGTAGGAAGGATCAAAGCCGCGAAAGTAAGTATCAATACACCAAATTTGATCGCTACCGCACACGACTATATCGTAATTACCGTATAATTCTTTTAAACCAGTTCTTACATAAGATTTTTTTCGGCTTAGACGTACTTTAGAAAGTAAAAATCTTCTCATCTTCCAAGCCTTGATCAAATTAGATAAAGCTTGGCGATTTACTATAAACTTATTACTTTTTTGCTGAATAGGCTGAATTTCTTTTAAATAGTGCCTGACAGCTTTGTGAGGACGATAATCAATAAATTCAACGTCAAAACCTTGTTCTTTAATAATTGTCCACAATGCATAGGCTTGAAGAGTTGCACCGTAGTTAGTTGTATGGTGAAAAGTGAGAATTCCTACTCTCATTTTTTTATCCTAATCTGTAATTTTGGAACAAACCGTCGAATTTAGTTGGATTGATTAAATTTGGGAGGTTTATTTAATCTACAGTAATTAATTCAAGTTCAGCTTTTTTACCATTTATTAGATGCAAAAACTTGGCAATCTTAATAAGAATTAGTATTGATTTACTGTCTACAGACTTATTAAGGATCCAGTTATAAGTTTTAGAAGAAAAGGATGTTTTTCCAATTTTAAATCCTTTTAATCGGTTTAATATGCGATGATCGGCTAATTTAAACACGGAGCCACAATTAGGTGCTGAATTATCTTGAAACTTTTTTGACCATTTACATCTTTCTGCTATAGGATTTTGTTCGATGGTTACTTGGTTGAATTTAAAGATAGCGCTTAATATAAGGCAAGAATGAATACCTGTAAATACAGTCTCTCGATAACCTTTAACAATGTTCTCTCTTCCAAGCGTTTTTATGGTATTACTTTCAAAATCAAAAAAAGTGACACTTTCGACAAAGTCGTATATAGTACACTGGTGTTGTCTACCACGACCAGCATTCATAGCTAAGGCACCTCCGATTGTTGCTGGGACTGATGCGAGGTAATAAAAAGAGTCAAAGGAGTTTTCATAACAATATTTGAGTACATCTATTAAGAAAACAGAGGAACACACTTCAAGCCTGTTATCCGGAAGAGGTTGCAAATGTTTATTCATCTGATTCTTTAGTATTAATGATTTAATCTTCTTTTTCGCAAACAAAGTATTAGATCCATTACCTAATATATATATTTTAACATGATTGGATTTAGCCCAATTACAATATTCGTAGAACTCTTCTAAAGTATGAAACTCAGCATATTTCTCGAAATAATGTAAAGAGCGATAAAAAGACAAGTTACTGTCTGTAATAGATTTAATATTTTCCATTACTGAAAAATTCATGAAAATATTTACTTAACAATCGGCATAG
Source organism: Trichocoleus sp. DQ-A3 (assembly GCF_039961975.1). Lineage (NCBI taxonomy): Bacteria > Bacillati > Cyanobacteriota > Cyanophyceae > Leptolyngbyales > Trichocoleusaceae > Trichocoleus > Trichocoleus sp. DQ-A3. Next base: position 25,077 of record NZ_JAMPKC010000012.1, on the reverse strand, counting down.
TGAAGTTTATAACACTTTGATAGATGGATGTCATTAAAAAAGTAATAAATTTATAAAATCTTTATACTAGTCTCACTTTTTGAGGCGGCTACTTTATCTTGGCACTACAATATAAAATTTCTAAAGTTTATATGTAAAGGAATTGCTAGCTCCTAGCCTTACTAAGCTAGTTCGCTGAATTCTTCTGTAGTCTTTACCAAGCTATCAACTAGTAACTTGAAAAGTAATCGTTGGCAAGAGTTGCTCTCTGGAACGGCTTGGCTTAACTTGAAGATGCGATCCCATTGCGCCTTTCAAAGATAGTCATGCTACCATAGTCGAGCCCGCCCTAAGGAAAGGCAACACGGACGAGCCTCGTTGCACGGTAGCGCAGCTTTCTAACAGATTTGGCAGTTCCAGCTTACGAGCGCTGATGTATGGCATCAACTTTGACTCAGCAAACATCTCTGAAGCGCCGTTACCTAGCGGTGGAAACGAAAGATTTAAGGCATCGCATCCGAATTGCGCGATCGCAGGTGTTCCGTCCCGTAAAATTATTGGTATTGCGAGTAAGAGAAGCATGGAATTTCCGTTAAATTGATAATAACGACAACGCTCAGTAACACTTAGTGGTGCAAAGTAGCTCTATTTACTGTCAATTTAACAAACCTCTAGGCAAGGAAAGAAAAGCAGCTTTTTGATTGCAGATTTTATATGCCTAGATTCTCTAGCAACGCCTGCTCCTCTTCATACCATTATGACTGATGAATTACCGCCAATATATTTTTACCTTCCCCAATCGGACTGGGTTGAGGATATGCCAAAGAGTGCCGATACTTACTGGCAAGGTTTTGGACAAGGTATATACTGTTGGACGCTACAAACTTACCTTCGCCTCAAAGCAGATGGATTTCCGTGTGAACTAACAGGAACCATGCCTACTGAGGGAATCGTATTAGCACATCGGCGATCTTTCCCCTTTGCTTTACAGCCACAAGCAAAATTGCTGATGGTTTGTCTGAAGGCAGACTACGAGCGACATCCCTATGCACAGCTTCATGTTGTGCAAAACCCTCAAGAAGAATCGACCTTCAAAGATAGTTCCTACATTCCACTTTGGTCGCAACCAGGGTTAATTCCTCGCGATCCTGCACGAGGAGATCGATTTGAGAATGCTGCCTACTTTGGTATTACGTATAACTTAGCATCTGAACTAAAGAAGCCATCCTGGCAGGAGCATCTGAAGGCTTTAGGTTTGAGTTGGCAGATAGTGAAGTCTGAGCGCTGGAACGACTACAGTGATGTCGATGTAGTCGTAGCTGTGCGTAGCTTTGATCGCCAAGATTACACCTGGAAACCTGCCACGAAGTTGATTAACGCCTGGTGTGCTGGTGTACCGGCAATTCTAGGGACAGATTTTGCATTCCGAGCAGAGCGCCAAAGCGAACTAGACTATTTGGAAGTACCTTCCCTTGAGGATGCGATCGCTGCTCTCCAGCGCCTTCGTGACGACAAAGAGTTGCGGCGTGCCATGATGGAAAACGGTCGAGTCCGTGCTGAGAAAACACAACCGGTGAGGCTAGTTATACAATGGCGCAACTTCCTCACAGATGTAGCCGTTCCAGCCTATGAACGCTGGTGTACGGCATCAACTTGGAGCCGACAAACATTTTTGCAGCGCCGTTCCTTATCTATCAAAATAAACAGCGTGCAACATCGCATACAACTACTTGCATCAGGAAGTAAAAAAAACTAAAAACTTAGAAACTTATTTATTTAAATCAATCGGAATTACAACAAAACTCAGGGGTTTATCAATTTAAGCAGCATCGTCTGAGCGCTACAAATCGTATACATGGACATATTATTTGTGTTCATTTAACATTCTTCATATCTTTTTAGGGAACACATACATATCACAAGAATGAATTATTTTATCAAACTTGGACTTATCAAATCCCCTATTGTAAATTTGGAAAAGACGCTTTTCAAATCAAAGATAAAGTACAAGAAATTTTAGATTCTTGCAAAAGTTGAAAAGCGTAAGTGCATTAATGTTTTGAAGAATAACAATAGATAATTTTTATTTCATCTTAGAGCTATCTTCGAGAAATTCTAAAGTTCTGAGCAGGCGAATTGCTGACTCGTAGGCTTCTTCGGTTAATTCGCGTGACTCTTCTGTACTGTCTACCAAGTCATCAACCACTAGCTTCAGAAAACCAATCATGGGGTTCAGACGAGACCGAACTTCGTAAGAAGTTTTGACTAAAGCTTCATTAACGGCGGCTTTAATGACATTTTGAGTTGTTTCAGAGAACTGCATTGAGTACAGACGGGTATAGTAGCCGTTTTTCTTTAAAAGTTCCGCATGAGTACCGAGTTCCACAACACGACCTTTTTCCATTACAGCAATTTGATCGGCTTTTTGCACGGTGGAAAGGCGGTGAGCAATGACAACTGTTGTGCGATCGCGGCAAAGTTCATCAATCGCCTGTTGCACCAAACGTTCTGAAACGGTATCCAGGGCACTGGTGGCTTCATCCAAAATTAGAATCTCTGGGTTGCGTAGCAGTGCGCGAGCGATCGCAATCCGTTGTCGTTGTCCTCCCGATAGCAAAACTCCGCGATCCCCAATCGTTGTATCAAATCCTTGGGGTAAGTTCACAATGAATTCGTAGGCATTTGCTCGTTTAGCCGCTTCAATTACCTCTTCCTCAGTCACTCTCTCCCAGGCATAGGCGATGTTGTTGCGAACGGAATCATTAAATAGAAAGGTATCTTGACTGACAATGCCCATCGCTTTTCTCAGCGAGTGCATGTCAAATTCCTTCATATTTTTTCCATCTATCGTGATGCGACCCTCTGTCGGATCGTAAAATCTTGGTAGCAGATCGACCAGCGTTGACTTGCCTGCCCCCGATGCTCCGACTAAAGCAAGAGTTTTCCCTTTAGGAATCCATAAATCTATCTTGTTTAGAACTAAATCGTCATTCCCCGGATAGGCAAAAGACACGCCCTCAAAACGAATTTCCTCTTTAAATCCGGCGTAAGGAACTCCACCGCTCACCATTAATGGCTTGTTATCCCGGCGCAAGAAATCTGTCACTACTTCAACGCTAGGAGCAGAGTTGGCAAATTCACCCCTCGCACTGTTTAACTGACCCACAAAAGGGAGTAATCGGAACAGCACAACTAGATAAGTCAGCAGTACTGCCGAGAGCGACTCCAACTGCTGTAAAAATAAAGCACGACCTAACAATACAATTGCTAATACAACAATAATTCCCGATACTTCGTTGATAGGTCCAATCGCTGCCGAGTTCGCTTGCGATTGTAATTCTGCTTGTTCTCGATCCTTAATCAGTTTGTTTAGTCGCTCGAATTCCCGCTCTTCATTACTAACACTTTTGATGAGCCGAATCCCAGTCAAAACTTCAAGTTGGGCACTAGAATAAGCCTTTGATGCTCTTGATACTGCCTTCCCAAATTTTTTAGAGCGCTGGATATAAAATTGATTTGGCAGCGTTACTAAAATCAACAAAACTGTAGATGCTAAGGTCAGTTGCCAAGAAATTAGTAACAATATCCAGACAAATACTAAAATTGTGACTGCTGTGATAAATAGCCGTATTAAAACGCGAATTGAACTAGCAGTACGACTAACTTCTTGTCCTAACCGATTGATGATATCTCCAACTTTCGTCTTTGCAAAATATTCAATATCGACATCCAATAATAGCTTAATTCCTTCTTTACGAATATCGTTGACCAAGGATTTAGATAAGTAGCTACCGACTATAGAGCTTATATAGCTAGTCACATTTTTTAGAATAATGGCTAGTAATACTGCCGCAGTCATTGCGATGAGACGATTTTCTCCAGTAAAACCGTCAAACACGGATAGCATTCTCCGAATCAGGGGGGGGCCTCCGGTTAAATTCAGCTGATTCTGCCCTAAAAAGTCCAGCACTACTGGCACAATTAAGGTTGTACTCACTCCATTAAATAGAGCGCCGGAGAAGCCCAGAATAACCGTCGCTATGACTAAGACGGGATACCGTAACGCAAATTGTAGAAGTAACTTATTAGAGTTTGAAAACATACTTTCTCTTCTGCTACGAAGCGAGCTTCACTTGATTGATAGTCTAAACTTTTCCAGCTAGTTGCAAATCTTTAATCACATCAGATAGTATAGATGCCATTGTCTCGGTACTATAGTGGGATATACATCTTTCTCTTGCTTTTATACCCTGCTGATTTGCTTCATCTAAATGCTCGAATATCCATTGGATTTTTTCAGCAATTTCTTCTGGAGATTCAGGAGCAACTAGATAACCTGTGCCGCCTAGAATCTCTGGAATATCGCCAACGTAAGTAGACAAAATTGGCTTTGCCATTGCCATTCCATCTGTTAATTTGAGCGGGAACTGAGCCTGTGCGGCGGGGGTATCTCGTTGGGGAACAACCACAATATGGGCAGCGGCTACCACAGCAGGCATTTCTGAAACTGGATATTTTGGTAGTTTGATAATCCAACGCTCCCACTGTTTCATTAATTGATTATCGTAGGCATCGTAGGGACTTCCCCCAACAATTACGAGTCTAAGGTCTGGCTGATTCAGCCGGTCTAGTGCTGCTAAGACATCTTCAAGACCTTTGTACGGTCGTGGCGCTCCTGGAAACATTAAAATACGGTAGCCTGCGAGACCATAACGGATTCTACTTGCTTCAGAATCGAATTGGCTAGGATCGAAAAGAGTAGTATCTTTACCATTCGGTAAATATACGCCTCCAAAGCGATCTTTCAAGAATTGAGTGTGTAATGTAATCGTATCGGCATAAGATACCAAGCTTTCCATCCACTTCAAATAAAGAGGGTGATCTGGATATCTTAATGCCCCATCAGGCTTCAAAGTATCTCTATAAAATTGCTTTAAACTGGGACGATATTTCCATTGCTCGCCTCCATGCCAACTGAGTTCCCAGTCATCTATATCTAAAATAACAGGACAACGAGCTGTTATTTTCTTAATGATAGATAATCCGAAACTTGTAGGTTTCAGTTTTACGGCGTATATAATATCTCCATCAATTTGTTTTATGAGTTTTTGAGCGGCTTTTATAAAACCTGAATGATAAGCGCAAGGAATAGCAACAATTGGTATGTTCGATTGAGCGACTTCTAGTGATTCTTCACCAAAAACAAAACCAAATATTTTTACTTCATGGTTAAGTTTCTTTAAGGCTTCATATAGCAAAAACGTACGAACAGCCCCTCCCCATCTTCCTGCACCACTAGCGGATAGATCGCTTACAATCAATGAAATTTTTAATTTTTTGTTTTGCTGTAAATCCACAAATTTCTAGTTAAATTTAGATAGTTGAACATAGAATAAGCGAGTAATAGTACAGTCTAGCTGAAATAACCAATTTAATCCTTTCTAGAGACTGACTTCATTCTTTATCAGTATAATGGGTGAAGTTAAAATATCAAGAGACTGGAATAAATGTATGTAGGAAAAAACAATGGTAAGTAAATCAGCTAGTAGGGTTCGGTGTCTGTTCGGCATTCCCATCTGCTAAAAAAGAATTGAAGAAGGTCTAGTCAACAAACTTTAGATGACCCGTTTGGATATTGTCAAAGATGCGATTAAGCTGGCGACGTTCTTCGTCTGTCACCAGGTAATCAGAAAGAATAGCCGTTGTCAGATGCAGATACTCGCTTCGGGTCAACTGACCGGCTGACAGGATACGGTCTACCATTTGTTGAATCTGTAGGTTTGACTGGCGTTCTCGTGTCCATGCCATAGGTGGTTAGTGACTCCTCAATTTTCGCCGATTATTTGGTGGCGTCTACTGTCTATTTAAGATTATCTGTTTGCCGTTCGTTGGCATTTGTCTAAAGTTTCTGTAAGAATAATGTTAAGAAATGATAAAGTCCTGTCCCTTTGGGACACTCCCTTACAGAGGCAGTGGTAAATGCAGGTTGACCGAATTCCGGTACTTTCTGACAACTACATCTTTTTGCTGCATGACCCGACTCAGAAGATAGCAGCGGTTGTAGACCCCGCTGAAGCTCAGCCGGTACTGCAACGCTTGCAAGAAATTGACGTGCAGTTGGTAGCAATTTTCAATACTCACCATCATAGCGATCATGTGGGCGGAAATCGGCAGCTGATGCAACGCTTTCCGGATGTCTGCGTGTATGGGGGGGCTGAGGATAAAGGGAGAATTCCTGGGCAACAGGTGTTTTTGCAGGAGGGCGATCGCGTCGAGTTTGCCGGTAGAAGTGGCGAAGTTTTCTTCGTTCCCGGACATACCCGCGCCCATATTGCTTACTATTTCCCGCCAGCAACCGAGGAGGAAACGGGCGATTTATTTTGTGGCGACACCTTGTTTGCCGGTGGCTGTGGCAGGTTGTTTGAAGGTTCACCTACTCAGATGGTGTCAAGCTTGAGCAAGCTCAGGACTTTACCGGATACTACCCGCGTTTGGTGCGCTCACGAATACACTCTGAAGAACCTCCAATTTGCCCTCACCGTCGATGGGGAAAACCCAGATTTACAATCGCGCTATGCTGAGGTCAAAGACGCCCGCAGTCGTTTGGAGGCAACGGTGCCATCGAAGCTAGGAGTAGAAAAACGTACGAATCCATTTTTACGGTGGGACACGCCGACGCTGCAATCAGCGGTGAACAGCCAAGATCCTGTGCAGACTTTTGCTCGACTCCGGGGAATGAAAGATCGGTTTTAGGATTCTGTACCCCTGCAAAGTGGATAAGCATCCGCTGAATTCAGATTTTATATTGCGATCGCTCAACATATTTTCGTAGTATGGAGTGTTCTACCCCACGATTAATTTTCTTTTGTCTGTAGCAGAAAAAAACTATGGCGAAGCGCGTGCAATTAGTTTTGAATCAAGATGTCAGCAAGCTAGGAAAAAGCGGTGACTTGGTTGAAGTCGCTCCCGGCTATGCTCGGAATTATCTAATTCCCCAAAAACTGGGGATTCCTGCCACTCCCGGCTTGCTCAAGCAAGTCGAACGGCGCAAAGAAAAAGAGCGGGTGCGCCTGTTGGAAGAAAAACAGCAGAGCCTTGAGCTGAAGACTGCCATAGAAGCTGTGGGCAGCTACACCATCGCCAAGCAGGTGGGTGAAGAAAATGCCATTTTCGGTACTGTCACGAGCGCAGAAGTGGTGACAGCGATTCTCCAAGCCACTGGGAAGGAAATCGATCGCCGGACGGTTAGTCTTCCTGATATTGGTGAGACAGGCACCTATAAGGCAGAGATCAAGCTACACCCTGAAGTTTCTGCGGTTGTGCAAATTCAGGTGGTGCCCAGCTAATCGGAGTGCCTCGCCCGAAAACTTGAGTCGCCGCCACAACGGTTTGACCAATATTTGCCTGCCAGGGAAGGGGGTTGAGTGAAGCAGGAGTGCGATCGCTTAACCCCCGTTATCATAGTCATGGTCTGAATCTTTCTGAGAACGGCCTTGTTATGGCTAACGAACTAAATTTCCAAGGCAAAAACGGTAACGAAGCGATGTCGTCCCTGGCGAATCGCTTACCCCCCCAAAACATTGAGGCCGAAGAAAGTATTTTGGGAGGTATTTTACTAGATCCGGAAGCCATCGGTCGGGTTGCCGATATCCTTCTGCCAGACGCATTTTCAATTAACGCTCACAAGGCAATCTATCGCGCCGCCCTTGCCTTAAGCAGTCAAGGCAAACCTACAGATTTGATGAGCGTCACTACTTGGCTGTATGACAGGAGCGAACTTGACAAAGTGGGCGGACAGAGTAAGTTAGCCCAACTGGTAGATCGCACCGTGTCTGCTGTCAACATCGACCAGTATGCAGCACTGGTGATGGATAAATACCTGCGCCGGAAGTTAATTCAGGCAGGTGGCGAGATTTCTCAGTTAGGTTATGAGACAGCGACCGAGCTGGAAACGATTCTCGACCAGGCGGAACAGAAAGTTTTTAGTCTCACCCAGGATCGCCCTCAGCAAGGTCTGGTACCGATTTCCGACACCCTAATCAATACGTTTCAGGATATTGAAATCCGCCATCAGGATCTCGCCCTCCCCGGTCTTCCCTGTGGCTTCTATGACCTCGACGCGATGACTGGTGGTTTTCAGCGTTCTGACTTGATTATCGTGGCGGGAAGACCGTCTATGGGGAAAACGGCTATCTGTTTGAATATTGCGCGAAATATCGCTGAATTTCATAAATTGCCCGTCGCTGTTTTTAGCCTGGAAATGTCCAAAGAACAGCTGGTGCAGCGGATGCTGGCTAGCGAGGCAGGAATTGAAAGTAACCGCCTGCGGGCTGGGCGAATTAGTCAAAATGAGTGGGAACCGCTTTCGCACGCCCTCGGCACCCTCTCGGAGATGCCCATCTACATTGACGACACGCCGAATATGACGGTGATGCAGATGCGATCGCAAGCTCGTCGTCTCCAGGCAGAACAGCATGGAGAATTGGGATTAATTCTCTTAGATTACTTGCAATTAATGGAAGGAGCCAGTGACAATCGGGTGCAAGAATTGTCGAAAATGACGCGGAGCCTCAAAGGTTTAGCCCGCGAACTCAACGTCCCGATTATTGCCTTATCCCAGCTCAGTCGCGGCGTCGAAGCCCGTAACAATAAGCGCCCGATGATGTCAGATTTACGTGAAAGTGGAAGTATTGAGCAAGATGCTGACTTAATCATCATGCTTTATCGGGATGAATACTATAACAATGACACGCCCGATCGAGGCATTGCAGAGATTATTATTGCAAAACATCGCAATGGCCCAGTAGGGACTGTGAGACTATTATTCGATCCGCAATTTACACGCTTTCGGAATCTGGCTTCTTCCAATCGCTGAGGATGGAAACACGATAGGGGTTCTCAGTTGAGTGCAATATATCCACTCGCAACCTTACCTCAAATTCCTCTTTGCTTTTCGGTGAGGCAAGGTGGTTTCAATCAGTTTCCTTCACCTTGTTTTGTCTCATGAAAAATGAAGAGTAGTGGGTAAATCTTACTCACTACTCTTGAGCCATGACCGAATTGAAAAGACAGCTAATCGCCTTTAAAGAGACAGGACTTTAGCAACTGTCTGCACATCCTTATCGCCGCGTCCAGAGCAGTTGATGACAATGCGGGGATTGCCAGTCAGTTGAGGGCAGAGAATATCCAGGTAAGCGATCGCGTGAGACGTTTCCAACGCTGGAATAATTCCCTCTAGCTGCGATAACTTCCGAAACGCTACCAAAGCCTCTTGGTCAGTCACGCTGTAATATTCAGCTCGACCTTCATCCTTGAGATAACTATGCTCCGGGCCAACGCCGGGATAATCTAGACCAGCGCTGATAGAATGCGCCTCCACCACTTGACCATCCTCATCTTGCAGCAAATAGCTCATCGCCCCGTGCAAAACTCCCACCCGTCCCTTAGTAAGCGTGGCAGCGTGTTTCTCGGTATCAACACCCTCACCAGCCGCCTCAATTCCAATCAGCCGGACTGATGGGTCTTTCACAAACTCGTAGAAGAGTCCCATCGCATTTGAGCCACCACCGACGCAAGCTAGGAGAATATCCGGCAAACCGCCCCATTTCTCCATCGCTTGAGCGCGAGTTTCCTGACCAATTACTGCATGGAAGTCGCGCACCAACATCGGATAAGGGTGAGGGCCTGCAACCGAACCTAAGATGTAGTGAGTCGTTTCTACATTCGTTACCCAATCCCGAATGGCTTCTGACGTGGCATCTTTAAGCGTTCCGGTTCCCGCCGCCACAGGGCGCACCTCTGCCCCCATCAGCCGCATCCGGAACACATTCAGCGATTGCCGTTCCATATCCTGGACGCCCATATAAATGACGCAATCCAGACCAAATCGAGCGCAAACCGTGGCTGTAGCGACGCCATGCTGTCCGGCACCCGTTTCTGCAATAATCCGCTGCTTGCCCATTCGCTTCGCCAACAATACCTGAGCCAAAGCATTGTTGATTTTGTGGGCACCCGTATGGTTCAAATCCTCCCGCTTCAGATAAATTTGCGGCCCCGTACCATCTGGCTTTGCATAGTGAGCCGTCAAACGTTCGGCAAAATAAAGAGGGCTGGGACGACCCACATAATCCCGCAGCAATCCTTGAAGTTCCTGCTGGAAAGCGGGTTCAGCTCGGTATTGTTGAAAAGCAGCTTCCAACTCACTCAGCGCTGGCATCAACGTTTCCGGCACGTACTTGCCGCCAAATCGTCCAAATCGCCCTAGTGCGTCGGGTTGTTGTGTAGAAGCGTTAGCAGTTTCTTGGGAATCCGGAGAAATGGGAGTACGTGTCACAGCGAATTGTGGGAATTACAACACAAACTTCATTATAGTTTCGATGAGTTTATCCAAAACAAAATTAATGGGCTGGAAGGTTCTGGTGTCTCGGAGATAGAGTGGGGCTGGGAGGTGCAGCCGTTGAGATAGGAACTGGAGTGGCATTTGAAGACGGCGGCGGCGACTGGTTCGATTTTGGCGGCGAGATTTAACAAATTCGCTAAAATTGCCCTACAGGGTAGACAGGTGCGCTCTTACAGATGTATCTCACACTCTCATTGAGAACTGCTACATCTGAATAAATCGCGGACAAAACTCGCGCCCAAATTTTGAAGAGATTTCCGGCTCCTTCTCGATCTAATCTGTTCTTGAATAACTTATACCCGACTCACTGTTATGTCTTCTCCCAAGGGCAAAGCATCCAGTTCTAAAACACCCGCTCAAAATCGCGTTATTTACTCGGAATTCGGAAACACCGATAATTCAGATGCCTTAGAACGACCCGTGCCAGAACTACCGCCCAATCAGCAAAACCTCAAGGTTCAGGCATCTCGGAAAGGAAGAAAGGGCAAAACTGTAACTGTAATTAGTGGCTTTCAGGTAAAACTAGAAACACTGGAAGCCCTGGCGAAACAGTTGAAAGCTCAGTGCGGCACGGGGGGCACAGTGAAGGAAAATGCGATTGAAATTCAGGGCGATCATACTCAGAAACTCGTCCAAGTTCTCGCAACTTTGGGCTACAAAGCGAAAATCAGTGGCGGCTGACTTTAGTTGGAAACGGGATGAAATGCTAGAAATCAAAGTACGGATCTAGGATTATCAATTGCTCTCTCGATGGGAGTGGAAAAACACCGATAATCGCCGGTTTAGTCAGCTTGAGTAAGGCACATTTCTCAGGAAGGTTGCGCTTCAGTAAGAGTCGAAGGCTTCAGCGGCAACGACACTGTAAAGCAAGTGTAATTGGCAGCACTTTCTAGATGAATCGTGCCTCCTAAATTGGCAACCAATTTCTGGACCAGCGCCAGTCCCAAGCCAGTCCCGCCTTGCTTCCAGGGATCGGAGTTGGGAATCCGGTAAAACTTTTCAAATACTCGTTCGCGCTCGCTGGCTGGAATTTCCACGCCAGTATTTATTACGCTCACTTCCATCTTATCTGCGACGCTACGTGCTTTTACTGCAATCCGTTCGGCTGATGGCGTGTACTTGCAGGCATTGTTGAGTAACTCGCTGAATATGCGTCCTAAACTGGTGCGATCGCAAATTAACGGAGGCAGTTCGGACTCAAGGTGAATTTCTAAGTGGCGATCGCGTTCTTGGGCTGGCTTTTGAAAAGTTTCTACAATTGTGGGAAGCCAATCTTCTAGCTGAATGCTTGTCAGTACCAAAGGCTGAATCTCTGCATTGATTCGCTGCCACTCTAGTAGATCGTTGATCAAGTTGGTTTCTCGCTCGCATTCATTATGCAAAATATGGAAGTAGCGAGCCACTTTGTTTCTTTCTGCAGGCGGCTTCGAGAGTTCTGCAAACAGTCCGTGGTCTTTATTCAAGGCAATCCCCAACATCTGAATCGCCATTTTCATGTTGGCAACTGGCGATCGCAATTCATGGGGAACGGTACTGAGAAAGTCATCTTTGAGGCGATTCAGCTTTTCCAGTTCTGCGACTTGCGTTTGTGCTGCTTGATAGAGTCGGGCTTGTCGAATTGCGATCGCGCATTGAGACGCCACTTGCTGCACAAGCTGGATTTCCAGCTCGTTGAAAGCTTCTTCCTGCCGCTTAAATAACCATAGATCCCCGAACACTGCTTGGCTATCAAAAATCGGACAAGCTAGGATAGCCACCGATCCTCGAATCTCAGGGATTAGGTAACAAAACTGGAAATACTGACCTTTCAGTAATTGAGCATCGTCTTGAAAAAGGTCAGAAATTGTGACGACTTTTCCTAGTGCCGATGGCAATCCTTGGGTGTATTCGTGAGCAATTGTCGCCGTGGTTTGATTGGCATCGTATAAAGCTGTATCGCAGCCTTCAATCCCCAACACTAACGTTAATTCTTCGACAGCCGTTTGCAAAATATGGTTTTCGTCGAGGCTATCGCGAACTTTGTCAGTAATGCGTTTAAGCATTGCTTCAAAGTCAAGTATCTGTTGCAAGTGGATTGTGCGATCGCGATTGAGCTGGTCGTGGGGTTGCTCGTGCAGCGTTTTTTGCAACCTCGTATCCCTTACCCCGCTATCATTTTGGGCAATTTTTCCCTCAACCTGATTTTCTATATCTCTCTCGGCGCACTCCCAATTTGTCCCCGAAAAATCTACTACCCGCTCGGCTTGACACGGAAGCATTTGTTGCAGCAGCCAGCGCAAACCTACGACTTGCAGATGTTGCGGCTCTTGCACTGGCTCGACAGTGACGATAGCCTTAAATGTCCTACCCTGCCTTGTTTGCAGGCAGATTTCCCAGTTATTGACAACAAATCCCTGTTGTAGGGCGCTGAGCTGAGTCTGAAAGTCGTCGCGAGCATCCGTGACCACGAACTCCACCAGCGCCTTACCGACTAAGCTTTCTTGAACGCTTTCGAGCCACTCACCGCTAGTCCGGTTGGCTGATAAAATTACGGCTTCTGGATTTGTCACCAAAAAGCCAATCCCCTTTCCCTGGGAAACCACCTCTGAGTTGCTATAAGCAGGCTCGATTGCTTGTAAAGCTTTTTGGTGAGTGGAAAGGAAAATAAACTCACCTTCGGTTGGGGAACGCTGCTGTTCTTTGAGTCCTGCGTGATTTTTGTTAGCGAATTCTTGCTGAATTTGTTGGCGCAGTTGCTCAATGACGGCCTGCATTTCTTGCAGCTGGGTCGATAGTTTTTTCAGAGCATCCACGAGCGGCTCCTGGTGAGACATCGGTAACTTTCCAGCACATTGCCACAGATGCTCAAGCCGCTGTAGGGAATCTTCAATCTGCTGGTCTAGATCATTTACCATTGCACCCTTTAGCCGTCTAGACAACGCTTCTGTATCAGCAGTAATACCCATATCAGCAATGCTCAGATTTTGCCGGATTTGTTGCAATAATAGCTCTGCTTATTTGTGCCTTTATTTTCTTAATAGAATAACTTCATATTCTGTGGGGCAGCATCGCATCTTAGACTGATTTTCCCCAAAAAAGTTCCTGCCTTGTTGATAAATATGCAGTGCAGCTTGATGTTCTGAGGATTTCCGCGATAGTTTCACACAAACCATTGCTTCTCGGCGATCGCCCGCAATTCCCGTTCCCAAAATTCCTCTCTACTGACGACTGACTTAATATTTTTAAACATTAAAGATTTTTAGCATTTTAGTAGCAAAGATAACAGTAAAGTTGTTTTATCTACTCACCGATAGATTGACAGTTCTATCGGAATAGAGAGAAGAATTCCCCAAATCAATGAGATCCTAGAAAATATTCCCATTAATTCTCAAAAGGTGTTTTTATGGATTTCTTCCGTATCCTGATCGCTATTTTTGTGCCACCGCTGGGCGTTTTCTTGCAAGTTGGCTTTGGAAGAGACTTTTGGATCAATCTCGTCTTGACTTTTCTAGGTTATTTTCCCGGAATCATTCATGCGGTGTGGATTATTATTTCGAGAAAATAGCGATCGCTCCTCCATTCCCCCACAACCTAACCATTCGGCTCCATCCAAAAGAAACAAGGAGCCATCTTCATGGCTCCTTAAATCAGCACGATTGATTTCTAAGGACAGTCGAGTCAATTACTCGGCTGCACTCAGCAAATTTCCAGCCGCAGTAGCGGGTAAAGTTGGTGCAACCAAACCGCGCGAGTAGAGAGGCGCTTTGGTTTGAGCGACTAGAGGGAGTACATTGTGAACCTGGGCAGCGATCGCTACAGTCTTCACATCGTAGGTTTGAGTTGCCACCTTGGGATAGAAACCAATTCCGATAATCGGAATAATTAAGCAAGCGGCAATAAACACCTCGCGCGGCTGGGCATCCAGCAAGACTAAATCTGTTACCAACTCTTGATGTTGCTTACCGTAGAACACCTGCCGCAGCATAGAGAGCAAATAAACTGGCGTCAGAATTAATCCCACCGCAGCCAGCAATACTACCACTACTTTGAAAGTGGAACTGTAAGCATCGCTCATGGTGAAGCCTAAAAAGACTGTCAATTCCCCGACAAATCCACTCATCCCTGGTAAGGCGAGAGAAGCCATTGAACCGGCGGTGAACAAAGCAAAGACTTTAGGCATTTGTTTCGCCATGCCCCCCATTTTTTCCATCATCAGGGTGTGGGTGCGTTCGTAGGTAACGCCTGAGAGGAAGAACAGCGCCGCTGCAATCAACCCGTGGGAAACCATTTGCAGAACTGCACCGTTTAGCCCTAAGTCAGTGAACGAGGCAATTCCAATCAGTACAAAGCCCATGTGGGCAATCGAAGAACAAGCTAGCCGTCGTTTGAGATTGCCTTGAGCAAAAGCGTTTAAAGAACCATAGACAATGTTGACGACACCCAATATCACGAGTACTGGGGCGAAATAAACATGGGCGCTAGGCAGCATTTCGATATTCATGCGGATTAGCGCATAGCCGCCCATTTTCAGCAACACCCCAGCCAAAATCATCGAGACGGGGGCGGAAGCTTCGCCGTGAGCATCAGGTAGCCAAGTGTGCAGCGGGAAAATTGGCAGTTTGACGCCGAAGGCAATCAAGAAACCAGCATAGGCAAGAAGTTCTAAGGCTAAGGGGTAATGCTTGGCTGCCAGTTCTGCCATGTCAAAGGTGACGGTATCGCCATAAAAAGCCATTGCTAAACCGGCAACCAAAATGAATACTGAACCCAAAGCAGTGTAAAGGATAAATTTGGTAGCAGCATATTGGCGTTTTGGCCCTCCCCAGATGGAGATGAGCAGGTACACTGGCACTAACTCCAGTTCCCACATCAGGAAGAACAAAAGCACATCCTGAGCAGCAAAAACGCCTATTTGAGCGCTGTACATTGCCAGCATCAGGAAGTAAAACAAGCGTGGCTTATTTGTAACGTTCCAAGCCGCGAAGATAGCCAGGGTGGTGACTAAGCCAGTCAGGGCAATCAACGGCATAGACAGCCCATCCACCGCTACAGACCAATTTAGACCGAGTTGAGGCACCCAAGAATAGGTTTCAACTAACTGAAATGTTGGGTTTTTTAAATCGTAGTGACGCCAAAAGGTATAAACAATCAGAGCAAAATCTACTAACGCTACTCCCAATGCGTACCAGCGGACGGTCTTGCCGTCTTTATCCGGTAGTACGGGGATGGCGAAGGAAGCGAGTAACGGCAGCAGAATAATCGTGGTGAGCCACGGAAATTGAGTACTGATCATCAGAACCTACCCAAGGTTGAGGCGATATTGCGGCATTTAGGTGGCGTATTGCAGGCACTCTACAGAGCAACCTGTACTTTGCCAAAGTTTCCTTTATAGACTCAATCAGAAGTGATGTCTTAGGAATTTATACTTACCCTACGAATATATCTCTAGTTGTTTAAATGTTGCAATATGTTAATTTAAAAATTTTTATGTTAAGCATCTGGACAAAAAAAAGACGGCTGCGATCGCCGTCTTCGAGTAAATATTTGATAAGAACGCCCTAACTAATGCGCTCAAGAGCGCCCAAAGACCCTTGCTCAGTTAATGCAAGCCAGTTAATGCAACGCCAATACAGGCTTCCCGAATAGGGTGGCGCGATGACCGCGAGAAACCAATTCGTATTCGTAGCCTAAAGTCGTTATCGGGTTGAGATGACCGGAGGGGGTAGGACAGATGAGGCCAAAGTGAGTCATCGGCAAACCCCTAAAAACAGATACGTTTGACGAACACAGTTCGCGCAGTGCAGCTTTTTACGCTTACAGATTAATCGGGAGTAAGCATTCCTTGCAGCACCTGTCGTATTACATCTGACGGCACTTGGTCAGTCACAGTTACTGCACCGATTTGGGTGGGGAGGACAAACCTTACCTTTCCCGCTTTCACTTTCTTATCGGTTTGCAGCGTCTCAATAATTGCTTCGATGTCTAGCCCTGCTGGTAGCTGGGTGGGTAATCCGGCTTTTTGAATTAGGGCATCTTGACGTTGGGCGTCTGCCTTGTCCCACATCTGAAGGTTAACCGCAATCTGACCCGCCGCGACCATCCCAATCCCTACTGCTTCCCCGTGGTTCACGACACGGTAGCCGGTTAAGCTTTCTACAGCATGACCGATAGTGTGACCGTAGTTGAGAATGGCGCGGAGTCCAGCTTCTTTTTCATCTTTGCTGACGACATCGGCTTTGGCTTGGCAGGATCGTGCCAGGATTTCTTGTAATAAACCAGCGTCTAGAGAGGGGAGTGAGTCAAGATATGGCGATCGCTCCATCTGCTCAAATAAATCAGCATCCCAGATAATCCCATACTTAATCACCTCTGCCATCCCCGCCCGAAACTCTTGCACTGGCAAAGTTTTCAGCACCTCTGGGTCAATTAAAACCAGCCGCGGCTGATGGAAGGCACCAATTAAATTTTTTCCTTGGGGATGATTAACGCCGGTTTTGCCGCCAATGGCAGCATCAACCATTGACAAGAGTGTTGTCGGAACTTGTACGAAGTTAATCCCCCGCAGCCAGGTAGCCGCAGCAAAGCCAGTCATATCACCAATTACGCCACCGCCTACCGCAACAAGCGTTGAAGAGCGTTCTAGGCGATTTTCCAAGGTGGCGTCGTAGATTTTTTGGACAGAGTCGAGGGTTTTGTAGCGTTCGCCAGCGGGAAGGGTTAGTTCGGTAACGTCAAAACCAGCTTCTTTAAGGGATGCGATCGCTTCTTGACCATAGTGCCGAAAAATTTCTGGGTTAGAAACAACCAACACTTTCTTCCCCAAGTTCAAACTGGTCATCTTAGCGCCTAGTTGCTCTAGACCAGAAGATGCGATCGCAATTTCGTAAGCCTGCTGCGGTAAATTAACCCGAATCACCGATTCCATAAACCAAACCCCATCAACCAACAAGCGCCCGTGGGCTGTATTCTACTCCACTTGATGTTTCAATGGTGGATATTGCGTTCTATCGGAAAAATGGAAATCTCTGGAGCGATCGCTTACTTCTTACTTTTGGGTGGTGCTTTTGCTGTTGCTGTGGGGCTGTATTTCGGTCTCCGCGCCATCAAGCTGATCTAATCACCAGCCTGCTGGCGAAGGATGAACGATGAAGGAATTGTTCGTTCTGTACTTCTTTCCTACTTTATCCTTGCTAAAGGCAGGTTACAGTAAGGAGACAAGAAGACGAATCAACGAATCCTTTCATCTCTCATCCTTCTGTTAGACTTAACACCTTGACTGTAGATTGCTTTGGGTTACTCTCACAGGGCTTGCTAGTCACTCGACGCGCCATTTGGATTGTTTTTGGCAAAACTCCCACCAATTGAGCTAGAATCTCATCCGGCATTTGGGCAGTCGCTTCAAGACCAAAGTATTTTTCAAATACAACTAAAATGACACGGGCACGCTGCAACGGCACGCAATACTCCATTGCTTTTTGAGTAAAGCGAATCCATTGTTGCCGAATTTCATAAGCTTTTTGTCGCTCGACGCGAGACTCAGGGCAAACCACTGACGGGTTGCCAATGGGAATCACCCGGCTACAATTAATATCAAACAGACTGCCAATCCCTGCACCAGGACCCGCCAATTCTGCATGGTGGCGATGACAGATAATTAAGGCACTGCTGCGACAACCATTGACCCGGAGGAGCTGTCCGCTGTGCAACTGGCTTAAGATTTCTGTGGGTTGATTAATCGGTTTGGTGATGAGGGCTTTGTCGGGCATCGTAAGTCACAGAATCCTCTAAATTGAGTATCTTGCATTTACTTATACCCCTCGGTGATCGAATCTGTTTAGGGGGTGTGATACCCATTTGACTCATTAGTGATTCTTATCACTATAAATCCTGTGACTCACAAGAGATGAAGATGTTTACCCATCCAGGATTGGACTTGTAGCACAATGCTTGAGGACGTTTCCCTAGGCTAGCGTTGTGCTTTCCAGCCAATCGTCTGACGGCATCTTCAACTTTTCAAAGGAGTTAGAGTCGCCAGAGGTAATATCGCTGTTTTAGCTTTGTCGTTGAGTAGCAGTTTGCCAGCTGCATCGACACTAAAATCTTTTCCTGGCATAAATCCTTTGCAAATCAAACGTTTGCCGACAGCTACTGAAGTAATGGTGCGAATTTCTTGCATTACATCGGCAGGAATGAGATTCTCTATCGTCCACAACACTGAATCGCTGTCAAACCAGATTAAACGTTCGATACTCACCAGCATCATGCCACCGAGCTCTTCGAGGGTCATCTGACTTCTCAAATTCGCTATCAGGTCTTTCCCAATCTGGCTATTGCGGGTCATCATCGCCCTAGCCATCTTGGCAATTTCTTGTTCTAACTCTAAGTAGTTCATTCCTGACATTTAGGTTTCCTTCCTAACTGTGTTTGCGGTTCTGCCAAGTATACCTAAAGAAAGAGTAAAATATACCCCTAGGAGGATGAAGAAATAAATTATTTTAGAAAGTATAAGCAGAACCTTGTCAGTAGCGCCAGACAGTAGAATGACTGCGCGATCGCTGTTATGGCGATCGCAAGAGTATATAGATGCTTTACGAGGAGAGCTTGATAAAAATTGGATAAAAAGTAGAAATTTGAGACATTTCTGAGGGATGTGAGTGCTGAGCGCATACCGGGAATCGTAACCAGAAAAAAAAACCCCTTAACAGGGGTCATTTAGTCTCTACTGAAGAATATTTATCGAGATTTAATCCAAAAGCGTGAGGGGATAGGTTTAACCTCGGTTTTTAATTAACATCACTTGCACAATCTGCACCGCCGTTTCCGTGGAAATCTCTAAAGCTTGATGCAAATCGTTTAAAAAATTCTGTTCTTCTTAGGTAACGATGCCATCGGCTAAGACGAGATTGGTTGCCACTGCAAAAGCCGTTTCCTGTAAATCCTGAGGAAGAGATTCACGAGCCGCTTTAACCAACCCGCTAGGGCCTTGTCGTTTAAGAATACCGAGAAGTTTATCAAACATCCGTCTCATCACATCGTCTGGATAACTTCTGAAGAGTTTCATTCGAGACAGTGTAGAAGAAATGCCTCGTGCTTCTTCGTCGGAAAGGTATCCGTCAGAGGCACAAGCAGCTAAGGTAATAGCAGCAAATGCTTCCGTTGGACTAAGCGTTTCTTGAACTTTGTTCTGAGTACTGAATACTTTGTCAAACAAGCCCATCGCAGTCTACTCCTTAGCGGCATAGTAGGGATTTACTTGTCCTACACGATTGATGCTGATGATTCCAGAAGCCTGTCAACTTCAATCCGCAGCTTGGTTGAGTATGACGCGAGTCCTAGATGGGTATTTTTAACAGTCAAACTATTTGAGCGAGAACTTTTAGCGATCGCTGTTCAACGAGAACCGAGTTGCCGTGAGGGGGTGTTGTCGCTAGCTTTTTCAATCTTGTCGATCGCGATTAAACCCAGGTAAGAAGCCGCAAGGAGGAAGATAACGGAAGCTAAATAGGCGTTTTCAAGCATCCGTAGCGCGGTTTCAAAAGTAATGTAGGTCGTCATGGTTTGGCCTTCTCAGCTCTGGGCTGTTGTTGTTCTTCCCTTATTACTCCACACACTGGCTACTCATTTCCTCAGAAGAATCACTAGATTTAGCCTAAGAGCCACTAATGTCCCGGTAATTACACGGGTTTGACTCAACAGGCTGGTAAGTCTCGTGAAACTATAAATACTAACCTCAAGAGCAATAATACTGAGGCAATCGACGAATTGAGTCATTTAGCGAAGCTTCAGTTTTTTAGTTTTTGATTTTTTATACTTAAATATTTTTTGTGATGAGGTGCGCGATAGCGTACAGCCCCTTGGGCATGAAAACAGCGAAGCGAGGCGTTAGCCTCGCGCTGACTTGTCAGTTCGCCCACTTCAACGATTCCTGCGTTTTTGGGTTTGCTCTTGATACCGAGATTTGGTTCCAAGTTCCCTCTAAACTTGCAAGAAAAAACTTTTCCTAAGAAAGCGATCGCGTCCAAGTTTCTCGTAAACTTTAGTTTTTCTCAGCTTCCCGATCGTCTTAATTTTTCAAGAAAATCAACATTTTCCCAATTAAGGGAAGATGTTGAGGTTTTTATCCTTGGGAATTAATTGCTTCTTGTATACTAGTTCTCCGTTTCTAGCTACAGCAATTGCTAGTTAAATAATGTTTTTAAAATTCATTTATAAGCAGTTGATTTAGGAATTCATTCTTAGCCATAAATATTGGATCTCTTTTACCTTTAATATTATTATTTAATTTTGCTGTTTGTGCTTGCTATAGGCTTGAACAAAGGATTAATGGAGAGAATCAGATAAATGATCCTTTCAATTTATTAGACTGTCGGCAACTTGTAAAATTGGCAAGTTTTGGTTCCACATTACAGCTTATCAAAAAAAATTTAGTTTGTTTTAAAAAAACAAAAAAATTACAGAGTAATGTATTCAAAAGCACTTAATGACTTAATATCTGGGTATTTCTTTGGAACAGCTACTCCTTCCCTTTGATAGAAGCAAAGGTTTAAACCAGTAATTAGATTAGTAAAAGAATCACCGCAAAAGGATGGAAATCATGTTTGCCATAGGGGATGATGTTCTTAGCCAGAAAACTGGGCATTTTGGCAAAGTGGTTGGTTACGGACATGAAATGGTTAATGGGGTTTATTTACCAACCATCAAAGTGCTTATAGCTGAAAGTTTAAAGTCTGGGAAAAAGGCTTTTGTAGAGGAGGACTTGCATTCAGCATGGATTCAACAGCAGACCGCTACTACTCTCTCTGCCAAATAAGTTTTTGGTAATACATTAAAGAAGCACGACAAGTGAAAACAAAGCCGGAGAAGCAACTCTCCGGCTTTGTTTGTATCTAAACACTTTAAATTATTAGATTGCACCCGATACCACCCAATGGATATCGTTTTAAGAATCACCATGCCCTTATCAAGCGCTCAGTCGGTTCTAGAACAAAGGTAAAGTTCCTCAAGGGCTGGTAGTATCGTATTTACTTATCGCTGGTGAAGATTATCCTGGCGGGTTTTCCGGTTAGTCTGAGGCGTCGAGTAGAATCGAGGGAGCTTGTGTTTTCATCTAATTCTAGTCTGTGACCAGTGCTGCCCACTGTATTAATCCCGATTGTTCGCGTCCCTATCCCCAGCCTTGGGGAAACAAATTTTGCAACTGTTGTGGGGCACCGCTACATCTGAACAATCGCTATATTCCTCTCCAGACTTTAGGATCTGGGGGATTCGCTGCTATTTATACAGTCTGGGATTTGCAGTTGGCAAAAGACCGGGTGCTGAAGGTATTACTGGAATCTTCATCAAAGGCGCAGGAACTGTTTGAGCAAGAAGCATCTGTTTTAGCAAGTCTGCATCATCCGGGTGTCCCTAGCGTCGAGCCAGATAGCTATTTTGTAGTGAATTTGGGTCATCCCTCTTACCGACGTCTGCCTTGTCTGGTAATGGAAAAAATCAACGGTCAGACATTGCAGGATATCCTGGAGCGCCACTATCCCCAAGGGTGTCCGGAGCCGCTGGTGGCGAATTGGCTGAAGCAAGCGCTCGATATTTTACAAGAGTTGCATCGGCGGCAGATTATTCACCGAGATATTAAACCCTCCAACTTGATGCTGCGCCAGGAAACCGGGCAACTGGTGGCAATTGATTTTGGCGGGGCAAAACAGATAGGCACTGTCCAAGTGGGTCAAGAGGCAAGTTCAACACGTTTGATTTCTCCTGGATACAGTCCGCCGGAGCAGATTTTTGGAGGTGCAGTGGGACCGGCGGCAGATTTCTATGCACTGGGTCAAACGATGATTCACTTGCTCACGGGTCGATATCCCCCGGAGTTGGAAGACCCGGCGACAGGAGAGTTACGTTGGCGTCATTGCGCCCCGGTGAGTCCCGCCTTCGCCGATTTGCTGGATGATATGGTGCAGGCTGATGTGCGCCAGCGACCGGCAACGGCTGTGGAAATTCAGCAGCGTCTGGCTGGGGATTCTTCCATGAAGACGAAAACCAGTCAGGTTCCGCAGTCTTTCTCGGATGCGATCGCGACCCTCGCTAGCAGAAGTTTGAAGCTGTTGTGGGTCGCGATCGCCTCTATTGTGACGCTAGCGGGTCAAACGGCTCTTTTCGTGGTTCGAGCGATCGCTAAAGTTGTGACAGCTTGCCTGGATACGCTTTGGGAGATGCTTGTTGGCGGAATTGCGGGGGGGGTGTTTGCTGTTACTGGTTTTTCTTTGGCTTATGTGTTCCCTTTAGGGACTCATTTCGCTGCTTTGCTGGCGCAGCTACCACCTGTTTTCCCCTATATTCCACCCCCAGTCGGACAAGCCATTCTGCTATTTGCATTCGCTGGATGGGGAACGGCTTGGGGTCTTACTGAAGCTGGTGGCTTTGGTCAACGCAAGCGCCGTTTAGTGGCTGGACTAATGGGTGTCTTTGGCTATGGGTTGGGGTGGCTGGTTTGCCATCTGATGCCTGCTGGAACGGTGCTACAAATGGTCACGTTGATTGCAGTTGCTGTTGGCCCGTTAACGCTCGGTCTTGGTTTGCCCAGCCATCAACTGGTTCACGCCATTGTCGCCGCAGCTGGCACAGCCGGAATCTTTGGGGGTTTAGGGTTCTTTACTCTTAGTTCGTTCGATCTCCTTCCTAGCCTTGGTTTTTTCAGTCTCCTGGGTGTCACGATTGCCTTCTGGCTGGGCGTGAGTTACTACTTGGTTGTGCCTTTTCTGCGTTGGTTAGGTTGGCGTTAATGACGTGTCGCCTGAACCGCGATCGCTTAATCCCCGGAATTTGCGATCGCGCCTTGGAAGCTCTACTTGAGCAGACAGATTTAATTAGCAGCTCATGATAAAAAAAATTTTCTTATTGGCAATGGTTCTGATGTTGGGTGCTTGTAACTCTACAACAAATTCCAACCAGTCCACATCAACAACATCGACAACTTCCCCAACTCCCTCAACAGTGGCTGAGTTACCCAATTTGCAGTGTCAAGGCGAAGTCCCGCAACCTGTGAAAGCAACCCTTGGCGAACATCGCCTCGCCAAGGAATCCGATTTTGTACCGTCGATTCGCAACTTTAAGTCTAGTGAAACTCCGGACAAGAAGTTTACTTGCAGCATCTTCTCGGCTGATTTTAATCAAGATGGGTTGAAAGACTATGCCATGTTGTTAGTGGCTGAAGAAACGGCTGATTTCCGATTTCAAATCGCCCTGAATCAAGGCAATGAAAAGTTTGAGCGATCGCTCGTGAAAGATTACAGGCGCACCACGAAGCCAGAAGAAGGGGTAATTTACACTTCAATGGACTTCAAGCCTGCAAAAGAAAAAGGTTTAGCTAACCGCAAGTATAGTCCTTTGAAAGCGGAATCGCCAGAAGAAAAAACCTATATTAATACACCAGCGATTGAATTGTGGAAAGTTAGTAAGACCGATGAACCACCCAAACAACTAGATGTAGATTCTCTTGCTTACTGTTCTGAGGCTTTATACTTCTTAGATGGTAAACAAAAAACTTTTGCAGTCTGCGATTAAGTTTTTATTTAAGGGACAAGTCTACTTGCATTAAATAAATTTAGAGAAATTCCATTTTTTAGAAAATGGGCTTCTCTAATTTTTTTGTTTGTATCTACTTATTTATCATAGAGTCAGTAGTCTTAGGGAAATCAGCCATGTTAGAGTACAAGCCACCGAAGTATTTTCCCTCTTCCGAGGAGCTACCCGACTCTGACGAAACGCCTGTGGATAATGAACTGCAAGATTTAATCCCCGGTTTACTAAAAGCTATATTGGCTATGGCTTGGGCAGATCGCATGGATTGGTTTTTTGGCGTAGATATGGGAATTTACTACGATCCGGATCAACCAGCCATTGTACCCGATGGATTTCTTAGCTTAGGAGTTGAGCGGTTTTTTGATGAAGAACTGCGCTTAAGTTATGCGATTTGGGAAGAAGATCGCGTGCCAACTATGGTGTTGGAGGTTGTCTCCCAAACTTATCGGAAAGAATACAGCCAGAAAAAGCTAGATTATGCGAATTTAGGGGTTTTGTACTACGTAATTTATTCGTCACGCCGTCGCAGAAACCCACATTTGGAAGTGCATCGGTTGGTTGATGGCGAATATGTATTGCAGCCAGGAAATCCGGTTTGGCTCCCAGAAATGGGATTGGCGATTGGTACAGAACGGGGAATTTATCAAGGAATAACGCGGGAGTGGTTGTACTGGTACGACGAGCAAGGGCAAAGATTGCTGACACCGGAAGAACGCGCTCAGCTTGCCGAACAAAACGCCCAACTTGCCGAACAACGCGCCCAACTTGCCGAACAACGCGCCCAAACTTTAGCAAAACAACTTCGTGCTATGGGGTTATCGCTCTTTTGTCACTTTAGGGAGAGGATAATAGGCTAAAACGGGTTCAAAGCCAGAATTTACCTATGACAGAACCACGTCCAGCCCAAGCCACCGTGAAATTTGTGGATGATTACTGCCAATGGTATCAATCCCTATTTCCAGAAGTGAGAAGCTTTGAAGCTTTTAAACATTTGCATATTGGGATGATTTCGGACATCAAGAGGAAATCATTACCAGCGATAGCCAAAGTGGTGGGACTAGAGCAGGAGCAGTCGCTGCATCACTTTCTCACTACCTCACCCTGGAAAGTAGAACAGTTGAGACAGCAAAGATTAAAGCTAA
>NZ_JAMPKC010000011.1:0-157755 GCF_039961975.1 Trichocoleus sp. DQ-A3 | reverse complement strand
GCGCAGGGGAATAGCAGTAGGCCGGACCAGCCGACAAATACGAAGCGATCGCGCTTGAGCCAGTCGTCAATGGCGTCAAACCACCCTCTTGAACTTGGCGCGCGTCCGACTGCAATGGTCATTTCAAATCCTCTTACTATTGCGTCAAATCGTCTGAACTTGAGCAATTAACATTATTTATTTGACACGACCCACGTCAGACAGTAGTGGGATTATTTTGGAGAAGTTTGCCGGGTTCTGTCTTCAATAGACACACTCGCTTGATTCCCCTGCGTGTCAATTTCCACTAACCTGTCGCCCTGATACCGGGTTTCAGGCTACTGTTATTTGGGAATGGGGCGCTTTTTGTCCCCAAAGTAAAACCCTAGGGTTCTAGCACGTGTCCTCTATGATAAGAAAATATCAGAATTTTTACAATCTGACACGTACTTCTCATTAATCTCTAGCTCAGTTAGATTGCTAAATCAATAGCATAAATCCCTGGGAAGCTAGATAATCTGAATCAGTCCGATCTTAAAAATTTTCCTTAACAACTTTGGCGAACACAGAGTTTTCTTTCATGGCTGCACCGACAACATCCACAAGTAACCGCGTTCTCCGTCAAGAGGTTTTAGGCTCTCGTCGTTTGAGTAACTATTGGTGGGCAACCGTAGTCTCCTTGGGAGCTACAGGCTTTTTATTGGCTGGAATTTCAAGTTACCTAAAAGTCAATCTTCTCCCTTTTGCTGACCCCACCAAGTTACTTTTTATCCCTCAAGGGATAGTCATGGGACTTTACGGGTTAGCTGGGTTACTCGTAGCGCTCTATCTATGGATGATGATTCTTTTAGACGTAGGGGGCGGTTACAACGAGTTTAATCAAGAAACCGGATATATTCGGATCTTTAGATGGGGCTTTCTCGGCAAAAACCGCCAAATTGAAGTCGGCTGTCGCATACAAGATGTCCAAGCGATTCGGGTGGAAATTAAAGAAGGTCTCAACCCACGCCGGTCGATTTACCTGCGCGTCAAAGGACGCCGCGATATTCCCCTGACGCGAGTTGGGGAACCTCTACCCTTGTCAGAGCTGGAAAATCAGGGTGCCCAACTGGCTCGCTTCTTGGAAGTGCCCATTGAAGGTCTCTAACAATTCTTGGTTGAGCCTCCCAATATCTGCATAAGATGATTCAGTAGCTCTGGCTACCAATTAGGTGAAATGAAAATGCAGATACAAATCCGGCACTGGTTTATATTACTTTTTGCGATCGCAGGACTGATGTTGGGGGGATGTACCACCGAGCAGGCTACTTCCTCGGATACCAGCCCCTCAGCAACTGAAACAACCTCAGCATCTGCCACTCCAGCGAGTAGTCCCAAAACAAGCAGTTTGCCCCGCCTAGAAGGTAAAGCCACCGTAGACATGACGGTTAAAGGCTCGCTAATTACGATTGAAGTCGATGGCACTAATGCCCCGATTACATCTGGGAATTTCGTCGATTTAGTTCAAAGAGGTGTCTATAACGGACTGGTCTTTCACCGCGTAGTGCGGCAACCGCAACCCTTTGTTGCTCAGGGTGGCGATCCGCAAAGTAAAGACCCGAATGTGCCCACAGAACGTCTGGGGATGGGTGGTTTTATCGATCCAGCGACGGGTCAAGCGCGTTACATTCCCCTCGAAATTAAGCCCAAAGGGGCGGAAAAACCCGTTCTCAGCGAAACGCTCAAAAGTGCGGGTGTTTCTCAACCCCCGCAGTTGCGACATACTCGTGGCGCTGTCGCAATGGCTCGCTCATCTTTACCCGACTCGGCTTCGTCGCAGTTTTACATTGCTTTAGCCGATTTGCCGTTCTTGGATGGTGACTATGCTGTTTTTGGCTATGTAACCAAAGGGATGGAGGTCGTTGACAAGATTCAGCAGGGCGATCGCATTGAATCGGCTAAGGTGACCAAAGGTGCGGAAAATCTCAAGAAATAGCAATTGGCGATTCGCTGGGTAATCGGTGGAGATTGTCGTTACTGGGATTGGTTTAGTCTCGGCTTTGGGTAACAGCTTGCAGACGAGCTGGCAACGTTTAATCGCCGGTCAATCTGGCATTCAGTTGCATCAACCCTTTCCAGAACTTGCCCCCCGACCCTTAGGATTGATAGGGAAACAACCCGCTGAGTTAGCAACCCTGACTCAGCGGGTTGTCGCTATGGCGCTGGAAGATGCTGGTTTGGTTTCGCCTTTGCCCGATTGTGGAGTCGTCATTGGTTCGAGTCGCTCTTATCAGGCATCTTGGGAGAAATTGGCGCGGGAGTTTTATCGGGATGCCGAACCAGTAAAATCGCCGCTATACAAACACCTGCCAACCCAGGCTTTTTTGGAGACGCTGCCCCACATGAATGCGATCGCAGCCGCTCGTCAAATCGGGGCAACGGGGTCAGTCTTGGCACCAATGGCGGCTTGTGCAACTGGAATTTGGGCGATCGCGCAAGCAGCGTCGCTCTTGGAAACTGGGCACTGTCAGCAAGTCATTGCTGGAGCCGTGGAATCATCGATTACACCGCTGACCCTGGCAGGGTTTCAGCAGATGGGCGCTTTAGCTCAAACGGGCGCTTATCCTTTTGATCGGCGGCGGGAAGGCTTAGCCTTGGGAGAGGGGGGAGCCGTCTTGGTACTGGAATCCGCAGAATTGGCAAAGCGTCGCTCAGCACGAATTTATGGTCAAGTGCTGGGATTTGGCTTGACATCGGACGCTTATCATACTAACGCGCCAGAACCGGGAAGTCGCAGCGCGATCGCGGCGGTCAAACAATGTTGCGATCGCAGCAACCTTTTCCCTGCGGACATCCATTACATCCACGCTCACGGTACCGCTACCCAGCTCAACGACCAAAATGAGGCGCACTTAATTCAGTATCTCTTTCCCCAAACGGTGCCAGTCAGTTCTACTAAGGGAGCCACAGGTCATACATTGGGAGCATCTGGAGCCTTAGGTGTCGCTTTCTCCCTAATGGCATTGAAGCATCAAATCTTGCCACCGTGTGTGGGGTTAAAGGAACCAGAATTTGATTTAGATTTAGTTAAAGTCCCGCGTCAAGGTGAAATTAAACAGGTGCTTTGTTTCAGCTTTGGTTTCGGAGGGCAGAATGCAGTGGTAGCTTTGGGGAAAAAGTAGCCGAACGCCTTCAGGCGTTATGCCACCTAAAAAAATAGAGTGGTATATACCACTCTACAAACTCTCTACTAATTTTTAACTGGCGACTACTTCCCAAACAAGCTGTCTTGCTTGTAATTCTTTCCAGGAAGCCTTTAACTAGCCAAACGCTCGGTTGATTGAGGTTGCAACAGCGATACCAACTGCTCAACTCCTCTTTGAAGATGCCGTGTCACCGTCATCGGGCTGACACCAATTCGCTTAGCCGCTTCTTTCCGAGGAAGATCTCGTACCAACACCAACTCAATTGCTGCTTGAGTTTTGTTGTCCAAATAACTCATTGCCCCTTCCAGCTCTTGCCGTTCTTCTTCTTGACTTTGCCAGGATTGATAGCGAGGGTCAGGGAGTGTTTCCGCCAACGTCACCTGAAAGTCAGACTGCTCAAAAACGACACTATCTAAACTTAATGGTCGGCAGTTTTGAGCCGCAACCTTGCTTTCACTCCACTCTTCTAGAGATACTTTAATTGCTTGGGCAATTTCAGCTTCTTTTGGCGATCGCCCTAAAGTTTGTGCCAACTCTTTTCGCGCCTTTTGTCCTTCCTGCTGGATTTCCTGCCACCGACGAGGCATTTTCATTACGCCGCTTCTGTCGCGTAAATAATGCAGCATCTCGCCGCGAATGTAAGGAACCGCAAAGGAACTAAAAGCATAACCTTGATGGGGATTGAATCGCTCAATCGCCCGAATCAAACCGAGATAGCCGAGTTGTTCCAAATCTTCATAAGGTTCCGCACACTGATAGCTGACTCGATGAGCCATCTTCCGAACCAGTCCAGCATTCAACTGCACCAGTTGATTGCGAACTTCAACTGATGGATTTTTATAGTAAGCAATCAAAAGTTCCATCGAATCGGAGCTGCAAGAAGATTGAGTCGCCATTGTCAAAGCCTCTGTAAAACCACCCCGTTTGGGAGATTGGGAAATCGCTATCTCTTCATTTCGTCTAACTGAATTCATTTTCTGTATAGGCGCTTTCAACAACCATCGTTGGAATACGGAACTCACAGAGAGCCTCTCCAGGAATGTCAGCATATATACGTAAGTTGCAGTTTGATGTAGCCAAAAACTAATCCTTACTTCAAAAACAAACCGTAAGCGTTTGCTTCGTGAAACCCACCCTTCTAAGGACTCCGGCTCTACGTCACAATTGAATTAGACTGGCGATCGCATAAATGTAAATGACTCGTAATATTTCTGAGGAAGCTTCATGAGTAACACCAGTAACTTCCGTCAAGCGATGCGTGAGGCTAAAAATCACGCACTCGTTGGCCCCAACGTTATTGCCAACGCCCTCCCCTACGTCGGCGGTGGCCTTGTCTTAACTGCACTTGGCACCTACGGGGGTCTTGGCGTTCTCCGTTCCAACCCAGGGCTATTCATGCCAACCTTCTGGGTTGCCCTGATTGCAGAATTTGCCCTTTTCTTCGTTGCCCAAAACGTTGCCATTAATGGCAAGAAAAGCGTTGCTCTGCCCCTTCTGGCTACCTACAGTCTGTTGTCGGGCTATACCCTGAGCGGATTGATATTCGTGGCTCTGAGGACACCAGGGGTCGGTGTGGCAGGAATTGGTTTTGCCGCCCTCGGCTGTGGCGTTACCTTTATTGCTGCACGACAGATTGGCTCCAATCTGTCGGATCAAGACGGTATGGCTCTCACGAAAACAGTACAGCTAGGCATTATTGCCTTAGTTGTTGTGCTAGTGGGTCAGCTGCTGTTGTCTTTGTTTGGTGTCTATACACCCACTTGGCTAGAAATTGCCATTTCTGGAATTGGCGTGTTTTTGTTTGCCGGTGCTGCTGTGGTAGATTTCTATATCCTGCCCCGCGCTTACCGCGATGACCAATATCTGCCTGCTGCTTTGTCGATGTATCTGACTTACATCAATTTGTTCATTTTCATTCTGCGGTTGCTGAACGCGCTCAATAGCCGCGACTAAAAGGCAAAAGTTTCATTAAGCGCACACATTTTGAAGCCGTGGTTTCCCACGGCTTTTTTTGGAACTGGACATTTACCAACAAACTTAGATAAATTTGATTGCAGTGCAATATGAGCAGCGCTCAAGAAAAAGCGCTAAAGCAATGCTGGAAATCATAGACATCCAACGTGAAGTAGAAACGTTGTCTTAGCATCTGGATCAAGATCAAGACTATCTTTAACTTTCAGCAGTTACTCCACAAATTCAATCTTAATGGGGTAATGGGTAAAAGATAATTGGTAACTTCCCCTGTTCCTCTCCTTCGCTTTCTTTGTTCAGGTCTTAGTGATTGGGAGAGAGACTCCAGCTAAGATCGAAAAGAGTGCAACTTTACTACCAAGCGCTCATCGGAAAAAGCTCAAAACAATGATTGAACTCCTAGACATTAAACGCGAAGTCGAAACGTTGTGCGATCGCCTGGGTAAAACCCAGGACTATCTTTGACGTTCCTGCTCTAACTGCCAAAATTCAAGACTTGGAGCAAGTCGCGGCGCAACCGGATTTTTGGGACGACCAAACGAGTGCCCAACAAACCCTCCAAGAACTCAATGACCTCAAATCCCACTTGGAACAATTTCACCAGTGGAAAAACAGCCTAGAAGACGCCAGGGCGGTTGTGGAACTGCTGGAATTAGAAGCCGACGAGTCACTGCTTTTGGAAGCTGAAAGCAACATCACCAAGCTCAATCAGGAACTTGAGCGATGGGAATTGCAACAGATGCTTTCCGGTACTTATGACCAAAGCGGAGCCGTTTTAACCATTAACGCCGGTGCAGGTGGCACAGACGCCCAAGACTGGGCGGAAATGTTGCTGCGGATGTACACTCGCTGGGCAGAAAACCACGGTTACAAAGTTACCTTAGCGGAAATCTCCAAAGGAGAAGAAGCGGGGCTTAAGTCAGCCACCTTAGAGATTGAAGGGCGTTATGCTTATGGCTACCTGAAGGCAGAAAAAGGAACCCACCGGCTAGTGCGGATATCGCCTTTCAACGCCAACGACAAGCGCCAAACAAGCTTTGCTGGAGTGGAAGTAATGCCAACTCTGGATAGATCCGTGACTCTAGACATTCCAGATAAGGATTTGGAAATCACCACCTCTAGGGCTGGCGGTAAAGGTGGACAAAATGTCAACAAAGTGGAAACAGCGGTGCGGATTGTTCATATTCCCACCGGGCTTGCCGTGCGCTGTACCGAAGAGCGAAGTCAGCTGCAAAACAAAGAAAAAGGTCTTGCTATCCTCAAAGCTAAGTTGCTGATTGTCGCCCAAGAGCAACGCGCCAAGGAAATTGCTGACATTCGAGGCGATATGGTAGAGGCAGCTTGGGGCAACCAAATTCGTAACTACGTTTTCCACCCGTACCAGATGGTCAAGGATCTGCGGACAGGTGTGGAAACGACTGCCATTAACGATGTGATGAATGGCGACCTCGATTCGTTCATTGAAGCCTATCTGCGCCAAGAAAATCAGCTTACCTAAAAGCTGCGCCGTTGGGTCTTTAGGGTAGCCTCTGTGAGAGGGTTATTTAGCCACCAAGACACCAAGAAATTAGTAACATCGGGTGGACAAAGGAGCGATCGCTCCTTTGTCCTTTACTTGCTGATTCGGTGATTTGCCATCAATTGCGAAACAAACTGTTACATTGTTGGAAGAAAAGTTTATCCCTGGCTTATCATCAGCTGGAAAAACCACTTTTGAGTCTTCAGTAATTATCCTTATGAGTAACTCCTCGTCAACGCCACAAGCGGCATCACAAACTCCAGAACCCATTTCTGAATCGACACCCGCCTCGACAGAGCCTCAACCCAGCTACGTAAAGCTGGCAATGCGAAACATGGTACGAAAAGGAGGCACTTCGTTAAAACATTTTGCCCTGTCAACCATTGGTCTTGTGGCGCTGCTGATCGGTCTTTCTTACCTGACTCGTTAATCCGGAACACGGTTGTATGGGCATAAACATAGAAGTTAGCATCCAAGACTATTTCTTCTCGTCCAATCCAGCAGATGCCAGTGCCCAAGAAGAAATTTCACCTGAAACTTGGGAAACTTGGTTCCATCGTTGGATGGAAACGCTGCATCTAGATCTTCCTCAAGCGGATGCCTATGAACTGAGTTTGCGCCTCACGGACGATAAAGAAATACAGACCCTCAACGCCCAGTATCGTCATCAAAATAAACCGACAGATGTATTAGCTTTTGCATCCTTAGAGGTAGACTGTCCTCAGCCGATGGATTTTTTAGAGGATACACCTCTGTATCTTGGTGATATCGCCATCTCCGTTGAGACTGCGACTCGGCAGGCTCAACAACAGGAACATCCCTTAAAAACAGAGCTAGCCTGGTTAGCGGCTCACGGTTTGCTTCATCTACTCGGCTGGGATCATCCCGATGAAGATAGCCTGACTAAAATGTTGAACCAGCAGGAAACTTTACTCCAGGTTATTGGTCTTACTATCTAGCCTAGCTATACCCAATAGCCCTCATCTGTACTTAGATTCAAGACTTAGATTCAAGTTTCGCCCACGCGCCAGCCGGAGCGATGGTTCATGCCCTTCAGCCCCGTAAAACCCTTGCCATGTCTCAAGAAATTTCCACACCTTCTTTGAACCACTCAGATGTAGTGAAACCAAACCGGGATTTAGCTTGGCGAATTGCGCCGAACTTAATAATTAGTTTTAAATATGCTTGGGCCGGACTTCGATATGCCTTTATTACCCAACGCAACTTTCGCATCCATGTAGTTATAGGCACCCTAGCTATTGGTTTGGGTGTCTTTTTGCAGTTGAAGGCAGTCGAAATGGCGGTGATTGGAATAACAATTGGGCTAGTGTTGGCGCTGGAGTTATTGAATACGGCAATTGAGTCAGTTGTTGACTTAACGGTTAAGCAGGCTTACCATGAGCTTGCCAAAATTGCTAAAGACTGTGCTGCTGGTGCCGTTCTGGTTTCGGCACTCGTGTCGGTATTGGTCGCTGGTTCGCTGCTTTTGCCACCCCTTGTAATTCGGATTCAGTCGATGCTGCGCTAAGTAGTTTTGAGTTTTGAGTTGAAGGCTTCTGACTCACAAGGAGTTTACATTTGATTCTGGTTATTGATAATTACGACAGTTTTACCTATAACTTGGTGCAGTATCTGGGAGAACTTGGCGCTGAACTGCCCGTAGCATCTGAAATTCAGGTGTATCGCAATGACCAAATCTCCCTTGAGCAAATCGAAAAGCTTAAACCCGATGGAATTGTGATTTCGCCGGGACCAGGGCGTCCAGAAGATGCCGGAATTTCCCTGGAGTTAATTCAAAAGATGGGTTCCGGGGTACCCATTTTGGGCGTTTGCCTGGGACATCAAGGCATTGGTCAAGTATTCGGCGGTGAAATTGTTTCTGCACCCATGTTGATGCATGGCAAAACTTCTCCAATTCATCACACAGGTGTCGGCGTATTTCGAGGATTAGACAATCCCTTTACCGCTACCCGGTATCATAGTTTGGTGATTGACCGACACAGCTGCCCAGATGTCCTGGAAATTACGGCTTGGGTAGACGACGGAACCATCATGGGCGTCCGGCATCGGAACTATCCGCATATTGAGGGCGTCCAATTCCATCCGGAGAGTATTCTGACGGCTTCAGGAAAGCAATTGCTGCGAAATTTCCTGGAATCGCTTTAGTGCTAATGGCTAATGGCTAATTGTTCATTGGTCAATTAAGCATTAGCGATTAGCAAAGGACTAATGACTAATGACTGAGGACTAAATTCTGATGAAACGGCGACAGTTGATGCGCTATGCTGGGGCGGGTTTGCTTACAGCATTAGGAACAGGCTTGGCTTCTGGATTTCAGACTTATCAGGCGGCAACACCTGGTGGATCTGTGTCTGTTAAATGGCTGGGGCATACCAGCTTTTTGTTTACTGGAAGTGGTAAACGAGTCTTGGCGAATCCCTTTCAGAAGCTGGGCTGTACGGCTGGGTATCGTTCATCGAAGGTGCCCGCGGATTTAGTGTTAGTCAGCAGCCTATTACTTGATGAAGGGGCGGTGGAAGGGTTGCCAGGGAATCCCCAGTTTTTATATAAACCGGGAGTTTACCAAGTTGACAACCTAAAAATTCAAGGAATGAGCATTAACCACGATCGCAACGGTGGACGCCGGTTTGGCACGAACGTGGCTTGGCGTTGGACGCAAGGAGGAATCAATATTCTGCATTTAGGCGGTGCAGCAGCACCGATTGATATTGAGCAAAAAATCCTGATGGGACGTCCCGATGTATTGTTAGTACCCGTAGGCGGAAGTGACAAAGCCTACACGCCTCAGGAAGCCATGCAGGCAGTACAAGTCCTCAATCCCAAATTGGTGATTCCCACGCATTACCGTACCCAAGCCGCCGATGCTGCGAGTTGCGATATTGTCTCCGTGGATGAATTTTTGGCATTGATGGATGGAATGCCGGTGCGTCGGGTCAATAGTGATACTTTGACGGTTAAATCAACGGATTTGCCAGAAAATGGCACTGCGATCGCAGTGATGAGTTATAAGTTTTAAACAATCATGCGTGATGAGTCCCTAGTTATTATTTAGTGAATGGCTAATGACTAATCAGGATGCCCCGATTGGATTGCCGCATAAAGTTGATTAAAATCCTCATTGGGTAACAATCCGGTGGGATCTAGGGAAAAGCATTTTTTGAGGCGGGTGACAAGATACATATCAATGTCACCCTTATTTTTTGCATTGACTTTTCCCCGATATTCACAATCAAAAAAATTTTTCACTAACTCAAACGTGGCTTTTGAAATATTAATGTTGCCACAAACTCCACAGGATTCCATTCTGGAGGCAGTATTAACCGTATCGCCCCAAACATCATAAGAAAATTTATTATGACCAATCGCACCCGCTAGCAAGGGTCCTGAGTGGATGCCGATGCGGACTTCCCAATAGGGATGATTATTTTTGATTTTTTCGAGCCGCCGCCATTGCATAAAGGCTTGAATTTGTAAGGCGGCTAGTACAGCATCAATTGCATGAGTGCGGTTAGGAGTGGGAATTCCTCCAACACACATATAACTGTCACCAATTGTTTTTAATTTCTCTAACTTGTGGGTTTCAATGAGCATATCGAAGCAAGAAAAGCAATAATCTAATTCATTGACTAAATCTTCGGGAGTAAGTTGTTCGGCTAATTGAGTGAAATCTTTAAAGTCGGTAAACAATACTGAGGCAGAGTCATAATGCACGGGTTTAACTCTGCCAGTGCGTTTTAATTCATCGGCTACACGTACAGGAAGTACGTTCAGTAACAGTTGCTCAGATTTGCGTTTTTCTGCCTCTAGTTGGGCATATAGCTGATTTAATTGGGCGAAGCCACTGGCGTTACGAATTGCTGCCGATACTTGCAAGGCTAGTAAATAACTAATGCGTAAATCTTCCAGTGTGTAAGCGTGGGCTTGGGTAGTCGCAAAGTTGATAGTACCAATGACTTGGCGATCGCTCTGTAGGGGGACGAATATTTGGGAAGCATAAGAGTGCAGAAAAACAGATGGAGAGCCTTCTCGAATCAGTTGCGATTGACCTGTTTTCATTGCACGACCTAAAGGGCTGTCCTCTGCGACAATCGTGGCAGTCAACTCTACAGGATCGCCAAATAGGGTTACGAGGCGGCAAGAACTGGTATCGGTGCAGATATAGACACTACAATGCTCGAAATCCAAGAGCCATTTAGCTTGTTTACCAACAACCCGCAAAATCTCGTCTATATCCAGGGTACGGTTAATCGCTGTCGCAATTTCATTGACAGCGGCGATGCGGCTGGAAAGAGCTTGGGCTTCCGCAAGCAGACGGCGGGCTATCAGCAGTAGTGGTTCGCGAGCTTGTTTTTCTAGCTCATTGCTACTATC
The DNA here is from genome assembly GCF_039961975.1 of Trichocoleus sp. DQ-A3. NCBI lineage: Bacteria > Bacillati > Cyanobacteriota > Cyanophyceae > Leptolyngbyales > Trichocoleusaceae > Trichocoleus > Trichocoleus sp. DQ-A3. Next base: position 146,709 of record NZ_JAMPKC010000011.1, on the reverse strand, counting down.
AAACGGAGGGAAAGAGTCATGGGTATTGCCCATTATTGGGATGATTCTGTTTTTCCTGAAATTTAACGAACGACATTCTCAAGAAAATACGGACTCACGAGAAAACTGGCAATTTACAATTGGTCAATTTCGAGAGCGATCGCATCTGTGTATCGATTTATGCTGGTAAATAAGTCAGCAGTGGCAATAATCTCGAAGATTTCTGAGTCATCTAGCCCCAACTCTCGGAGATTTTGGTAATCTTCTGCGGTCAGTTCCTGGGGTTTAGTCCCGGCAAGTAAGCCAAAACTAATGACTGCTTTTTCGCGCTTGGGGAGGGGACAGGCAGCAAAGTCTGAAACCAATGTCCGGAGAACTTCCTCGCTCATTCCTAGAGCAGATAATCCATGCAAGTGAACGTTGAGGGCATAGGGGCTGTTGTGAGCTTGAGAGATGGCAACTCCCACCATTTCCTTCAGGGTGCGGGGCACATCTCCTTGCAGGATGGTAGCGCGGAATTTTTTCCAATTCCCTTCCAGCACATCGGGATTTATCGCCATTGATTTGAAAATGTTGGGAATGATGCCAAACCCTAATTCAGACAAAATTTCGTTATATACTGTTTTGACCTTTAAATCTGTGACTTCATCTTGTTCTTGAAGGGGGAAGCGAGTCATAGTTGCCTCTATCATTCGTTTGTAAAATTGCTAAGCGAGATGGAAGCGGTTTTTTTGTTATCTGAAATATTTTTGTTCTCATTTAATAGATGCAAGAGTCGATCGGGAGTATCGTTCCGTCGAATCCAGTCATTAGCGATCGCGCAGCCAATCACCTGAAAAAATCGCTAACGATTCAGAAAATTTTAATTTGAGTTGTATTCGAGTACACCCTATAAAGATTTGTTACCAAATCTCTCATAGTATAACCTTGAAAATATATTGGTCAATTCGACTGACTCGACCACCTAGAAAAACAAAGATACGTAGTTGAGATTATGCAAGCAGAATACGCAGCGCGTCGCGAGCAGTTGATGGCGAAAATTGGCAACGGCACTGCCATCTTTCGGAGTGCCCCAGTGGCTGTCATGCACAACGATGTTGAGTACACTTTTCGGCAGGATAGTGATTTTTATTACTTAACTGGATTTAATGAACCAGAGGCGGTGGCAGTTTTAGCGCCCCACCATCCAGAACACCGATTTGTATTGTTTGTCCAGCCAAAGGAACGAGATAAGGAAGTTTGGACAGGATATCGGGTCGGGGTGGAAAAGGCAAAAGAATTCTATGGGGCGGATGAAGCTTACCCGATTGCAGAACTAAATGAGAAACTACCTCAGTATTTAGAAAAAGCCGACCGGATTTATTATCATTTGGGACGCGATCGCGCTTTTAATGAGACTATCCTCACCCACTGGCAGCGGTTGATGGCGGGTTATCCCAAGCGGGGTACGGGACCCATTGCGATTGAAGACACCAATCCGGTGCTTCACGGGATGCGACTGGTGAAGAGTCCAGCCGAGATAGAATTGATGCGTCGTGCGGCTGACATCTCGGCAGAAGCTCACAACTGGGCGCGAGAATTCGCTCAACCGGGGCGTTACGAGTACGAAGTGCAGGCGGAGATAGAACACATCTTCCGAAAACGGGGTGGAATGGGGCCAGCTTATCCCTCAATTGTTGCCTCTGGCGCGAATGCTTGCGTGCTGCACTACATAGAGAATAATCGGCAGATGCAGGATAACGAGTTACTGCTAATTGATGCGGGTTGTTGCTACGACTACTACAACGGCGACATCACGCGCACATTTCCGGTCGGGGGCAAGTTTACGCCAGAACAGAAGACACTTTACGACATTGTATTAGAAGCGCAGTTACAGGCGATCGCGCAAGTTCAACCCGGAAATCCCTACAACTTAGGTCACGACACGGCAGTGCGCGTTTTGGTCGAAGGTTTAATCGATGTGGGACTCCTGGCGGGTGATATTGAAGAAATTATCAAAGAGGAGAAATATAAACCCTTTTATATGCACCGCACCGGACATTGGCTGGGTTTAGATGTCCACGATGCTGGTGTTTATAAGCACGGGGAAGAAGTTTGGCAGAGTTTGCAACCCGGTCATGTGCTAACAGTGGAACCGGGTCTATATATTGGACTGGATGTAGAACCAGCCGAGGGGCAACCGGCAATTGATGACAGGTGGCGTGGGATTGGTATCCGCATTGAAGATGATGTGTTAGTTACTGAATCAGGACATGAGGTACTGACGGCGGGGGTTCCCAAGTAGATTGGATTAAACTTTAAACTTCATCAAAATCCCTCATTATCCTCAAATCTACGGGTTTAGTGAGGGTATCTTTTTTTTGGAAACAGCCGAGGCGGAATCTGTTTGTTTGTTTCCAACTCGCGCCATCAGTCAAGCAGAATTACAGTTTTGTGTCGCAAAGCCCATATTTTCCCCCTTATCTGGGTAAAATCGCTGATAGGGGCAGCGTTGGGAGCAAGGCGGAGGTCTATGGTAATGCAAGGTGTAGAGAATTCCTCTAAGCAGGCGGAGCAGTTTCAACTGCTTCAAGCCCAACTGCGCGATCGCTGGCAGGGAGTCGATTTGTTCGACAGCGATGACTACGATATTTTAGTGATTCCTTCGGTCAGCCTTGACCAGCGGGAACTACTTAAAATTCAGGGCTTTCTCAATTATGAAGAGCGGCTGCTCTTTTCTCTAATTCGCCTGCGACACCCGCGCACGCGGCTGATTTATGTAACTTCACAGCCGTTACCGCCAATTGTGATTGATTACTACTTGCAGCTGTTGCCAGGAATTCCGTTTTCTCATGCCCGCGATCGCTTGTTACTATTTTCTACCTACGATTCCTCAGCCAAACCTCTCACTCAGAAGATTTTAGAGCGCCCACGCTTGATGGAGCGGATGCGACAAGCCTTGCGCCCCGAAAAATCTTACATGATCTGCTATAACTCGACCTTGCTAGAGCGAGATCTGGCAGTACAGATGGGCATTCCCCTTCTGGCGCTCGACCCCGATTTACTCACCTGGGGCACCAAAAGCGGCAGCCGGAAAATCTTTGCCGAGTGTGGGGTTCCTCATCCCGATGGCAGCGACAGTGTCTGGAATGCAGAAGACTTGGGTGTAGCAGCAGCCGAATTATGGGAACGCCAACCCCAGTTAAAGCGGATGGTTGTCAAACTCAATGAAGGATTTTCCGGCGAGGGGAATGCGCTACTGGATCTCAGACCGATCAAAAATGTAGCACCCGGAGAAGCCTCCCATGCCGAAAGGGTTGCCGCTATCAGCGATCGCTTTTCTTCCTTAAGCTTTCAAGCCAAAGCAGAAACTTGGGAAAATTTTTCCAGCCGTATCCCAGAGTTAGGGGCAATTGTAGAAGCTTTTATTGAAGGAGAGCATAAGCGATCGCCTAGCGTTCAAGGTCGCATTGACCCCAATGGAGAGGTAGAAATTCTCTCCACGCACGACCAAATTCTGGGTGGCCCAGATGGTCAGATTTATCTCGGTTGCAACTTCCCCGCCGATGAAGCTTACCGCCTGCGCTTGCAGGACTTAGGATTGCGTGTGGGGCGAAACCTGGCAAAAAAAGGAGCTTTAGAACGCTTTGGGGTGGACTTTATCGCCTGTCATCACCCCGAAAAATCTGGCGAGCAGTGGGACATCCAAGCGATTGAAATCAATTTGCGGAAGGGCGGGACGACCCACCCGTTTATGACCCTCAAGTTTTTAACCAACGGTCGCTATGACAGTTCCACGGGTTTGTTCTACAGCCAACAAGGTCGCCCAAAATACTATGTTGCTACCGACAACCTCCAAAAAGAACGTTATGTAGGGCTGTTGCCGAATGATTTGATGGATATTATTGCCCACCAACGGCTGCACTTTGATACCAGTACAGAAACCGGCACCGTTTTCCATCTCATGGGTTGTCTTTCCGAGTTCGGCAAGCTGGGATTAACCAGTATTGGTGATTCTCTGCAACAGGCAGAAGAAATTTACAACAAAGTTGTGAAAGTCCTAGACGAAGAAACGAAAACTCGCCCTAATGCTTCTTATTCGGCATCCTATCCCAGCCCTCCGATTGCTTGGAGTGGAAAGAGTTAAAGAGTGTGGAGCTAGCGCAACGCTTGACTGACTCAGATAAAAGTGATGTTAAGCGTTGCAGTGCAAAGCAGCGATCGCTCCTAGTAGCTGAAAATTATAGAACACGAATCTCATATATCAAAAGAAGCAAAACGAAGCAAGCGTTTAATTTGTGTGAAGTTGTTTTAAAGAAGCAGCTTAAGAGACAAAACGCACGTTTACAGTTTGTCTCACATCGCCCTACTGGGCGATACAAGTGGAGGATGTAGTTGAGCGATTCATGACAGTTTAATAGTAAACGTAATGACAAACGTGAATCGCTCAGGGAGAATTGAATGACATCTAACATCATACAGAAATTAGCGTTAGCTGCTACTAGCACGTTTCCGATTGCAGCCACTATTGCTACTGCTACTGTTCTTAGTTTGTCTAATCCTTCTGAAGCTGCCAGTTTTTATAACTTTAGCTTTGCTGGAAATGATGAGTATACGATTTTAGGTTCTTTTAGTTATGATGACACCCTTTACTCAGGAACAATCGGCAAAAATAAATTAAATTCTTTTAAGATTTCATTTTTAAAACAGGGGAAAGTCGAACAACAGTATTCAACTTTATCATCTTTATTTCAATTTGAATTTGATACAGTTTCTAAGTCCGTTAAGAATATGCACGCTGGAGCTTTTTACATATACGATATGCCACCTACTCTTCCTAACGGCTCCCTTACATTTGAAACTTATAAAGACAACGAAACCGGGTGTGATGCTCTAGTTTGGGAAAAAACTACAGACACACAGTCCCAGGCTGTCGGCAAGTGTGATTCTGACTCCGAGGTGGTCGTCACTCCCCCAGACCCAGATACGCAAACCGTCCCGGAACCTGCATCTACGATGAGTCTGATCGTAGTGGGTGCTTTTGGTACTGTTTTCCAGTTGAAGCGTACCAAGAAAGTTGCGTAATTTGTATCAGTTTCCCTGCGGCTAAATTAGTCAGTTCAGGCGGGTAATGGTAAGATAATTTGCGATTACCCACCTCGACAATAGAAGTTTTGCTAGTGGGAAACAGCCTGGAGAGTAATCGCGATCGCTCCTAGTGGTTGAAAATTATTTAACACTAATCTTACATAAATGGCGTCCATTTAGGAGCAATAGGCTGAAAAAAAGAATAGGTAAAGACCCTGAGTTTAAACTACTTAAACGATTAGTTACTCAGTCCTGACCCTTCAGTCCTCCGTCCTATTTTAAGCGGCAAAAACTGAGCGCCAAAAGCCTATACTAAACATCGCTCAATCGTTGATAGAACAGATTTCGCTAATGATGAGAGGTCATAACCGCCCTCAAGACCAAAAACAATGCGACGAGTTACTTGCAGACAATAATCGGTAAATAACCCATAATCTTGCGGTTGCAGGTTAATACTAGCTAATGGGTCATCTGCATTCGCGTCATAACCGGCACTGACTATCAGCAAATCTGGCTGAAAATTGGTTAAAAAGGGTACAATCTTCTGCTCAAAAAGCGGTTGGTATTCAGTGATTGTGCTGCCAGGAAACATGGGGAAATTCAGCACATTGTTGTGGATACCGCGTTCGGAAGCTTGTCCGGTGCCGGGATAGCAAGGAGATTGGTGCAAGGAACAGTAGGCAATTTGGGGGTGGGTTTCTACAATATTTTGCGTGCCGTTGCCGTGATGAACATCCCAGTCGAGGATAGCAACGCGATTGATGCTGGGTTGTTCGAGGGCGTAGTAGGCTGCGATCGCTGCATTGGAAAATAAGCAAAACCCCATGCCATAATTGCGTTCTGCATGGTGTCCGGGAGGACGTGCCAGCACAAAAGCTGGGTTATTAGTGGCAAGGACGCAATCTACCCCATCCAGCCACGCGCTGGCTGCAAGCATTGCCACCTCGTAACTCCGAGGAGAAACAAGGGTATCGCCACCATCCAAATATCCGCCACCTTTTTGGGCAATCTGTCGGACTTTCTCAATGTGTTGTTGAGTGTGGACTTGTTGTAAAATCGGCGCGCTCGCTCGGTTCTCTACCGGCGTTGGCAGCTGCCATTCAATTTGATCTGCCCAAGGCGCAGCTTTTAAAGCGTTCACAATTGCCGTCAGGCGTGCGGGTCGTTCTGGGTGGGATCGACCCGTGTCGTGATCGAGAAACTCATCTGAGTAGATTACAGGCAGCATAGTCCGAGAAAGGTTGGCAACACCAGGATCAATCATAGGCAGCATCAATGCTTTCTGGCATTATCTGCACCTTGCTTAATCCCGTTTCAAATCATCCCTCAAATCTTCACCTTCGTTGTACATTTGAGGTGCCACCGCCGGGTTATTCTTCAGTTCACCTGGCTCTACATTCAACAGAGTTTCGTTGATTGACGGAGGCTGTTTGATCTTAGCGATCGCTGCCTCCACTTCTGGTTCTAGTGTTTCGTCTGATTGATTCGTGTTTTCTTCTTTAGGTTCTTCAGCACTCATACGTACTTGCCCAAACAGGTTTAGCTTACGTGACTCAGCTTAATCTTGTCTGCGGCGAGACATACACTGTCTTGAGGCTTAAATTGCTAAATGCTAATTGCTAATTGTTCAAGAGGACAAAACCCTATTGCACAGTGACTCCAAGCCTTTGTCAGCCTACCCGATTGGTTTTGGGCAGGAGCGATCGCTTCTAGGCTGTCTATCTCCTATATCCCATAACTTGTAGAGATCCTGGCTATTCCAGGCATCGCCTGTGTTTGGGCGCAACAGAACCTTGATAAATTTGAGGTTATCTGCTGCATTTAAATCTTACTCACCAGCATCCCTGAATATGGCATTTGAACTCGATCATCTGTTTATTTGTACTGATATTGACGCTCCTGAAGCCGATGGTTTAATAGCCTTTGGCTTAACTGAAGGGACGCCCAACCTTCATCCGGGGCAGGGTACAGCCAATCGTCGCTTCTTCTTCCATAACGTCATGTTGGAATTGCTGTGGGTACACAACTCACAAGAGGCACAATCTACCCCTATTTCTGGGATACATATATGGGAACGATGGGTAGACCGAAAGCGGGGTGCTTGCCCATTTGGGTTTTGTTTGCGATCGACATCCCATCCGGTCAGTAGTCTTCCCTTCTCAACCTGGGAGTATCATCCACCATATCTACCAGAGTCGTTGAGTATTCCTATGGGGAGGAACTCCAATGTAATAACTGAGCCGATGCTCTTCTATCTGTCCTTTGGTGAAAGACCAGACAATTTTGAGATTAACAAAAGTCAACCTTTGAAACATACTTCGGGTTTGTGCGAGGTTACTCGCGTGAAATTCGTGAGTCCTTATGCAGACAAACCCTCTACAGAACTCAAAGCGATCGCCGATGCTAACTTGGTGGATTTAAGCCTTGGAGAGGAGTATCTTCTCGAACTTGGCTTTGATCGGGAGTTACAGCAACAGCAAGCAGATTTCCGCCCTGTGCTACCGCTTGTCTGTCGCTGGTAGGATTGCACCGCTATTTATATTTCGCTCCCGATCGGGATTCAGAAAGAAGCGCCCCCAAGACCACATATAAAAAAAATACTGCACCTGGCGTTGCTAGGTAGATTCCACTCGAATGGGAATCGCTGTCACTGAATGCATAATCAACATAAGTATTTTGTAGGCTCTGATTCAATTTATTATTAAAAATAGATAAGTTTCATGCCAATTTGTAGAGTTAAGACAAAAAAATTACTTATTTGTCAGCAATAGGGAGGAAATAGCAGTGTCACCAGAAAAGCCCAACCCCCCAGAGCGCATTCAACGCTGGAGGTTTCTTCAACTTTTTGGCTTGGCAAAGCGAAATCCTCTGATGATTTCACGCTGGGTCTTACGCTGGACGGTTCTCGGTACTGCTTGTGGCTTATTCGCTGGGTTGTACTGGAACGTTCTGGAGTTCTTGATTCACATCCTCAACCGGGTTGAAGGGCCGACTCTACTGCTGGTGATGCCACTTGCCGGGTTGCTAATCGGCTTGGTGATTTATTTTCTAGGGAATCCCGGTGAAATTGCCGTACTTGTTGATAATATCCACTTTCGCGGCGGACGCCTGGATGCGACCAAAAATCCCTCGATGATTCTGGCGTCCCTATTGAGCATATCCGCCGGGGGCAGTGCTGGCCCAGAAGCACCGCTGGTACAAGTCACCGGATCTTTGGGAACTTGGGTCGCTGACCGCTTAGATTTGCAGGGAGAAGACCTGCGATCGATGAGTTTAGCGGCGATGGCGGCGGGCTTCACTGCTTTGTTTGGCGCACCCCTTGGCGGTGCCATGTTCGCCTTAGAGATTTTGCATCATCAACACGTTTTGGAGTATTACGAAGCAATTCTGCCAGCAATTGTGGCGAGTTGCGCGAGTTATCTAGTTTTTGCGGCAATTACCAAACTAGGGATTGCCCCAACTTGGCATTTTCCTCAGTACACTCTCGACAACATTGATGATTTTGCGATGGCGATCCTGTACGGAGTGATTGGAGCCGTAGCCGGATGGCTGTTCATGAGCATTTTTCGAGGATGCGATCGCCTTTTGGCTCGAATTCCCGGCCCCATTTATGTACGGACGACTTTTGCTGGTTTAGGATTGGGCATTTTAGCGACTCTTTTCCCCCTCACCCGTTATTTTGGACACGAAGAGTTAGCAGAAGTCCTCGAGCGTGATTTTTCAATCGCTTTCTTGTTAACCCTAGCGATTGCCAAAATGGTGGCGATTTCCATTACGGTTACAGGTGGTTGGCGGGGTGGGTTTATCATCCCGATCTTTTTCACGGGTGCTTGTATCGGCAAAGCGATCGCCCTATTGATTCCGGGACTGAATCCTGCCCTTGCCATGATTTGCGTCATGGCGGCTTTCAATGCATCGGTAACGCGGACGCCCGTAAGTACAACTTTACTGTTGACAAAACTAACGAACATAAGTCCGTTAACGCCTGTCTTGTTTGCCAGTTTGATTGGCTTTTTTCTGGCTCCCAAAGCACCTCTGATTACGGCTCAACTCAAAACGAACCAAGAAGCGATCGCAGAGTAACCACAGTCCGTTAAAAGATTGCTAATTGAAGATTGTTCGTGACTCGTGGCAAAACGCATTATTAACCACGAACGATTCGCCATTCTTCCATCAGCAATTAAGCCTTAAATAATGACTGATAAAGACCAAAATGTGATAGAATTTTAATAGAATTTGTCATTATTTGGAATTAAGGCGGAACTTATTGCAAGCCTTTGCATATTATCTGCCATTTTTCTATACTTTTGGAGCTTTTTCACAGTATGACCACTTCCCCGGAGCGGATTATCCCCACGGATTTAGGGAGCGAGATGTCCCGGTCTTACCTGGAATACGCGATGAGCGTAATTGTTGGTAGGGCACTCCCAGACGCTAGGGATGGTCTGAAACCTGTACACCGGCGGATTCTCTACGCCATGAATGAGCTGGGTCTTACCCACGATCGACCTTTCCGCAAATGTGCCCGTGTGGTGGGGGAAGTGCTGGGTAAATACCATCCTCACGGTGATACAGCGGTATACGACGCCCTAGTGCGGATGGCGCAGGATTTTTCCATGCGCGACCCGCTAATTAACGGACACGGCAACTTCGGCTCGGTGGACAACGATCCACCAGCGGCAATGCGATACACCGAATGCCGCTTGCAAGCCCTCACAGGGGTTGCCCTCCTCCAGGATATTGAAGCGGAAACAGTAGATTTTGGGGATAACTTCGATGGTTCCCAGCAAGAACCGCTGGTATTACCCGCACGCATTCCCCAGATGTTGCTTAATGGTTCTTCTGGGATTGCGGTGGGGATGGCAACGAACATTCCCCCGCACAATCTGGGAGAGTTAATCTCTGGATTGATCGCCTTGATCCACAATCCAGAGATTACCGACCTGGAGTTGATGCAGTATATTCCTGGCCCAGACTTTCCAACGGGTGGGCAAATCCTGGGAGTTTCTGGGATTAAGGAAGCCTATACGACTGGGCGCGGTTCGATTACAATGCGGGGCGTTGCCCAGATAGAGACCATTGAACATCGGGGGCGTCCTGACCGGGAAGCAATCATTATCACTCAGTTGCCTTACCAAACGAATAAGGCGGCGCTGATTGAGAAAATTGCCGAAATGGTGAATGAGAAGAGGCTGGAGGGAATTGCTGATATTCGGGATGAAAGCGATCGCGATGGCATGCGGATTGTCGTAGAACTCCGGCGAGACGCTTATCCCCGCGTTGTCTTGAATAACCTCTACAAGCAAACGCCCATCCAAGCAAACTTCGGGGCGAATATGCTGGCGCTGGTAAATGGGGAACCCCAGTTACTCAGTATCAAAAAATTCCTCACCGTTTTCCTAGATTTCCGGATTGAGTGCATCACCCGGCGCACCCGCTACGAATTGCGGAAAGCAGAAGAGCGAGATCATATGCTGCAAGGGCTGCTGATTGCCCTGTTGCACCTGGATGCGATGATTGAGCTAATCCGCAGAGCCGCCGACACCCCAACCGCCAAAGCGGAAATGATGGAAACTTACGGGTTGTCTGAGTCGCAAGCGGATGCGATTTTGCAGATGCAGCTGCGACGCCTGACAGCACTCGAAGCTGAAAAGATTCGCTTAGAACACGAAGAGTTACAAGCGCAAATTGCTGATTTGCAGGATATTCTGGCGAACAAAAGTCGCATCCTGGAAATTATTGAAAATGAAGTGTCGCAAATCAAAACTACCTTCGCAACACCGCGACGAACCACCATCGAACACGCGGAAGGTGAGATTGATGACACCGATTTAATTGCCAACGAAAAAGCCTTAATTCTGCTAACAGAGCAGGGTTATATCAAACGGATGCCAGTCAACACCTTCGAGGCGCAAAGTCGCAATACGAGAGGGAAGAAAGGCACTGGCATGAAAGAGGATGATGGCGTTGAGCATTTCCTCACCTGCTGCGACCACGATAGCGTTCTATTTTTTAGCGATCGCGGTGTCGTTTATTGCCTCAAAGCATACCAAATCCCAGCCTCGTCTCGCACAGCGCGGGGTATCCCGATTGTGCAAATGCTGCCCATCCCGCGAGACGAGAAAATCACCTCCATCGTGCCGGTTACAGAGTTTACCAGCGATGAATATCTGGTGATGCTGACCAAGGGTGGTTACATCAAAAAGACAGAACTGTCTGCTTTCGGCAATATTCGGGCAAATGGCTTGATTGCGATTTCTTTAGAAGAAGGCGACCAGTTGCGGTGGGTGCGAAGAGCCAGAGCCGATGACAGCATCATCATCGGATCGCGCCAAGGAATGGCAATTCACTTTAGAACCAATCACGAGCAACTGCGGCCCCTCGGTCGCGCCACGCGAGGAGTCCGGGCAATGGCTCTCCGCAATGCGGATGAACTGATCAGCATGGATATCTTGCCAAGTCAAGTGGTTGCGAAGATCGTCGAGAGTGAGGAGTCGGAAGCATCAGAAGCATCGGAAGCATTAGCTGAAGACGCTCCTATCACCAATGGTCAAGGGCCGTGGGTGTTGGCGATTACAATGGGTGGATACGGTAAGCGAATCCCGGTTTCCCAATTCCGCCTGCAAAATCGCGCTGGGATGGGGTTAGTGGCGACGAAGTTCCGGAAGCCGAAGGATCGACTCGCTGCATTGCGGGTGATTAATGAAGGCGATGAGCTAATGATGGTGACAAACCGAGGCATTATCATCCGTCAAGCAACCAATGCGATTTCCCTGCAATCCCGGATGGCTACTGGAGTGCGGGTGCAACGGCTGGATGAAGATGATGCGATCGCTGCTGTTGCATTAGTACCCCCCTCGACTGACTCGACTGACTCGACTGATGATGAGGAAGAAGTAGAGAATTAAACATTAAAAATGCAAAATTAAAAATGAAGAAACTACTTTTAATTTTTAATTCTGCATCTTTAATTTCTCTGCTAGGTGGCATCTTGATGGGGGTGACAACAGCTCCTATTCAAGCATGGTCTCTCGCTTGGATTGCCTTAACTCCTCTATGGATTTTAATCGTTAAAAAGGGAGAATTAAAGCTTAAAAAAGGAGGAGAAACTTCTTCATTTTTAAGTTTTAATTCTCCCTTTTTAATTGGTTTAGCGTGGGGGATTGGCTATCACGGCGTTGCTTTATCTTGGATTACCGGGATTCACCCGATGACATGGTTGGGGGTTCCCTGGCTGGCAAGTTTAGCGATCGCATTCTTCTGTTGGACTTTCATCACCCTTTGGGGAGCCGGATTAGTTGCAATTTGGGCGGCTGTTCTGGCTTTCCTCTGCAAGCCAGCAAGCAAAACATCTTCATCCTTGCTTCGTCTTTTGATTGGCATTGTTTTGTGGTGCGGACTTGAAAGCCTTTGGGGTTCTGGATCGCTATGGTGGACTTCCCTTTCTTATACCCAAAGTCCTCACAATCTAGCTATTTTGCACCTTGGTCAAATCTCTGGCCCGAACACAGTAACCGCAGCAATTGTAGCCGTTAATGGATTAATTGCCGAAGCATGGATTAACCGCAAACAACACATAAGACATAGAGAAGAAACAGATTTTTCCACTCCTTCCTCTGCGTCCTCTGCGCCTAAAGCGCTAACGCGCATGGCTTCGCTAAGGCGGTTCGTTCTTCATCCAGGTTATTTAAGCATTGCGGCTGGGTTATTAGTAGCGTTACATCTAATCGGATTTGGGCTGTATAGCCGTCCCTTGATTCAACCTCTCCAAACTGCATTAAAAGTAGGAATTATTCAAGGAAATATTCCCAATAAACTCAAATTCGATCCGATTGGCTGGCGTCGTGCAATCGAAGGCTATACCAGCGGCTACAAAACTTTAGCGGACGAGGGAGTTGATGCTGTTTTAATACCAGAAACAGCATTACCCGTCCAATGGACGCAACCCAGTTGGATTCGAGATTCTTTCTTACAAGCAATTTTGGATAAAGGTGTAGTTGCTTGGGTAGGAACCTTTGGGGGAGAGGGAAATGATTATACAAATAGTCTTTATACGATTACGGGTACTGGTGAAACTTTTAGCCGCTACGACAAAACCAAGCTAGTGCCTTTAGGAGAATTTATTCCCTTTGAAAAAGTTTTAGGGAAACTGATTGACAAACTTTCTCCTCTCGATGCTCACCTAATTTCTGGCAAAACAAATCAAATATTTGATACACCTTTTGGTCGTGCCATTGTGGGAATTTGTTATGATTCCGCCTTTCCCGAACTGTTCCGGCGTCAGGCGGCTGCGGGTGGGCAATTTATTCTGACAGCGTCTAACGATGCCCATTACACCTCATCAATGATGGCTCAACATCACGCTCAAGATTTGATGCGGGCAATTGAAAGCGATCGCTGGGCTGTCCGCGCTACGAATACTGGATTTTCTGGCGTTATAGAGCCTCACGGGAGAACCTTGTGGATATCTAAAATGAATACTTACCAGCTACACGTAGCCACAATTTATCGACGACAAACACAGACTTTATATGTGCGTTGGGGCGATTGGTTAACACCCGTTTTGTTGGTGTTGGGAGCGATCGCTTGGTTCTTCACTATCTTCTGGCGAGATAATCAGCGTGGACGATGATGGCAACCCTACCGCTTCCCGTTTATTTTTCGCTTAGCGTAGTCGCAAAGAATAGCGATCGCTCCCTCCGTTAAAACCATCTTGGGATGGCGGATTAAATAACCTGAATTCAAGCGACGCGATGAATTGGATCTCTACAAACAAGAGCGATCGCACTCTCCCTTAGGAAAATGCGATCGCTCTTTAGTATTGCTGGATGTATTGCCCGATGTTACTGGTTTATCTGCGTCCCACGGTTCATCTGCATCGGGGTCGTCTGTGTTCCAGGAGTCATCTGCGTCCCAGGAGTTGTCTGCATTCCCCGGTTCATCTGCATATTCGGGGTTGTCTGCATCCCCTGGTTCATCTGCATCCCCCGGTTCATCTGCATCCCACGGTTCATCTGCATCCCAGGCATTCCAGGCATTGCATTGTCTGTCTCAGCAACCTTGGCACCTGTCATCGACGCAGCCATTTCTAAATGACCCTGCACCCTTGGCAAGATTTTGTTAGCAAACGCTTTTAGATCGGGATCTTGTCCCAGTCCAACTTGACGCTGGTACACTGCGGCACTTTCCAAGTGACCGTTCAGCCCACCCTCCATCATATAGGCTTGGTCGAAGCTCTTTCCAGACAACTGCTGAAGCCGCATCATTGCCGCTTCATACTTTGGCCCCGGAGTGGTTGGAGGCGTGACTCCCTTCTGAGCCGCTAACTGCATCAGCTCTTGGTTCGCCCGTGTATGCTCCTGAATCATCTGCTGCGCGAACTGCTTTACATTCGGGTCGGTTGACTTTTCTAACGCCAGTTGCCCAAGTTGTACTTCTGCCATTCCCCCGTGGGCGGCGTCCATAATAAACTGCCTATCTAGGGCAGTCAACTGGCTGTTCCGTGATGGCGTTGCCTGTCGGTTTGACGGCGTTGCCGGTCGGGTTGATGGCGTTACGGGGCGGGTGGTCTGAGCTACGGCTGAGAAGCCCAGAGACGTAAATAATCCAACTGCTACAAGGGCAGCAGTTGCTGTTGTTCGTTTCATCATGGTTAAATCTCCAGGAAATACTTTTGTTTGCTAGGGCTGACCGTAGGTTCGTTAGCCAAAAAAGAGCTAACAAATTCAGGAAAGTCTTGATGCACTAAATTTTTTTTCTCAACTCAGCGATCATTTACATCTGAGCAGGTATACATCTACTAATACTGCTTAATCTTTCTTCAACTACCTCTCTCTTTAGATATGTTTGCTTACCGAGAGAGCTAATCGTATCAATTCATTCTTAAAAACCGTACTTGCTGCTAAAGATTACTTTGTAGCTTCACTGGAAATTCCAAAAAACATATTACAGCGCCGTGTCTATCAGATGCGATCTCTAGCTTGCTCTAAATTGCAACTAAATCTCGATCGATATTTGTTTTTTAGAATAAAAATGAATGCAATCTATTTTTGTTCGGTTTTATACAGGATAATGAAATTAAAAACTAGGCTAAAGTAAGGGATTTTCAGAACTAAAAACATCTCATTAGGTAGAGGCTTATTCAGCGAGTCCTTAGGAAATTAGGATTTATTCGCAGCGCTACTGCAATCAAAATCCGAAGCACTACCAATAGCGGGAATTAGCTGCACTGCTAGCTATAGAAAAGTGCAGAGGCTGACTTGAATCGCCATCTAATTCAACAGGGGGATTCGAGTAGAGGAATATTTATCGCCTTTTCGGGATAGGCTAGAGCGATCGCTTGTTCTGACTGCCGCCAGAAAAGCTTGCAATGAACAATTTGAGAGTGGTAGCGTCGGAGAGCTAGCTAGATATACGTAGAAGCTGAAACGTCTAAACATGAAGCGATCGCTCCTTAGCCTGACTCTAGGCTTAACATTGCTAGAATCATTCACTCCAATTGCTTTGGCAGCACCCCCTAGAAACCCAGATCAAACAGTGGAGTGTGAAATCTTGGTCGTTGGAGGGGGACTCTCCGGTGCGGCGACTGCCTACGAAGGCTTATTGGCGGGGCGAACCGTTTGCCTCACGGAAATTACCGACTGGGTAGGAGGACAAATTTCCGCACAGGGAACTTCCGCACTGGATGAACGCCCTACCCAACGGCAAAAGCTGTTATATTCTCGCGGCTACCTGGACTTGCGACAGCGAATCAATCGCAAATATGGAGAACTCAATCCTGGCGATTGTTGGGTTAGTGAATCCTGCTTTCTTCCCCGCGATGCTCACAAACTGCTGTACGACCAATTGCAAGATGCTGCCAAAAGAGGCAGAGGCAAGCTGAAATGGTTTCCCTCGACGGTAATCAAAGAACTGAATATCGACCAAGCGGGCAATTTGATTCAAGGTGCGATCGCTATCCAGCATCGTCCAGCGAAAGGCGCATCTCCTCTCAACACGCTGCCGCTATCGCAAACGATTGAGGATTCTTATCGCTACGAGAACTCGCCTCAGTTTGAAAAAAGCATTGTGCGCTTTGTACCCCAGCCAGCGAAAAAGCCAGCACCCGCAGCCCCAAATTGGTACGTGGTTGACGCCTCAGAAACCGGCGAACTGATTGCCCTGGCTGACGTTCCTTACCGGCTAGGGATTGACCCCCGTTCTTACCTCGAACCTTCTTCGTCGAGTGAAAAGGGCGATCGCTATTGCACCCAAGGCTTTACCTACACCTTTGCAATGGAGGCAACCCAACAACCACAAACCCATACCCCGCCACCCTTCTATTCTCAATATGAACCCTACTACAGCTATGAATTAAAGCGACTGGCGGACTTTGGGCTAGTCTTCACCTACCGACGCATTTGGAGTCCTAAAGCTGGAGAAACGACCAAATTTGGGGGCCTCTCCTATACGGGACCCACTCCCGGCGACATCTCCATGCAGAACTGGACTTGGGGCAACGACTACCGCCCCGGAACCGCCGAAGATAACTTAGTTTACACTCGCGACCAGTTGCAAGCCGCCGGACAGCTACAGCCTGGAGAATGGATGGGAGGATTGCGGACAGAAACCCTCCGCAAAGGCGAGGAAAACGCGCTGGGATATTTTCACTGGCTGGTTGCTGGAACCACCGACTCTCAACTTGGCCCAGGAGTTAAGCAGGCGAAACCCAATAACCGTTACCTGAGTGGGTTAGATTCCCCAATGGGAACGGTGCATGGGTTATCTAAGTATCCTTATATGCGGGAAGGACGGCGAATTATTGGACGCCCCACCTTGGCTTATCCTCAAGGTTTTAGCATTTGGGAAATTGATATTTCTCGCCGTAACTACAAAGACGACTACTACCGTCAAACATTGTCACCAGATACCTATCGGAGACTACAGGCATCGCTTGCAGGACTGGAAGTAGCGTCTGTACTGAGCGGCACCAAGCCGCCGGAACAAGTCATGCGGCGCACTCGTTCCACCATCTATCCCGACGCTGTGGGGATTGGTCACTATGCCATTGACTTCCATCCTTGCATGACCCAAAGCCCCGCAGAAGCTCCAGGAAACACCGAACGGGAAGGTGAACGACGGGGTGCAGGTCAAGCTTATCCGTTCCAAATCCCTCTCAGAGCGATGATTCCCCAAAAAATCAACAATATGCTAGTGGCAGGGAAAAGTATTGCGACCAGTCATATTGCCGCCGCTGCCTATCGAGTGCATTCCTTTGAATGGTCAGCGGGGGCTGCTGCTGGAACGACAGCCGCTTTTGCCTTAGAAAATGCGATCGCGCCTTATCAGCTAGTGGATGAACTGCCACGCGCCGAACCACAACTAGAAGCGCTGAAACGTCGATTGGATAAGAATAACAATCCGACTGTCTTTCCAGACACCTCAATTTTCAACCAGAATTGGGAAGATTGGAAGTGATATTTGTGAATCGGGAATGGCTAATTGGATAGCCATTCCCGATTCGCAATGACTACTTTGCTGGCTTCTCTAGCGACCAAATAGGAAGTTTATTCACCTCTTGGAGGGTTAACTCTACATAAGTCATGTCCTCCGGCTTAGCAACTTCTAGACCAAAATAACCTTCAGGGCCATCGTGAGCGTGGGAGCCGCTGCTCCGGGCTGAATAATGCCCTTGCAAACGAGCTTGATTAAATTGGGAACTCACGTTCCACAGCCACCGAGAGGGGAAGACAATACCGCCGAGATCCTCAACCCAGTCTCGACTCCCTCGCAGGTGATAGAAACGAGCCGCCTGAAAGCCCGACCTCCCATTAAAGACCCCACCCACAGAGACGATAGTGATTTTTGTATCTAGCCATTGGTTAAGATAGGGAGCCGCACCCAAGGCAACTTGTACGCCACCACTCGTTCCAACGAGAATGATGTCAAGCGGTTGACCCCCTTTACGGGAAATGGGCTGCCCACTATTCATCCGCTCGATGATGGCATTGGCAATCCCCTGATTATAAATAGAGCCATAGCGAGGATCGGCGGAAATCGCAAATCGCCAGAGATTGCGGATTTTGATCAGCACGCTGGCGATTCCCATCCCACCATTTCGATTCGCAAAGTGCCATACGGGACTTAATAACCGCTGTCCTCCTAGACCCTTGTTCTCTGCTGAGTATGGGAAAACATCTCCTACGGCTACGCAGTTAGGATGACTCTCAACAATCCGGTCTAAAAAGACTTCTTCCCCCGGTGTTAATTCATTGGCAGAAAAATCTCCTACTCCTGTCAAAAACACAATGTAACAATTGATTGGGGAGGATTTGGCATCAGGATTTGAGTCATTGTTGGGTGGCAAGATCGAGCTTTGGTTTTTCTTCAAACCTAAAGTTTCTGCTCCTTGTTCCAGCCACCATACTACAGTCCCGACTGGCGAAGTAATACCCCAGATTATGAGTATAAAGACCGCTAGGAGCAACAGCTTCAAGGTTCCCCCTCGAAGCCATACAAGTATCCGCCAAATCAATCGCAGCATTCAAGAATATCTAGTTGCTTACTGTTACTGTCTTAACGTCAATTAATTTCGGTCAGGAAGTGAATTTTTTTGGTGATTGGCTCCCTGAGGCATCCCTGACGCAGTATCCTATCCAAAGTTGTCATCAATCGTGAGTAGTAAGGATTCAACGTGAGCAGCGAGGAATCAAAAGTAAGCTTGGGCACGACCCTTTGGAATGCACTTGCTTTAGATGGAAATTTTTATGAAAATGCTCGAAATACGCCTAAAACCTATCGAATTGCCCAAACTATTGTGATTTTAGCAGCACTGTCCCATGCTTTGGGTAGTGCTGTTATTTTATTAATTAACCTGGCAACGCTGCCCGTAATGCTGCTGGCGCTTCTGATTGATGGGATGAGCATTGTGGGAGGCTACTATTTCTGGACGCTTACCATTTGGAAGATTGGGGAGTGGCGAAAACCAAATCACGTTACCTATAGGGATTTGATGATTCCGATTGGCTTTGCCTATGCTCCGCAAGTGCTGAACTTCTTAACGCTGATTCCTTTGTTCGGACAACCACTTGAGCGGGTGCTAGCCGTTTGGAGTTTGCTGGCTGTGATTGTAGCAGTCCGCCAAGGGTTAGATATCAGCACTCGCAATTCGGCGTTAATTTGTTTGGTCGGATGGCCTTTGGTACAGCTGGCGGTTGGATTTATACAACGCTTTGAACAATTCCTGGTAGAGGGTTTCTAGGTTTTGTTGACATTTCGCCAAAACTTTGCCCCAAATCCCGCTCTGGTTTTGCTTGGTTGTCACAGGAAACGAAGATGATTCTGACTTAACCTGTTACTTTCGGGGATTCAGGATTGTTAAAATAGAGCAAAATACTTGTAAATTAATTTTGTTAAGGTCTTTTCGCAATCTGCCTTATGACTAGGAGACTTTCAGCCGCTGTTGGCGCGATCGCCTCCGGTATAACTTTACCGACCGCCGCTGCACCGATTCAAGCTCCTGTTCAGACTCCTGAACGATCTAGTCAAGTTGTCCGCAAGTTATATCCTAATTACAAAGTGATCGTGTTAGACGATGATTTCAATACGTTTGAACACGTTCACGAGTGTTTGGTGAAGTATATCCCTGACATGACGAGCGATCTCGCTTGGGAACACACCTATCAAATCCACTTTGAAGGTCAAGCGATTGTTTGGGTGGGTCCCCAAGAGCAGGCAGAACTTTACCACGAGCAACTCAGCCGCGCTGGGTTGACAATGGCTCCTCTAGAGGCGGCTTAAAAGAGTTATGAGTTTGAGTTAGCATTCTTAGTTCAAAACTCAACACTCATAACTCAAAACTTTCCGATTTCCTACGCGGTTACGGTTGCCATTGCCCGTTCAACGGCTTGCAGCGCTTGGTTTACCTCTTCAGCAGAGACAATCAGCGGCGGCACAAATCGAATCACTTTGGGACCAGCAGGTACCAACAATAGGCCGTCGGCGATCGCTGCTTTAACGACATCGGCTGAAGTTAAATCAATCTCTGCCTTCAACTCTATGCCGCTGATTAAACCCCAGCCACGCACTTCACTAATTTGGTCGGGATATTTAGATGCGATCGCGCTCAATCCAGCGCGTAATTGTTCGCCGCGATCTTGTACATTTTGCAGAATATTGTCCCGTTCTAGCGTCTGACACACGGTTAACGCAGCCGCACAGGCAAAAGGATTGCCGCCATAAGTGCTAGCATGATCTCCCGGCTGAAAAACATCACAATGTTTCTTGCACAAGGTTGCACCGATGGGAATGCCACCACCTAATCCCTTGGCAGACGTGAAGATATCCGGCTCAATTCCCAAATGCTCGTATCCCCAGAACTTGCCGCTGCGACCCATGCCAACTTGCACTTCATCTAAAATTAGCAAGATGTCGTTCTCATCGCAGATTTTCCGCAATTCTTGGAAGTATTTGACATCGCCGGGACGCACGCCACCTTCTCCCTGCAAGGCTTCCAGCATAATTGCGGTGACACCTTGATCGCCTTCGTCGAGGGTAGCGATCGCATTCTTGATCGCCCCAATATCGTTGTAAGGCACATAGTAAAAACCAGGCATCAACGGGGCAAAATTTTTCTGGTACTTCGGTTGACCTGTAGCGGTAATCGTCGCCAACGTGCGCCCGTGGAAGCTGGCGTGAGCCGTCAAAATAATCGGCTTTTCGATCCCTTTGACCGTGTGGGCATATTTCCGAGCCAGTTTGATTGCCCCTTCGTTTGCCTCAGCACCGGAATTGCAGAAAAACGCCCGATCCGCGCAGGAATGGTCGATCAACCATTTTGCCAATTCCCCTTGCACCGGGATGTAATACAAGTTAGAGACATGGTGCAGCGTCTGGATTTGGCGAGTTACGGTTTCCACCAAAGCTGGGTGAGCGTGTCCGAGGGTACAAGTGGCAATCCCGGCAACAAAGTCCAGATATTCGCGCCCCTCGCTATCCCACAGGCGGCAACCCGCACCCCGTTCTAAAGCTAGGGGATAGCGCCCGTAGGTACTCATCACCGAGGCGTCAAAGCCTTCTGGGTCATACGTAACGGACACGCCTGACTCTGCCGGAATTGAGGAATTTTCAACCAGAGTTTCTAGACTCACTGCTTACTCCTGAAATTTTTTATCCTTATTTGGCAATCTTAAAGGGAATTTTCAAAAAGTTCTGTTTAAAGGGAACTATAAACCCTGAGAAAACAGAAACAGCCTTACTTGCGAAAGGTTAGCTGAGGCGGTTAACATCGTCCACGCGACTCCAGGTTGAGTCTAAGATTGACCGCGAGCATTGCACTTGATCCAATCGGCTCGTCTGACAGGATGATTTTGGGAAAGTTTAAGTTGCGATCGCTCCTCATTTTTGTTTGTCCCAATCAGCTAAATCAGATGATGCATCTTTTGTCCTTAGCAAAACTCCCCGTCTGGTGCTTTCCGCAGCCGTTTGTTCTCGGTAATCTTAACCAAACAAACCAGCAGCCTCAAGCAAACATTGCAGAGTTAGTCCCAATTCTGATTATTCTCCTGCTAATTGCCACAGTTGTTGCCCTGGTGACACAGCGGCTTCGCGTTCCCTATGTCACGGGTTTAGTGTTGGCAGGTTTACCAATCACGGAACTATTTTCTCGCCGGATTGGACTCGATCCTTCCTTAGTATTGAATCTTTTCCTGCCAATTCTCATCTTTGAAGCTGGCATCAATACAGATGTTAGCCGTCTCCGAAGCACGTTTAAACCAATTGCCCTTTTAGCGGGTCCAGGGGCGATACTTTCCTCGGCGATTATTGCCGTTCTGTTGAAATTTGGGCTAGGGCTAGATTGGATACCGGCGCTACTAATTGGAGTTATTCTCGCAAACACTGATACGGTTTCCATGATTGCCGTTTTTAAGGAGATACCTGTACCCTCCCGGCTTTCCACGATCGTTGAAGGAGAAACCCTCTTCAACGATGCTGCCGCCCTAGTTTCATTTAACCTGATTCTGACAGTGTATTCGACAGGTTCGCTCACAGTATTAGAAGGAATCCAACAACTATTATTTGTTGCCGTGGGAGGCAGTCTCGTTGGCTTAGTCTTGGGCTATTTAAGCATCCCTGTATTTCTTCGTTTACACGATCCCCTTAGCAGTCTCTTGCTAACCGTTGCAGTTGCATTAGGAACCTTTCAAATCGGGCAATCTTTAGGGGTATCCGGTGCTGTGGCTGTGGTTGTAGCTGGATTAATTTTCGGGAACGTTGGGCTTTCTCGCAGCACGTCTGCTTCCGATCGGATCGCGTTGTTAAGTTTTTGGGACTATGCCAGTTTTGCAGTCAATACCTTTATTTTTCTGCTGATTGGTGTAGAAATAAACCCGGTGACGTTCTGGAGGACTTTGCCAGCGGTTCTGCTTGCCGTTTTGGCTTACCAAATTGCGCGAGTCCTCACTGTCTATCCGCTGTTGGCTGGAGTGCGTTGGTTTGACCGTCCGATTCCATTGCGCTGGCAGCACGTCCTGTTTTTAGGTAACATCAAAGGCTCTCTTTCAATGGCTCTTGCCCTCAGTCTACCTACAACACTACCGGGGCGAGAGCAGTTGATCGCCTTAGTGTTTGGTGCGGTGTTGTTATCTCTCGTAGGGCAGGGCGTAAGTTTACCTTGGTTTGTACGCCGGTTGCAACTCTCTCGCTTCTCAGATTCTCGCCAACAAATTGAGGAATTGCAGGCTCAGTTAATTGCTTCTAAGGCAGCTCAAGATGAATTGGATAGTCTATTGAAAAAAGGGGTTTTGCCAAAAAGTGTTTATGAAGAAATGCGAGCCGTTTATCAGGTGCAAGTTGCCGGGGCAGAAAAAGCGCTGCGGAATCTTTATAATCGTCGTCCGGGACAATTAGTTGAAGGCGATCGCTCAAAACTTGACGCCATTCGACGACGATTACTCTTGGCAGAAAAAGGGGCGCTAAATGAGGCGATCCGGCAGCGAATTCTCTCTGAGGAAATTGTGCAAGGGCGAATAAAAACAATTGATGAACAACTGATGAAACTAGAGGATGATTAGGCACAACCATTAATAAAATCAATGGCTTGATGTAATGACCCTGGCTTCGTCACCATTAATATCGTCGCTCCTGGCTCTAATACTGTACTCCCGTTGGGAATTTCTAAATCCATGTGGGGATGGGATTGATAACCAATAATTAAAGAGCCTGTAGGAAATTGGGGTTCTTGAGCGATTTCAGCAACGGTAAGACCGACAACATAGCACTTTTGGGGAATCGAGAGTTTTAAAACTTCAATTTGACCCTGCTCAAAATGCATCATTGATTCTACTTGCGGATACTCAATTGCATTCACCATTGTAGAAACTCCCAAATCAACAGTACTGATGATATGAGAAGCCCCGACAATGCGTAGGGGTTCGGCAAAATCACGGTGGCGTACTCGACTCACAATATGGGAAACGCCGTAGTGTTTAGCAAGCGTGACCATTGCTAGATTTAAGGCATCATGACGGAGAACGGCTGCGACGGCATCAGCTTTGTGAATCCCGGCTTCTAGCAGCACCTCGGTACTGACCGCACTGCCTTCAAATGCCATTGCGCCGACTTGTTCGCGGACATACCGGCAAGCACTTGGATCGATATCAATTACGGCGACGGTATGCCCCAGGTCTACCAGCCGTTGCGCTAAATCCAACCCAACAAGTCCGGCTCCACCAATGAGTACAAACATAGCTGTCTCTCTAAGAATATTGACTCTGTGCTTCACTTTACAAGTCGAGAGCGGTTATCCTGCGAGGGTATCCTCCACATTTTTTTCTAAAATTGACTTAGGTGACTACAGGCAGTGTAAGCAACGATCGGACAGCACTTGAGCAAAAATATGAACGCCTTCGTCAAGAGTTGATTGGCGGTGCGATCGCACTCTTTGGTGTCGCCCTGCTCGGCACTTTATGGTACAAGCTGGTGGAGGGTTGGTCGTGGTCAGATGCAGCCTATATGACTGTGATCACGCTAGCAACTGTGGGGTATGGAGAAACTAATCCGCTGGGTAATCGCGGTCGCTTGTTTACGATCGCCCTGATTTTAACAGGTGTGGTCAGCATCGGTTACATTGTCAATCGGTTTACAGAAGCCCTGATTCAAGGCTACTTTCAAGAGGGAGGACGACTGAGGCAGCGGCGGCGTTTGGTAGATTCTTTAAACGAACACTATATCCTTTGTGGCTTTGGACGCACCGGGCGTCAGATTGCTAAAGAGTTTAAGGCGGAAGGCATTGCGTTTGTGACCATAGACTCTCAGATGGAGCCGGTAGAGGAGGCGCTACAGTTGGGTTATATCGCGGTGCAAGGCGATGCGACACTGGATGACACGCTTCACAGGGTAGCGATTGAACGGGCGATTTGTCTGGTGGCGGCGCTGCCTTCGGATGCAGAAAATCTCTATACGGTGATTTCGGCGAAAACGCTCAATCCAAACATTCGAGCGATCGCGCGGGCAAGTACAGAAGAAGCGGTGCAAAAAATGCAACGCGCCGGTGCTGATGCCGTGGTTTCGCCCTATATTACTGGCGGCAGGCGCATGGCAGCAGCAGCGCTTCGACCCCAGGTGATGGACTTTGTGGATGGTATCCTCACGGGAACCGATCGAGCTTTTTATATGGAAGAGTTCCTGATCGATCCTCAAAGTTGTCCCGTTGTGAGACAAAGCCTAAGAGAAGCCCGGTTGCGATCGCAATCGGGCGCTTTAGTTCTCGCCATTCGTCGCGCCGATGGCACCCTCATCGGGGGTCCCACGGGAGAAACTCAATTACTGGCGGGAGATTTGCTCATTTGCATGGGTACAGCAGAACAACTGCGAATCCTCAGCCAAATCCTCATTCCCATTAGTTCTGGGAAGCTGCGTCCGCCCAAGCATACCTAACCCAATCAGTTTTTCTACCCAGCGATCGCTTTAATTAATCCAGTTTCAGGGAATTCACTGGCACCTCATCCCAAGAATCAACCGTCCGCAATCTGGCAATCCAACCCGACTCCTTTTGGAAATCGGTTAAATTTTGCTGGTAGGATTCATGACAATCTTGTGCCTGCGCTTCATCACAACAGGCAATACAGGCATGAATCATCCCAGACGGGTCGATCTGTTCGTTCACCCAAATGGTCATAGGGCATTCTCCCTGAATTTTAAATGCATAGACTGCTTGCAACTCGACAAAAAACGCTTACCTCTGGGCTGCGATCGCGTTACCGAAGCGAGGCGTTAGCCTAGCGCTGACTTGTCAGTTCGCGCTGGGAAAGAGCAATCTGTTGATTGGTGCTGATTTAATACTTATACCAAGTTGCGTTGTCACATCCTTCAAATCCAATGGCAACGCCAAGGTGTTTTACATTTGTTGGCTCTCTAGCGCTAAGGAATCGACCCGCTTCGATCCCCACACCCTCCACTAAAGCTATAGAACAAATAGTGAAAACCCGAAGAAAATCGGGAATTCTAAGAAGGGTACTGATGCAAACTCTAATCATTGCAGGTCATCCTTGTCGGCGATCGCTTAATTCTTGAGTTAGCGAGAGCTAAAACTAAGGGATGACAAGGCTTTGAGCCAATAGAAGCCCAAGAGTTGGGATCGAACATTCGTAAAGCTGTCAATCGGTTCAGCGATAAAAGGCAGCATAACCCCAGTTAAGTCACAAAAATAGTTTCTATGAAATCTCGACTTTTCCGCTTCGTGTCTCTTTTTTTGCTCAGTATTGTGCTGATCGCAGCCTGCAATAGCACGACGGTGACTTCCCAAAAAGAAACTCAGCCCCTTACCGTCGGCTACAATTTGTGGCCTGGGTTGTTCCCAATCGCGATCGCTCAAGAAAAAGAATTCTTCACGGCTCAAGGGGTCAAAGTCAAACCCGTCTATGTCCAAAACTTTCTAGAATCGGTGTCTGAATTCAGTGCTGGACAATATGATGGAGTTGCCATCACAGTAAGTAGCTTGATGAGCATCATTGAGAAAAACCCGGATTTACAGATTGCGATGGCAACTGATGAATCGGCTGGTTCTGACTCAATAGTAGTTCGCCCAGAGGTTAAAAGTGTCGCTGACTTGAAAGGCAAGCGCCTCGGAGTCAGGTTAGGTGATGGAGAATTATTTGTCAGCGAAATGCTCCAGAAACATGGTTTGACTAGCGATAATTTGACCCTAGTCAACGTAGAAGGAGAAGCGGTTCCAGCACGTTTTAAGAGCGGGGATATTCAAGCGGGACATACTTGGGAACCGTACTTATCTGAAGTAACCAAATCTGGAGGGCGAGTATTATTCACCAGTAAGGACACACCCGGCTTAATTTCGAGTGTAATCGTGTTTCGCTCCTCAGTAGTACGCGATCGCCCAAAAGACATTCAAGCATTTATTCGCGCCTGGTTTCAAGCACAAGATTACTGGCAGGCAAATCCCGAAGAAAGTAAAGCACTGATTGCGAAAACGCTCTCCATCAAACCTGAAGAAATTTCCACTGAGGGTGTCAAGTTGTACACCTTAAAAGACAACTTAAAAGCATTTACTCCTGGTTCTACAACCGAGTCGTTGTACCATACCGCCAAATTGTACGCCGACTTCTATATTCGCACCGGAGGATTAAGCACCGCGCCAGATATTCAAAAAATGATTAATCCTTCTTTTGTGCAGATGTCGCAGGCAGGAAATTAACGAGAAAAAAAGCGTTATTCCATGCAGTTCAACATCAACAGTTTTTCAAGATGAAATCTCGATTTCTCCGCTTTGCGTCTCTTTTTTTGCTCAGCCTTTTCCTGGTTACAGCCTGCAATGGCAGAACCTTTATAACCTCTAAACCTGAGCTTCCACCACTGCGAATTGCCTACAATCTGTGGCCTGGATATTTCCCAATGGAGATTGCTTCAGAACAAGGATTTTTCGCAGAACAGGGGGTGGAAGTTGAACCTGTGTATTCAGAAAACTATTTAGGAGTTGTTTCTGATTTTAGTGCAGGTAAATATGATGGCATCATCGTAACATTGGGTGGTGTGATGAGCATCATTGGGAAAAACCCAGATATCCACATTGTCCTGGAAACCGATCAATCGGCTGGTGCTGATACCGTAGTGGTGCAACGTGATATTAAAAGTGTGGTTGACTTGAAGGGCAAGCGACTCGGCGTGAAGTTAGGCGACTACGGAGAATTGTTTGTTGTCAAGATGCTGGAGAGCAATGGTCTTACTACCGATGACGTGACGCTAGTCGATATAGAAGGGGAAGCCATTCCAGCACACATAAAAAGCGGTGATATTCAAGCCGGACAAACTTGGTATCCCTACACATTAGAGGCAGTGAAAGCCGGAGCGCAGGTACTATTTACCAGTAAGCAAACACCTAGGTTGATTCCGAATGTCATCTTATTTCGCAGCAATGTAATACGCGATCGCCCTGGACAGATAAAAGCATTTGTCCGAGCTTGGTTCCAAGCCCAAGATTACTGGAAAGCCAACCCAGAAGCAAGCAAATCACTGATTGCTAAGCGGCTGAAGATTAAACCGGAGAGCGTTTCAACCGATAACATTCAGCTGTCCACCTTAAAAGAAAACTTAAAAGCGTTTACTCCAGGTTCCACAGAAGAGTCGTTGTACCATACCGCCAAATTGTACGCCGATTTCTCGATTCGTACTGGAGGATTAACCGCTGCGCCAGATATTCAAAAACTGATCGATCCGTCTTTTGTGCAGCAGTTGCAGCCAGGAAGTTGACCGTATTCAGTCACACACATCAACAGGTTTTAGCATGAAATCTCGATTGCTACGCTTTGTATCTCTTGTATTACTCAGCATTGTGCTAATCACCGCCTGCAATGGCACGACAACCGTAACTTCCAGCCCACAGTCTTTGCCTCTTAGGGTCAGCTATAATCTTTGGGCTGGACAGTTTCCGATGGCGATCGCCCAAGAAAAAGGATTCTTCCAAGCGCAGGGTGTTAAAGTCGAACCCATTTTTTCAGAAAACTATCTCCTACCCCTGTCTAACTTCAGTGCTAATAAAAATGATGGGGTTGCGCTGCCATTAGGTAGCGTTATGAGTAGGCTTGGGCAAAACCCAGATGCAAAAATTGTTTTAGTCACCGATCAATCAGCGGGTGCTGACGCAATGGTAGCTCAGCGCCATATAAAAAGCGTGGCTGATTTGAAGGGTAAGCGGATCGGCACTAAGTTAAATGATTTTGGAGAACTGTTTGTCACTAAGATACTAGAAACGAAAGGTCTTTCTACTCAAGATGTCAGCTTAGTCAATATAGAAGCGGAAGCAATTCCAGCTTTCTTAAAAAGTGGTGAAATTCAAGCAGGACAAACCTGGGGACCCCATTTGTCTCAAGCAGTCAAATCTGGGGCTAAAGTGCTATTCACCAGTAAGCAGACTCCTGGGTTAATTCCAGATGTCATCGTGTTTCACAGCAATGTGCTACGCGATCGCCCTCAAGATATAAAGGCATTTATTCGCGCTTGGTTCCAAGCCCAAGACTACTGGAAAGCGAATCCAGAAGAAAGCAAAGCAATAATTGCCAAAACCCTCAATATCAAACCTGAAATTATTTCAACAGATGGCATCCAGTTGTCTAATTTGCAAGACAACTTAAAGGCATTTACTCCAGGTTCAACAACAGAGTCGCTGTATCATACAGCCAAATTGTACGCCGACTTTTATACTCGTACCGGAGGGCTAAGCGCTGCGCCGGATATTCAAAAACTAATCGATCCGTCCTTTGTGCAGCAGTTACAAAAGGTAAATTGACTGTGAAACAGCTCCAACTTTATACCCTACGCACTAAGCTGATTTTTTCTTTCCTGGGTGTGGCACTCCTCCCCTTAGCATTACTAGCCTTCTTGAATCAGCGAGCCACACAAAAGACGCTGACGAACAATGCTAACCAAACCCTCTTAACATCTGCTTCTCAAACTGCCCTGAGTATAGATGCTTTTATAAACTCGAATCTGGATGCTGTGCGGGTTGAAGCTCAGTTGCCAGTCTTCGCCAAGTACTTAAGTTTACCTGCTAACCAGAGACAAAGTATCGCTTCAGAAGTCGAGGGCGCTTTACGTTCGCTCAGCCGTAAAGATACTTTGAATATCTCGTCCTACGCGCTGCTCGATAGTCAGGGGCGAGATGTAATTGATACTTATACACCAGATATCGGTACAGATAAATCTGACCAGAATTACTTTCAGCGACCGTTTAAAACTGGCTTACCCTATGTCTCGCCCATCGTGTTTTCTCCAAGTACTAATGAGATCGGTTTGTACTTCAGTAGTCCGGTACGAAATGCGTCGGGAAATACTATCGGTGTCTTACGTATCCGTTATAACGCTGCTGCTGTCCAGCGATTGGTTAGCCAAAATACCGACCTAGTGAGAGGAAGCGCTTCCTTTGCGATTTTGCTAGACGAAAACCATATTCGTTTAGCTCACGGAAACGCACCTGAGTTAAATTTTAAATCGGTAGCACCACTCCCACCGGCTAAAGTGAAGGCTCTGCAAGCAGAAGGACGGTTGCCCAAGGGGAAAACGGCAGACTTTTCGACAAATTTGCCTGATTTTGAGCAAGGTCTAGATAACGCTGCAACATCCCCTTACTTTACAACCGCCTTATCCTCTACAAACAACGAGCCGAACGCAGCAGCAGTTACCAAGCTAAAGACGCGACCGTGGTTTGTGGTTTTTGTCCAACCGAAAGCGGTATTTCTAGCGCCTATCGAAGCCCAAGCCCGCGACACGCTGTTGCTGGCTGCGATTATTGCAGGTGTAGTCATTATCGCGGCGATTACGATCGGAGAACTACTGGCTAAGCCACTGATTAATCTCGCTGGAACAGTGACTCAATTCACTGCTGGCAACCTCAATGCTCGTACTTCTATCCAATCAAAGGATGAAATTGGGGTGCTAGCGTTGAGTTTCAATGGGATGGCAGAACAAGTCGGTAAATTGCTTCAAGGCCTAGAAGAGCGTACCCGCGAACTGGAAGTTAGTCAACACGTTACGGTTGCCGTCAGCGAGTTGTCAAAAGCGATTATAGACCCGGAAAAGCTATTGCGCGAAGCGATCGCTCTTATGCAGAATCGCTTCGGCTTGCACTATGTGCAAATTTATCTGTTGGATCAAACCACGAATCAACTCATCCGGCGGGCTGACTCCGGCAATCAGGGTATGCTTGGGCATGATGAAAGCGCTTGTCTGTCTCTTGACGATCGCAGCTTAGTCGCCCTTGCTGCCCGAAAGCAGCAAACGATCTGGGTAGATAAACAGGACAGTGCGGGGCTAGCAGGAGACTTGAAACCCATCCAAATGGGTTCTTCCGCAGTGGTGCCCTTAGTCGCCCGTGGGGCGCTACTAGGAGTGCTGGACATTCAAGACAAGGAAAGCGATCGCTTCAGTCAAACGGATCTAGAGACGTTCAACACCCTCGCTGGACAAATCGCCACGGCTTTAGAAAATGCCCGCTTGTTTGAAGAAATTCAAAAGGCTGAAGCCCAATACCGAGACAAAGCTCAAGAGTTGCAACAAACTCTATCTGAGTTGAGACAAACTCAAACTCAATTAATTCAAACTGAAAAAATGTCTAGTTTGGGTCAACTGGTGGCTGGAGTTGCTCATGAAATTAACAATCCAGTCAACTTTATTTATGGCAACGTCACGCCTGCCAATGAATACCTGGAAGATTTGCTCAAACTCCTAAAGTTGTACCAGCAACACTACCCCAATCCTAAACCAGAAATTCAAGACTATATCGAAGAAGTTGAACTCGACTTCCTGCTCCTTGATTTTCAGAAAATTCTATCTTCCATGAAGTTCGGAGCCGAACGGATTCGTCAAATTGTTCTATCTCTAAGAAACTTCTCTCGTTTGGATGAAGCGGAGATGAAAGCCGTTGACATTCATGAGGGTCTTGAGAATACGCTAGTAATTTTACAGAATCAACTAAAAGATAAGCCGGGACATCCGGAGATTCAGGTGATTAAAGAGTATGGCAATTTACCTTTAGTAGAATGTTATGCCGGACAACTGAATCAAGTGTTTATGAATTTACTGACAAATGCAATTGATTCTCTCGATGAGTTTAATCGTCAACGCTCAATTGAAGAAATTAAACATAACCCCACTACCATCTGGATTCGCACCAAAGTTGCCGGGAACAATCAAGTGGAAATCCGCATTATTGACAATGGATTGGGGATTCCATCTGAGGTGCAGCCAAAACTCTTCGATCCCTTCTTTACAACGAAAAACGTCGGCAAAGGGACTGGGCTGGGTCTAGCGATTAGCTACCAAATTGTCACCGAAAAACATGGGGGACAATTGGAGTGTACTTCAGCACCCGGTGAAGGGGCTGAGTTTGCTATCAAGATTCCAATTAGAGTTTAAAGCAACTGATTTTATTAAGAGCGATCGCGCTGGGGAATTTCAGGACTGACCAATACCACAACGCCCCTTAACTCGGTAATCCTCAACCCTAGGCTGTTTAGGGGAAATTAGAAGGCTCAAGATGCGTTTAGGGAGATGACAAAGAAAGTTAGAACCTTTAGCTGGATAGAATTTTTAGCAACTCATCTTCTAAAAACTCCCTAAATCTACAGCATTATTTTAAAACCCGATCGATAAACATATCTATAGCAATCCTATTTTAGTTGTGAGCCAGCCCTTCTGATCCCCGACTTCGTAAGAGTTGTCGGGGATCTCGCCTTCACGAATCATTTCGGACTGGCATAGAATCTAATTTTTAAAAAAAGTTCCATATTTTCACGTATGGCTGAACTTAGTCAGCACACCGAAAATAGATACAGTGCGGAACAAGGCACAAATATTATAAGCGTAGTGGATGAAAAAATGACCTTCAGTAAAAATACGCAAGTTTTAAAGCCAGAATTACAGCCAGAATTACAGCCAGAATTAGATCGGGAAGGATTGCTGCACCGAATCACTAACCGGATTCGTCAATCCTTAGAATTACAAGAAATTTTAATCGCAACGGTGGCAGAAGTCAGTTCATTACTAGAAGCCGACCGAGTCATGGTCTATCGGTTTCATGGTGATGAAAGTGGAGAAGTGATTGCCGAATCTATTTATAAAAATCGCCTTCCATCTTTAAAAGGTTTGAACTTTCCAGCGGATGACATTCCTCCCCAAGCACGGGAACTCTATCAGAAAGTGCGTCTGCGTTCGATTGTGAATGTTGCTTCCGGACTCATTGGTTTATCGATACTAGATTCCCCAGAAACCGGAGAATCCCTAGAAATCAGAAAGATCCACTATCGCCCTATCGATCCTTGCCATGTGGCGTATCTCAAAGCAATGGGCGTGCAGTCTTCTCTGGTGGTGCCGATTCTGCATGGCGATCGCTTGTGGGGGCTTTTAGTCGGTCACTACGCGCAACCGCAAGTAATTTCAGAACGGGAACTGGAAATTGTCCAGACGGTAGCGGATCAAGTGTCGATTGCGATCGCTCAATCTACTTTACTCACCCAAACCCGCGAAAAAGCTCAACGGGAAGTCACGCTTAACCATATTGCTACTCTGCTGCATTCACTCCCTACCATTGAGCTGCAATCAGCCCTTGAGGAAACCGTTAGCGCGCTGCAAGGTTCCGGTGGCAGACTGTACATCACCCCAGAAACCACTGGTTTGTCAGCGGTGGTGTACACCTGTGGCGATCAATTGATGCTCCTAGAACCGGGCGTGGTGGCAGTACCTGCCTCATCCGTTCTCATTGAGCAGCATCCTCTCTGGCAAGAATGGTTAAAAGGCGGGGCAAATTTCAACCCTGCGGCTACCGCAAATGCTAGGGGTAGCAGTGGCATCATTGCGATCGCTGACTTGTATAAACAAACGTATTTACAACCGCTTGAAACCGGATTTCAATCTACTTTGATTCGAGGCGTGTTGATTGTACCCCTCCAACACCGTCAACAGTTGGTCGGATACTTGACAGTTTTTCGAGATGAAATTGACACGGAAACCTTATGGGCTGGGTGTTTTGACCCCGACACGCGACAAGTCCACCCCCGTAAATCCTTTGAAGTTTGGCGACAGCTAAAAAGAGGACAATCGCGCCAGTGGACTCCAGAAGAGATTGAACTGGCTGATGCTTTGGGCGATCGCTTCTCAATGGCGATTGAGCAGTATGGACTGTACCAAAAAGTGCAGCGTCTGAATGCCAACCTCGATTGTCAAGTCCAAGAGCGTACAGTCAAGTTACAACAATCTTTGGAGTGGGCAAGCGTTCTCAAGCAAGTCATCGACCAAATCCGCAGCACGTTGGAACTAAAAACTATCTTGCAAACCATCGTGCGCGAAGTCCGGAACCTGTTAAATACAGACCGAGTGATCGTTTACCAGTTCACCCAACGCTGGCAAGGCAAGGTAGTTGTCGAGGAGGTCACGGGCAATACCAAATCAATTCTGGGGCAAGTCTATGACGAGAACTGCTTTCCCCTAGAGTACGCAATCTTATACCAGGGGGGACGAGTTCGGGCAATTAGCGACGTGCATCAAGCTTCTTTGCAAGCTTGTCATGTCGAATTCTTGGAACAGATTCAGGTAAAAGCCAATTTAGTCGTCCCGATTCGCAGAGGAGAGAAACTGTGGGGGCTATTGGTTGCCCATGCGTGTCATGAACCCAGAGTTTGGAAGGCGGAGGAAGTCGATCTGCTCCAACAACTCGCCGCTCAAGCTGCGATCGCGATTCAGCAAGCCGAACTCTACCAACAGCAAGCGGAATTACTTGCTCAAACCCAGCAACAAGCCGAACAACTCTCCAACGCCCTCCAAGAGTTACAGAAAACCCAAACCCAGCTAATTCAAACCGAAAAAATGTCGAGTTTGGGTCAACTGGTTGCTGGTGTTGCTCACGAAATTAATAATCCGGTTAATTTTATCTACGGCAATATCAGCCACGTTGATGAGTATACGCAAGATATGCTCAAACTCATGGAACTCTACCAACGGCATTACCCAAATCCCCATACTGAAATTGTGGATCGAGCAGAAGCGATTGACATAGAGTTCCTGACTTCGGATCTTCCGCAGATGCTCTCATCCATGAAAGTTGGAGCTGACCGCATCCGCCAGATCGTTCTGTCGTTACGCAATTTTTCCCGGCTGGACGAGGCTGAAAGGAAACCTGTCGATATCCACACGGGCATCGACAGCACTCTGTTAATCTTGCAACATCGACTGAAAGCAAAGCCAGACCATGCCGAGATCGACGTGGTGAAAGAGTATGGAGACTTACCGCCTATCGAGTGCTACGCCGGTCAGATGAATCAAGTTTTTATGAACGTGATCGGCAACGCCATTGACGCTCTAGAGCAACGCGATGAAACGCGATCGCCGGAGGAAATTAAAAACTTACCCAGCCAGATTACGATTCGCACTTTTGTGATGTCGGATAACCCAGCGGGTGTCCCCCGCGTTGTCATTCAGATTAGTGACAATGGCCCTGGCATGAGTCCAGGCGTGCAGTGCCAAGTTTTCGATCCCTTTTTCACCACCAAGCCGGTTGGGAAAGGCACGGGTCTGGGACTTTCCATTAGCTACCAGATTGTGGTAGACAAACACGGCGGTTTCTTTAAATGTATGTCTCAACCCGGTCAGGGTACTGAGTTCTGGATAGAAATTCCTCTGAAGAGCCAGTTAGCACAAAGCTGCTATAGCAATCCTATTTGAGTTTTAAGATGCCAGCGGTTCAGACCTCCGACTTTTCCAAGAAGTCGGGGATCTCGCCTTTAGGAATCATTTAGGAGCGCTATAGAACGCCTTGTACTCGGAAACCTCCTTTCCTTGCAGGGAAGGAGGTTTGGTTTTTCAAGTGAAAAATCTGAATTTTCCCGACATCCTCAGCATCGGTTAAGAAAAAATCAAGCTAGAATTAATAAACAATTATTGATATAAATATAAGTTAATATCAATCTCGATCCAGGGCAAGCCTGGGTTGGTTCCCAACTTCACACAGGTGAATCCATGAGTACCCAAAAAGTCTCATCGCAGTCCTTTTGTGCCCAAAAACTGAAAACTTTGGCAGATTCAACGCGGCTTGAGGTTTTAGAACTGCTCATGAGTGGCCCTAAGCACGTTGGCGAGATGAATGCGGTGCTGGGGTTGCAACAGAGTTTGCTATCGCATCATCTAAAAGTTTTGCGAGAAGAGGGTTTTGTGACGGCGACGCGAGATGGCAAGGCGGTACTTTATCAGCTAGATCCTGCAATCCAGAGGACAAATGCTGGTCGGGCGATTGACTTGGGATGTTGCCTGGTTTCGTTTGATTCCAACACATAAAAAACTTCAATTACATAACTGATGAAGAATCTAAGAATGCTTGCGCCGCTTTCTCTAGGGTTAGCTGCCTGCTTTTGGCTGCAATCTTGCGGGAAGCCTCCAGAAGGGGCAACCCAATCATCCGATAAGTTACAAGGCAAGCTGGTTTTGACGGGATCGAGTACGGTAGCACCTCTGGCGGCTGAGATGGCCAAGCGCTATGAAACTCAACATCCGGGAGTCCGGATTGACGTGCAAACGGGCGGATCTTCGCGGGGAGTCGCAGATGCCCGCCAGGGGGTGGCGGATATTGGGATGGTTTCCCGAAGCCTCAAAGACAGCGAGAAGGATTTGCAAGCTTTTATGATTGCTAACGATGGCGTCTCGGTCATTCTCAATCAAGACAATCCAGTTAAAAATCTGACGGACAAGCAAATTGTCGATATCTACACCGACAAAATCAATAATTGGAAACAAGTCGGCGGGAAAGATGCCCCAATTACGGTGGTCAATAAAGCTGAGGGTCGATCCACGCTGGAACTGTTTGCCGACCACTTCAAATTAAAGACAACCGATATTCGTGCCGATGTGGTGATTGGCGATAACGAACAAGGAATCAAAACCGTAGCAGGGAATCCCAACGCGATCGCTTATGTCTCTATTGGTTCTGGCGAATATGGTGTCACTCACAATACTCCGATCAAATTGTTGCCAGTCGAAGGGGTAGACGCCTCCATCGCCAACGTCAGCAACGGTAAATTTCCGCTTTCTCGTCCACTCAATTTAGTGACGAAAACTACACCCACCGGATTGCAAAAAGAATTTATTGATTTTGCCCGTTCTAAAGATGTGCAAGACATTGTGAAGGAGCAATATTTTGTCCCAGTCGCGAAATGAAGTCATTCTCGTCTGGATGTTGCGGGGAATGGCGATTATTTCGGGCGCGATCGCGCTTTTAATTCTGCTATTCCTCATCTGGGAAACCTTACCCATCCTGCAAAATATCGGACTGACACGCTTCTTCAACGACCCCTCCTGGCATCCAGCTAGCGAAGCATTTAACCTAATGCCGATGCTGTGGGGATCGCTGTTTGTCACGGCGGGGTCTGTGCTAGTTGCAACACCTCTGGGTATTCTCTCCGCAGTTTTCTGCCACTATTACGCACCTCCCGCTTTAGCCAAAATTTACCGAAGCCTGATTGAGCTTTTAGCAGGGATTCCCTCAGTCGTTTATGGCTTTTGGGGTTTAGTGGTGCTGGTGCCAATTATCGGGCGGTTTCACCCACCGGGGCCGAGTTTATTCGCTGGAATTCTCATCCTAACCCTGATGATTCTCCCCACCATTGCCCTCGTCGCTGATGCCACCTTTGCTAACGTGCCCGCAGATTATCTGCGGGGTGCGACGGCGCTGGGATTGGGACGCTGGGCAATGGTGCGCGGTGTAGTTTTTCCGGCAGCAAAATCAGGGCTATTAACTGGCGTCATTTTAGAAACCGGACGGGCGATTGGCGAAACAATGGCGGTGTTAATGGTTTGCGGTAATGTCGTGCAGGTACCAAAAGGTGTATTTGAGCCAGTGCGGACGTTAACGGCAAATATTGCTCTAGAGATGGCTTATGCTGTGGGAAATCATCGCGCCGCCTTGTTTGTCAGCGGGTTGATATTAATGGCGATGATTGTGGTTTTAGTCGTTGCTGCCGAAATGATTAATCAAGGGCATCTTTATGAGTGAATCCTTTGAGAAGACAAACTTACAAAAACAAAAGGTGCAAGAAAAAAACAATTTTTCGCCTTTTAATTGTTTGCCTTCTCCTGAATTACTTCCGACTGCAATCGTCTGGGTATCTGTCGCTTTAATAACAGCTTCGCTGTTGTGGCTATTGAGCAATATTTTTGTTTCTGGTATCGGTCAAATTAACTGGAACTTTTTGACAACTGTACCGAATAATGCTGGACGAGATGGAGGAATCGCACCCATTTTAGTCTCGACCGCGCTAATCGTAGGAGTATGCATGGCAGTTTCAATTCCGTTGGGAGTGGGGACTGCGATATTACTGGCTGAATTTACCTCAAATGAGAGTATTTTGGGGCGGTTAGTGCGACTGAGTTTGGATGTTTTAGCAGGCATCCCTTCAATTGTTTTTGGTCTTTTTGGGAACGCTTTCTTCTGCAAAACTTTGGGAATGGGCTTTTCGATTCTTTCTGGTGGATTGACGCTGGCGTGTATGGTGCTGCCGATTTTGATTCGCTCAACCCAGGAAGGTTTTCGAGGCGTACCCGATGACTACCGACGTTCGGCGGCGGCGCTGGGACTCTCTCGTACAGCCACCTTATGGGAGTTACTGCTACCAGCGGCAATGCCTGGATTAGTCGTGGGGTTGCTGTTGGGTTTGGGGAGAGCGATCGCTGAAACGGCTGCTTTAATCTTTACCAGTGGTTACGTCGATCGGATGCCAGAGTCCTTGTGGGATTCCGGGCGATCGCTCTCGGTTCACATTTACGATCTCGCTATGAACGTCTCTGGCGGCGAACCAAATGCCTACGCCTCTGCTCTCGTATTAGTCA
The DNA here is from genome assembly GCF_039961975.1 of Trichocoleus sp. DQ-A3. Lineage (NCBI taxonomy): Bacteria > Bacillati > Cyanobacteriota > Cyanophyceae > Leptolyngbyales > Trichocoleusaceae > Trichocoleus > Trichocoleus sp. DQ-A3. The sequence goes on along the minus strand of NZ_JAMPKC010000011.1, from coordinate 108,810 downwards.
GCTTTCTATTACTCATTAATGCTGCAATCTCTTGGCTAGCAGAACGGTTTCGGCAATCCCGAATTTGGGTAGCGTAAACCAAGCTTACCTCGCGTTCTTTTTTTGCGTACTTCGCGTCTTTACAGTTTAAATTTTTCATGAAACAATCGACAAGCGAAATTAGAATTCAAGAGAAAACTTCAGCCTCACTTCCCAGTAATGCCCCAGAAATCAAAACTGAGAATTTAAGCCTTTCTTACGCGAATAAACCCGCATTTAAAAATGTCACTCTCTCTATTAAATCGGGTGAAATTACAGCCCTAATTGGCCCTTCCGGTTGTGGCAAAACAAGCTTTCTTACTTGTCTAAACCGCCTTACCGATTTAACCAAAAACTGTCGGTTAACAGGGCGGATTCTTTTGGGGGATCAAGATGTGCAAGAAATCGATGTGATTTCATTGCGTCGCCGAATAGGAATGCTATTTCAAAAACCCAATCCCTTCCCACTTTCCATTATCAGAAATCTTGAATTTCCGCTTAGAGAACACGGAGTTAGAAATCGAGAAAAAATCGATGAAATTGTCGAGGATGCTTTGCGCGATGTCGGCTTGTGGGATGAGGTGAAGGACAGGCTGAAATCTCCTGCCCTTTCCCTTTCTGGCGGACAACAACAACGGCTATGTCTCGCCAGAGCGATCGCCCTCAAACCCGATGTTCTCCTGATGGATGAGCCTTGCAGCGCCCTCGATCCCCTTTCTAGTGAAGTCGTAGAGGATTTAATCGTCAATCTGCGCGGCAAATATACAGTCCTCGTCGTCACTCACAATCTGGCACAGGCAAAACGGATTGCGGATGATGTGGCGCTGTTTTGGGTTCAGGATGGCGCTGGACAATTGATCGAATCCGGTTCGGTTGAGCAGATTTTTGAATCTCCGCAGCACCCTCTAACGGCTGCCTACGTCACTGGCAGAAGGGGTTAGTGCAGCCATACTCACGAGAGAATCGCCCGTAACGCGGCAAATCCGCCAGTCGGGCAAAACGTCAGCACCCATGCGCTCGTAGAATGCGATCGCCGGTTCGTTCCAATCTAAAACGCTCCACTCCAATCTCCCACAGCCGCGAGATACAGCCAACTGAGCGAGGTGGGTGAGAAGCGCCTTCCCGATCCCCTGACGCCGATATTCTGGGAGTACAAACAAGTCTTCCAGATAAATTCCCGGCTTGGTAAGAAAGGTGGAATAGTTATGAAAAAACAGGGCAAACCCCACGGCTTGCCCCGCATATTCTGCTAGAATTGCCTCTACATAAGGCTTAGAACCGAACAGATGCTCTTTCAGGGCGTCCGTATTGCCTGTGACAGCGTCAGAGAGTTTCTCATACTCCGCGAGTGCTTTAATTAGCTCAAATAGCACCGACGCATCTCCAGGCTCTGCTGGACGTAAAATCAATTCAGTAGTCATTCGTCATCAGTCAGCGATCGTTTGGTCAATCATAAAACGAATGACTAATTACCGATCGCCAACAACTTTTAGGTGAGCCATCCTTTCAAGCGTTTGGCAACCTGGGGACGCCGCAGTTTCCGCATCGCTTTACTTTGAATTTGACGCACTCGTTCGCGGGACAAATTAAATAAACAGCCCACTTCTTCTAAGGTGTAGGGTTCGCTGCTGGTTAAACCATACCGCAGCGAGATAACATCTTTTTCCCGATCGGTGAGAACGTCGCCCAACACTTCCCAAATTTCTTGGCGCATCATGGCTTCGCTCATCTGCTCTTCAGGAGATTGATTATCACCATCTTCGAGCAGATCCATCAGTTCCGTCTCTTCTCCCTTCCCGATGCGATGGTTGAGAGAAAGCGATCGCCTTCTAAGCTGCAACAACTGACGCAACTGCGAAGCCTCAATATCTAAAGATTGCGCCAGTTCCTCTTCTGTCGGATTGCGATGCAGTTCTTGCTTGAGTTCTCGCTGCGCTTTTTTGAGCTTATTTAACTTCTCGACAATGTGAATCGGCAATCGAATCGTGCGCGCATCGTTAGCGATTGTCCGCGTGATTGCTTGCCGAATCCACCAATAGGCATAGGTAGAAAACTTATAACCTTTGTCGGGATCAAACTTTTCTGTAGCGCGATTTAATCCCAGCGCCCCTTCCTGAATTAAATCGAGGAATTGAACACCTCGGTTCAAATATCGTTTAGCAATAGAAACAACTAATCTCAGGTTCGAGCGAATCATCTTCCGTTTCGCCACCCGTCCGCGATACAGTTGATGTTCCATCTGCCGTTCCGAAAGCCCATCTGCTGCTGCCAGTTCTGCTTTCGTGGGAGCGCGATCCAACTCTTTTTGTAATTTTTCTTGGAGCGCTTCTATCTTGACTAAATATTGGACGCGATGGGCTAACTCGACTTCTTCATCTGGTTTCAGAAGGGGATAGCGTGCCATCTCCTTAAAAAACGCTCCTACAGTATCATCGGAGACAGTTTTGCGGTATTCAGAGGGGCGACCACCGGCTAATTTATCAATTTCGTCTGAAATTTCATCTTCAACACTGACGATTTCTATTTCAGTGGTTTCTTCCATTTGCTGGTCGGTAATATCTACAAAATCCCGATCGGATGTAGATTCCACGTCGCTTCGGTTCAAGTCAGCAATATTCATAGCAAGGTCTGAGTCGGTATTGGATAAAGCGAGTTGATGGGAACGGATGCTCTCTTTGTACATATCCATGACGGACTGAAGACAGGCTCTACGAGCATAGACTCAAGGGTCAACTTTATTTTTACTGTCTGCATTCTTTGCTAATTTTGAGCTTCATTTATCCGCTCGTGGCAACACCAGATCGGGTACCCGCTTTGGAACACTCAAAATTTATTCAACCTTTCAATTTACAAATAGCTTTTTAAGGCTACCAGAAAATAGTTTTTTGATTGTTTCCCTGATTACATTTCTCGATTACAGAATCTAGAAGCGCTTTAGATTGGGTATGCGTCTTAAGAAAAAATCAGGAAACATGAAGGTGATGCCCTAGTCTATTAGAAGCTTGCCGTCAGATGTGATGCCGTAGATAAATTTCAATTAAATTAAACTTAAATCAATGCCAAGTCTGGGGTTTCTTTCCATTTTTTCTGGCTCCTAATTAAGGAAAGTTTAAAGTTTTTTAAATTTCCCATGCTATTCACACAGGATCTCATATACTTGTGAGCTTTCCTCTCTATCGATAGGGAGAAAGTAGGCATCCGCGCTCTGCACAATAGATAGAGGATAGCAAGTATACTCACATACAAGCATCCAAGCGAGACATTTGTATCCTAACTTCTATCCTCTTGGTTGCGACCTCGGATGTTGTTGAATTTCAAGTCTCTCAAGCGTCTACAGCCAGCTAAAATTAACAGGTCTACAGTAAGCGACAAGCATGGCGGTCTGGAAAGCTGGCTGTAGTATCCGGCTGCCAAGGGAGAGGGGGAATATGTCGTCAAATCCCAATGTCGGGCGTTCGGGCATTGTGCTGGAGAGTAGAGCATCCTACGACCAGTCTGATTCTGGACAGAATCGATGGATAGAAGTGCTGGTGGATTGTCCAGAAGCAGAAGCGCAGAAGCGGTTGTATACCTATCGGTTGCCTGCCCAGTTGCAAGTGCAGCCGGGGGATATTCTGAGCGTACCGTTTGGGGCGCAAGTTTTGGGAGCGATCGCGATTCGGATTTGCGATGCACCGCCGCCAGATTTGAACCCAGCCAAAATTCGGGATGTGGAGGATGTGGTCAGTGCTGGGTTTTTCCCGCCGGCCTACTGGCAACTGCTGAACCAAGTCGCCCAATACTACTACACCCAGCTGATTCAGGTAATTCGAGTCGCGCTACCGCCGGGATTACTGGGGCGATCGCAGCGTCGCCTCCGCCTTGCCCAAGGAGAAGGAGAGGGGAGACAAGTCGGACAAGCGGGAAATGCTAATTACCTGAGTCCAACTGCCTGTAAGATTCTGGAACTTCTGCAAGCTCAACCCTCTGGAGACTACAGCTTCGTTTACCTCCAGCGTCAAGTTAGAGGAGCGTATCGAGCCATCCGGGAGTTACTGCGGGCGAAGTTAGTCGAAAGTTACCTGGAACCGCCCAGAACCCAGCGACCGAAGTTGCAGAAGGCTGTGACGCTGGTTGCTGATGTTTTTCCCCTCGACTTGACGCAGCGCCAACGGGAAATTTTGGAAGTGCTGCGGCGGCGCGGCGGCGATTTGTTGTTGACGGAGTTGCTGCAAATCTGCAACGCCAGTTCATCCACCATCAAGACGCTGGAGCAAAAAGGCTGCGTGGTTATTCAAGAACGGGAGATGTTGCGGACTTCCGCAGAACCGCTCTTGGCTGGGGATCAACCGAAAGCATTAACACCGGCTCAATCTGAGGCGCTAGAAGCGATCGCGTCTTTATCCGGTTTTGCGAAGGTGCTGTTGCACGGAGTCACGGGTTCCGGGAAGACAGAGGTGTATTTACAAGCGATCGCCCCCATCTTAGAACGGGGACAATCCGCCCTCGTCCTCGTCCCAGAAATTGGTCTTACCCCCCAACTCACCGACCGATTCCGCGCCCGTTTTGGCAACAAAGTCTGCGTCTATCACAGCGCCCTTTCCGATGGCGAACGCTACGACACTTGGCGGCAAATGCTGGCGGGTGCAGCTCAAGTCGTGATTGGCACCCGTTCAGCTATCTTTGCCCCACTGCCACGTCTGGGGCTAATCGTGTTGGATGAGGAACACGACTCTAGTTTCAAGCAAGACCAACCCGCACCCACCTATCACGCCCGCACCGTCGCGACTTGGCGGGCTGAGTTGGAAAACTGCCCCCTCGTCTTAGGTTCCGCCACCCCTTCCCTAGAAACCTGGCTAAACATTACGAGTCCGGAGTTAACCGATTCAACTCAAAACTCAGACGCGATGAATCGCGTCTCTCCAACTCAAAACGCGCTTACCCATTACCTCTCATTGCCTGAACGCATCCAATCTCGCCCGCTACCGCCGGTAGAAGTGGTGGATATGCGCCAAGAGTTGCAGCAAGGGAATCGCTCAATTTTTAGTCGGTCGCTTCAGGAAGGCTTGCAGCAGCTGCAAGATGAGGGGAAACAGGGAATTTTATTTATTCATCGGCGGGGACATAGCACCTTTGTTTCTTGTCGCAGCTGTGGGTATGTGATTGAGTGTCCTCACTGCGATGTTTCGCTGTCGTATCACCACGCCCATGAAGAAGCCGCTGAATTATTGAGGTGTCACTACTGTAATTTTGTGCGATCGCATCCTCAATCCTGCCCCGAATGCGGTTCTCCCTACCTGAAATTTTTTGGCAGCGGCACCCAGCGAGTCGCCCAAGAATTAGCGCAGCAGTTCCCTCAGTTGCGCTATATCCGGTTTGATAGCGACACCACCCGCACCAAAGGCGCTCATCGCACCCTGCTGACACGCTTTACCAACGGAGAAGCCGACTTGTTAATTGGGACTCAAATGCTCACCAAAGGGCTGGATATATCCCAAGTGACACTAGTAGGAGTGGTTGCTGCGGATGGGTTGCTGCATCTACCCGACTATCGGGCATCCGAACGAGCCTTTCAAACCCTAACGCAGGTTGCAGGTCGTGCCGGTCGCGGCGACGATCCCGGTCAAGTCATTATTCAAACTTACTCCCCGGAACACCCAGTCATTCAAGCAGTAAGGCGTCACCAGTATCAATCTTTCATCGAGACAGAGTTAGAACAACGAGAGGCACTAAATTATCCCCCCTACGGACGTCTCATTTTGTTGCGGCTAAGCAGCACCGATGCCGCAGAAGTTCAGGAAACTGCCGAAATGCTAGCTGCGGGGCTAGCTTCTAATACACCCCAGGGGGATAGCAGTTCAGATACCCATCCCACCACCCCGATGTATGAGGTGTTAGGGCCAGCACCAGCGAGTATCTTACGGGTGGCGAATCGATATCGATGGCAGATTATGCTCAAGTTTGCACCTGATTCGCTGCCAGAATTACCGGATTTCAACGAGTTGCGCCTTTTGTGCCCATCCTCAGTTAGCTTGACAATAGACGTTGACCCGCTGAATTTGATGTAAGACCCAAGCCAGAAAACCGGGTTCCGATCTCATACTAATTCATCGGGATTAACGCCCATTGCTCTTAATCGTTCTGCCAAGCGTTCAGCGCGTTCTTCTGCAAGCTGTGCGATTTCCGTACCGTCTAGCAGCAAGTTTCCCTGAGCATCCCACCAGCGCAACCAGGGAAATTCCATATTTGTGTATCGACCCTGCCAAATGCCCAACTCTACCCCTAAAGGCTCGATGGGATAGTGTCCGCGCTCGTTAGGCTGCATCATCTGATAGCGCCCGTTAATTAATTGGTACACTTCCACTCGTGCCAGATTGACTTCATAGATGCCATAAAAGGGAACGCGAATCGCCTGCTCGTAAACCCAAAACTTGCCAGTTATCGGCATTCTGTCTCGTTCTTGGGAACCATCCCCAGAGACAAACTCCAACACAATCAGCGGCGCAACGTATTCTTGCCACAAGACATAAGAACGTCGGTATTGACCGTTCAAAGTCGGCGGGACATTCGGCACATAAAACCAATTTGGTGTTTCTGCTCCTCTTTCAGGCGGTTTCGTTATCCGCCAATAGATCCCGCTATCCCGACCGATACAGTATTGTCCATCGGGATGAATTTGCTGCAAAACTGGTTCTATACAGTGGGTCAGCAAATCGCCTTGGGGCGGTTCTTGAAAGTTTTTCACAAATCTGCCGTCGGAGTCTGGTAAATGGGTATGGTCTGGGAGGGTGAAACCGACGGCAAATGGTGTCTCTGCTGAGGTCATGGAAACCTCCTACTATATATAAATGAATCTTGATTAATTATTCTTGTAGTAACAAATCTGCGGCTACTAATCTTTCTTGAATTGCCAAGATAGCGGCTTGAGTGCGATCGCGCACTTCCAATTTTTGTAAAATGGCATGGACGTGAACCCGAACTGTACCCAAGGCAATATGCAGCCGTTCGGCAATTTCTTGATTTGTCTTCCCAGCGGCAATCAATGCCAAAATTTCCTGCTCCCGACTGGTAAGCGGAGTTGCTAAAGGTTCAGCGGTTTTGGATGAAGTTGGTGGCGGTGTATCGTCAAATGCGGCGCGAATTTCTGCTGTACCCGTTTGATCCCACCATGAGGCACCTGCGGCGACTGAACGCAGTGCTAAAATTAACACCTCAGCTTCAATTCCTTTGAGACAATAGCCATGAGCGCCAGCCGCAATTAACCGTTCAATCAAAGGCTTTTGGGAATGAGAAGTTAAAACCAAAACGGGCATTTTTGGATGACGTTGTTTGATTTGGCGACACGCTTCAACGCCTCCTAACCCAGGTAGTCCCACATCAAGCAGCACTACATCTGGTAAATGGCAATTCGTCAATTCCACAGCGGTTTCGCCATCAACTGCTTCACCAACGACTTCTAACCCTGCCTGTTGCAACCGCATCCGCAGTCCCAGGCGAAACAGTTCATCATCTTCCACCAACAAAATCCGCAGTGAAGGTTTCATTTCAAAGGTCTTGGAGTTTTGGTCGGAAAACCGAAAAAAGGTAATTTATCATTTTTTATTTTCAATTTCCACTAAGTGGGGAGGCAATCGGAAGCCAAACATTGCCCCGCGTGGTTTCTGGTTTTCTCCCCAAATTGTACCGCCGTGCGCTTCAATAATCTGACGAGTCAAATATAAACCCAGTCCCGATCCTGTGGCAACGCGATCGCTATGTCCTTGATAAAATCGCTCAAATAGGTAGGGTAACTCTTCTTCGGTGATGCCCTGCCCATTATCGATAATTTTCACAATTTGATAATTAGCATGGTACTCCAGTATGACTTCTACCTTACCGCCACGCGGGGAATGATTAATGCCATTAGTGAGTAAATTTATGAAGACTCGCTGTAATTGCAAGGCATCTCCATTCACCCACAAAAAGCGGTAAAAATCGGTTGAACCATGACGGAGAGTAATATACACCCGACGCGAAGAAGCTAAATCTGTCAATGTAGCGATCGCTTCAGTAGCCAAGGTAACTAGATTTACGGGCGATCTCACCAGTTTTAGTCCTTTGGTATCGTTACGATAGACATCCAGCAGCGTCTCCACCAGATGTAATGTCGAAGTGTGAGAACGAACCATCATCGCCAAAACTGTTTGTTGCTGAAGCGTACAATCACCGAAGTGTCCTAATTGGAAAGATTTAATCGTTTCAATCGCGCCTAGCAATGGAGTTTTGAGATCGTGTGTCAAAGTAGAGGCAAAATCTTCACGAATACTTGCCAGTTGTTGTTGCGATCGCAATTGCGCCTGTTGTCTCTGAATCGCCTCTTCATAATGCTGATTTCGACGCAGCAACCAGCAAGTTACCGCCAACGCCATCACTGCAATCAATCGGTTTGCCACTGTTGACGGTTGGATCGGTTCAAGAGCAGGAGAAAACAAATTTAAGATAGTTAGACTAGCAGCAGAAAGGGTGAGTATAAGCGTTGCAGGTTGGCTCAAGCGTGAATTCGTTAGTAAAATTGGTCCGATATAGAGGTAGCCAAATACATAGGATGGAGGTGTGGAAAACTCCAGTATAATCAAGACAGTAAATGCCCCTACAATTAGCAAATGCATAGTTGAGTGCTGATTTTTAGTCACAAGATTTGCTTTGATAGCTACCAAGGTGCGTAACCTCCTCATCAGATGTATTTTCCAACTGATGAATGGCACCACATGACATATACTATATCCTCACTTTAGCGATAAACCTGAATCTATACTTGCAGGTATAGAAGGTGTATTAATACATATATATCTAGGTTATATATCTAATCTAATTGTGGTATTTCCCTCCTACGTATTAGGATGATAGTCGGGCAAATTAAAGATTTATTTGTCTGATTTATCTGCGAAAAAATTGTATAGCTTCGATTAAATTAGGTTTAATTTATGTGGCAAGGCTTATTTCAAATTGTTATAAACTTACTGATTGTGGTGGCAATCAGTAAGTTTTTGGGTAGTTACATAGCTGGTGTATTTAAAGGAGAGAAAACCTTTCTTGACCCAATAATGGTACCAATAGAAAAAACTATCTATGCACTAGGGGGCGTGCGAAACAAAGAGAATCAGACGAGTTGGCAGTATGCCCGTGCCTTGCTTTACACCAACTTGGTCATGGGTGTATTAGTTTATCTAATTCTCATACTACAGCAATTCCTGCCCCTAAATCCTACCGGATTAAATGCCCCTAGTTGGGATTTAGCACTCCATACAACAATCTCATTTTTGACCAATACAGACCAGCAGCATTATTCTGGCGAAACTACCTTCAGCTATGCCAGTCAGATGTTAGCACTGGGTTATCTAATGTTTACCTCAGCCGCGACCGGATTAGCTGTGGCAATCGCCTTTATTCGCGGCTTAACTGGCAACTCGTTAGGTAACTTTTACGTTGATTTAATTCAATCCATTACCCGGATATTGCTACCTCTGTCCATCTTAGGAGCGCTATTGTTAATCATTCTAGGCGTTCCAGAAACCTTAGCTGGGCCGCAGACAGCTACGACGTTAGAAAATGGAATACAAATCATTGCCCGTGGTCCTGTAGCCCATTTTGAAAGTATCAAACAGTTAGGAGAAAATGGCGGCGGATTTTTTGCCATTAACTCCGCCCATCCATTTGAAAATCCAAATGGTTTCTCCAATCTGCTAGAAATAATTGCGATGGTTTGCATTCCAGCGTCGCTGATTATAACCTACGGCATCTTTGCTAATAACAAAAAACAGGGATGGCTGCTGTTTGGGATGGTATTTATTATCTTTACCATTCTGACTATCATTACCGCCATTGGCGAATATCAAGGAAATCCTCTAGTTAATAATCTCCTAGGAGGACAGCAACCTATTCCTAACTTAGAAGGCAAAGAAGTTAGATTTGGTTGGGCACAGACAGCACTTTGGGCAATTACGACAACAGGAACTATGTGCGGTGCTGTCAACGGGATGCACGATTCCCTAATGCCTCTCGGAGGTTTTTCCACCCTGTTTAATATGTTCCTTCAGATTGTATGGGGCGGTCAGGGAACTGGAACAGCTTACTTGTTCATCTACCTGATTTTGACCGTATTTCTGACCGGCTTGATGGTGGGAAGAACCCCAGAATTTTTGGGACGAAAAGTTGAGAAAAAAGAAATCGTTCTTGCCAGCGTCGTGCTACTCATCCATCCGATAGCAGTATTAATTCCCTCAGCGATCGCTCTCGCCTTTCCCAACACCCTCGCTGGAATCAGCAATCCCGGCTTTCACGGCATCTCCCAAGTCGTCTACGAGTACACTTCAGCCGCCGCCAACAACGGATCGGGCTTTGAAGGATTGGGCGACACTACCCTGTGGTGGAACTTGAGTACCTGTTTCAGCCTCTTACTCGGTCGCTATATCCCGATTATCGCCATGCTGCTGTTAGCTGACAGCATGGCTCACAAACAACCAGTACCCGAAACTACCGGAACCCTCCGCACCGATACGCTTCTATTTACCGCCGTCACCGCGGGAATCATCTTGATTTTAGGCGCGTTAACCTTCTTCCCAGTTTTAGCACTTGGTCCGATAGCCGAAGCCTTCCAAATTGCTAAAGGAGGATAAATAAACCTTACTTTCCTCCTCTGTGTGCGTTCTTTGCGGTTAGTTTCTCCCTGACTACTTATGACATCTGAAAATTCGACTTCGCCTCAACAGATTCGCCAACCACGCCAACCACGTTCTTCGCGCAAACATACCTCCAAGGTAAATACCAAAGGGCTTTATCAGAGAGCCTTCCGGGATGCTTTTGTCAAGCTCAACCCACGAATGATGCTGAAAAATCCAGTCATGTTTCTAGTGTGGGTTGGTACCATCATCACTGCACTGGTAACAATTGACCCAAATTTGTTTGGCACAGTACCGGGCGAAAACCAGCGGCTATTTAATGGTCTAATTACCGTAATTCTGCTATTTACCCTGCTATTTGCTAATTTTGCGGAAGCGGTGGCAGAAGGACGCGGTAAGGCACAAGCTGACTCGATGCGGGCAACAAAATCCGACACAACTGCTCGGAAATTATTGCCCGATGGCTCAATTGAGGAAGTCTCTTCAACTAATTTAAGGCAAGGCGATCGCATTAAAGTGATTGCTGGTGATATCATCCCCGCAGACGGGGAAGTAATTGCTGGTGTCGCCTCCGTCGATGAATCGGCAATTACTGGGGAATCTGCGCCAGTGTTGAAAGAACCAGGCTCAGATATGGCGAGTTCTGTTACAGGCGGCACGAAGATTATCTCCGATGAACTAACTCTGCGAGTAACATCAGACCCAGGTAAGGGGTTTTTAGACCGGATGATTGCTTTAGTGGAAGGCGCAGAACGTAGCAAAACACCCAACGAAATTGCCTTGACGGTATTGCTGGCAGTTCTGACTCAGGTGTTTCTGATTGTCGTAGCAACGCTGCCATCATACGGCAACTACGTAAATAACCCGATAGGCGTAGCTACGCTGATTGCTCTGTTAGTGGCGTTGATTCCGACCACGATTGGCGGCTTGCTGAGTGCGATTGGGATTGCCGGGATGGACAGAGTCGCCCAGTTTAACGTAGTAGCAACATCTGGACGAGCCGTAGAAGCCTGTGGCGATGTCAATACCCTGATTTTGGACAAAACGGGCACGATTACCCTAGGAAACCGTTTAGCCGAGGAATTCATCCCAGTTAACGGTCATTCGATGGATGAGATTGCGAAAGTTGCTCTGGCTGCCAGCGTATTTGATGAGACGCCAGAAGGCAAGTCAATTGTCAGACTCGCAGAGAAGTTAGGGTCAACAGTGGATTTTGACCGCAATGCAGCTGAGGCAATCGAATTTTCTGCTAAAACGCGCATGAGCGGTACGGATTTGCCCGATGGTTCTGAAGTCCGTAAGGGTGCAGTAGATGCGATCAAAGGATTTGTGCGTTCCCGTGGCGGTAATCTGGCACCAGACCTCGATGCAGCCTACGAAAAAGTTTCCCGACTCGGTGGCACACCTCTAGCAGTTTGTCAAGGAAGCGACATCTACGGCATCATTTACCTGAAAGATATCATCAAACCAGGTATACGCGATCGCTTTGACCAACTGCGGCGGATGGGCGTTCGCACCGTGATGTTAACTGGCGACAACCGAATCACCGCTTCCGTTATCGCCCAAGAAGCCGGAGTCGATGACTTCATCGCCGAAGCTACGCCAGAAGACAAAATCGCCGTCATTCAGCGCGAACAAGCTGCGGGTAAATTGGTTGCCATGACTGGCGATGGCACCAACGACGCCCCAGCCTTAGCTCAGGCTAATGTGGGCGTAGCGATGAACTCTGGCACTCAGGCGGCGAAAGAAGCGGCGAATATGGTGGATTTGGATTCTGACCCCACCAAGTTAATCGACTTAGTGACAATCGGCAAACAACTGTTAATTACTCGCGGGGCGCTGACCACTTTTTCCCTTTCTAATGATATTGCCAAATACTTCGCGATTATCCCGGCGATATTTGCTCCATCTGGAATTAATAGTCTCAATCTTATGGGATTAGCGAGTGCCAAATCGGCGGTTTTATCAGCTCTGATTTACAACGCTTTGATTATTCCCGCTTTGATTCCTTTGGCACTGACTGGAGTTAAATTCAGACCACTCACAGCTAATCAATTACTGCAACGAAATATCCTAATTTATGGGTTGGGTGGAGTAATTGCGCCGTTTATTGCAATTAAAGTGATTGATGTTTTGATTGCTGCTGTGGGTTTGGCTTAAAAACGAACTGCTCTAGGACACAAAGAGAAGGCGCGAACTCGGAAATTTATGAAGCGATTTAATTTGAGTGAAATATCGGTAGAAATGGCGCAGAGTATTGATTTGTTGAAGGCGCAATGGCGCAAGCAACCTTTGCTGCGGCAACTATTTATTCTGTTGTGCTTGAACCTGCTGATAACGCCAGCTGTGCAAGCCGCAACCGGCGGAACGCTTTCTTCTGGACAAACTTTCTGGTTGATGGCACTCGGTCTGCTAACGATAACCTCGTCGATTTACCTGTTTGTGGTTATTTTCCAACCGGAACGCTTCTAAAAAAAATTTTGAGTTTTGAAGTTTAAATTTTTAATAAAATTCAAACTTCTGCAAGCAAGGGTAGGGAGATCCCGCCCACACAAAAATCCCATTTATTAGGTCTTTTATGCGAGAAACCATTAAAGCAATTCGAGTCGCCTTAGTTCTCTGGCTCCTAACAGCAATCATTTATCCCTTGTTCACGATAATAGTTGGGCAAGTTTTGTTTTCCTATCAAGCAAATGGCAGCATCATCGAAAATCAAGGACGAGTCTATGGCTCTGCCTTAATTGGTCAACCCTTCTCTTCTCCTCAATATTTCACAAGTCGTCCCAGCACGACGAACTACAGCAGCTTTACAGGCGCAGAACGCGATCCAAAAAATATAGGTCAAATCACTGGTGTATCTGGTGCCAGCAACCTGGCTCCTAGCAATCCAGATTTACTCAAGCGGGTAGAAGCGACAACCCAACAATTGAAAGTATCTGGTATCCAGCCCACAGCCGATTTAGTTTACACGTCTGGCTCTAGCTTAGATCCGCATATCAGCGTAGAAACGGCTTATAACCAAGCCGCAAGGGTGGCGGCGGCTCGCTCTTTATCAGCAGATCGAGTTCAAGCATTAATTCCCAAATACACTGATGGTAGATTTTTGGGAATTTTTGGAGAACCTGGGGTGAATGTCCTCAAGTTGAATTTAGCGCTAGATAATTTACAATCTGCCAGTAATTCATAGTTTGTCGTTCATCGTGAAAGGCAATGAACAATTAACAATCAGCAATCAGCAATGAACAATTAACCTTCAACAATTATGATCCCTAAAAGTGAGTTTTCAGGAGCGCTGAATTCTAACATTCGTTCCGCCCGACGCGGCAACCACAAAATATACATTGGCATGGCTCCCGGTGTCGGCAAAACTTACCGGATGCTGGAAGAAGCCCACCACCTTAAACAGGAAGGGATTGATGTTGTTATCGGGTTGCTGGAAACCCACGGGCGCAAGGAAACGGCCCAAAAAGCTCAGGAGCTGGAGGTAATACCCCGTAAAACAATTATCAGAGGCGGGATGACTCTGACAGAAATGGATACAGATGCCATTTTGGAGCGCCAGCCGCAGTTAGTGTTAGTAGATGAACTGGCGCATACAAATATCCCTGGTTCTCCACGGGAAAAACGCTACCAAGATGTTGAGATAATTTTGAATGCGGGAATTGATGTAAATTCTACGGTAAATATCCAGCATCTAGAAAGTCTTAATGATTTGGTAGCGCGAATTACTGGCGTTGTGGTGCGAGAACGTATTCCAGATCGGCTGTTGGATGAAGCAACGCAAGTGGTGGTGATTGACGTTACGCCGGAAACTTTGGAAGAAAGGCTAGTAGAGGGGAAAATCTACGCGCCGGATAAGATAGATCGGGCGCTACAAAATTTCTTTCAACGGCGTCATTTAGTAGCGTTGCGAGAGTTGGCACTGCGGGAAGTGGCGGACAACGTTGAAGAGGACGCGATTACCTCTACACCCAGTGATGGATTTTGCTCGGTTCACGAACGGGTGCTGGTGTGTATTTCGACTTATCCAAATTCGGTACAACTGTTGCGACGCGGGGCGCGGATTACTGATTATATGAGAGGTCGCCTGTATGCGGTGTTTGTGTCCCATCCGGAACGCTTTTTAACGAAGGAGGAAGGTTTATATATTGAGGCTTGTGAGAAGCTGACTTTAGAATTTGGCGGGGAATTTTTAAGAGTAACTAATCATGACGTACCGCAAGCGATCGCCTCTGTCGCTCAACAGTATCGGATTACTCAAGTGGTACTTGGGCATTCTCAAAAATCTCGTTGGGAGTTATTCTGGAAGGGGTCTTTTGTTCAGAAGTTGATGCGCTATCTCAAGAATATCGATTTGCACATCATTGCAGCCGAACAAAACTCATCTAAGCAATAAATACAACTAATTAAGTTTTCAGGGTTAATTTTTAATTACTAAAATGATGCGCGTAATTGGTTTGATAAGCGGCACCTCGGTAGATGGTATTGACGCCGCTTTAGTAGAAATTTCCGGTAAAGACTTAGATATAAAAGTGACTCTGCTAGCAGGAGCGACCTATCCTTATCCAGATGCGCTCTCAAAGCAAATTTTAGAAGTTTGTGGCGGGTCATCCTTGTCAATGGAAGAATTTGCCCAATTAGATGATGCGATCGCTTACACCTTCGCACAAGCAGCCCAAAACATTCAAAACGGCAACCCCCCAGCCGAGTTAATTGGCTCTCACGGACAAACTGTTTTTCATCGCCCGCCCACAGAGCAGGGGAGAGAGGGAAAAGAAGAGACTTCATCTTTTATCCTCAATCCTTCACTCAGTCCTCAGTCCTCAGTCCTCGACCCTTCACTCAGTCCTCAGTCATCCGTCCTCAGCACTCCTTTAGGTTACAGTCTGCAATTAGGTCGGGGTGCCTTAATTGCCCATCTGACAGGTATTCCCACAGTAAGTAATTTCCGGGCGGCGGATATTGCCGCCGGTGGACAAGGTGCGCCTATGGTGCCAGCAGTAGATGCTTATTTATTGAGCCACCCTGACAAGTACCGATGTGTCCAAAATATTGGCGGTATCGGGAATGTCACTTACCTACCGGCGCGTCGGGGCAGCTGGCTACAAGAGATCCGAGGCTGGGACACCGGGCCGGGGAATGCGCTTCTAGACCTGGCGGTGCAATATTTAACGAATGGAGCCAAAACCTACGATCAGGATGGAGCATGGGCCGCAGCAGGCACAATCTGCAACGATTTAGTAGAGCAATGGCTACAGCAGGACTACTTCCAGCAGCAACCGCCCAAATCAACGGGTCGAGAGCTATTTAGCTACACCTATCTCCGGCAGTGTATCGCAGATGCCTCTGCTTATGAGTTGAGTAGCGCTGATCTGCTGGCAACGCTGACTGAACTCACTGCTGCGTCAATTGTTCATAGCTACCGCACTTTCCTGCCGCAGATGCCTGACGAGGTGTTATTGTGTGGCGGTGGCAGTCGCAATCTCTATTTAAAACAGCGCCTACAAGCGACTTTACAACCCGTGCCAGTGTTGACAACGGATGAGGCGGGTGTGAATGCTGATTTCAAAGAAGCGATCGCTTTCGCTGTTTTGGCATATTGGCGTCAGTTAGGCATCCCTGGCAATCTTCCCCAAGTTACCGGCGCAACTTCTGCCGTACTACTTGGAGAAGTTTATCTTCCTACAAAGCTCAAAACCTTGCGCTGAGAGCGTTTCTAGCCGATTCTTTATATTAATTTTAGAAATGAAATGGCTAGAATGGCGTGAACGGTTTTGAAAAAGGGCTGCTATGACGACCTTCCCGCCTCAAAAAAGCACAGCTCACGATCGACGTCGGTGTTATTGCCTGAATCCTAATTGTAAGCAGCCAGAAAATCCTGGAAATGCCGCTATCTGCGAAAGTTGCGGATCGCAATTACTGCTGAGCGATCGCTATCGTGCGATTAAACCGATTGGTCAAGGAGGTATGGGGAGAACTTTCCTGGCTGTGGATATATCCCAGCCATCGGAACCGCGCTGTGTCATTAAACAGTTTTTTCCTCAACAACAAGGAACTAATAATCGCCAAAAAGCAGCAGAGTTATTCCGTCAAGAGGCAACTCGCTTAGAGGTTGTTGGGAAACATCATCAAATTCCCGAACTGCTGGCATATTTTGAGCAAGATGACCATCAGTATTTAGTGCAACAGTTTATCGATGGAGAAAACTTAGCTCAAGAATTAACCAAAAAAGGGCCGTTTAAAGAAGTAGAAATTCGGCAACTCCTGCAAAGTTTGCTGCCAGTGTTGCAATTTGTCCACAGTCAACAGATGATTCACCGGGATATTAAACCCGAAAACATCATCCGCAACCGTCGAGATGGCAAACTCGTGTTAGTCGATTTTGGCGCAGCAAAGTATGCGACTGAGACGATGCTAGGCAAAACTGGAACGGTCATCGGTTCTGCTGCGTATACGGCTCCCGAACAAGTAAAAGGGAAAGCGATTTTCGCCAGCGATTTGTATAGTTTGGGTGTTACTTGTATTCATTTGCTCACCCAAATTCCTCCTTTCGATCTGAGCGATACCAGTGAAGATACCTGGGTTTGGCGACATTTTTTAAAGACCCCAGTCAGCAAACAGTTCGGTAGCATTCTCGACAAAATGCTGCAAACGGGTACGAAGCGGCGCTATCAATCAGCAGATGAAGTGTTGCAAGATTTGAATGGGCGATCGCTCCCAACTACTAAACGTAATTCTAAGAAAAAATGGCTGATAGCCGGTGCCTTCCTATTGTTTGGATATGCGGGAGTGCGGTACTTAGCTTCGCCTGTGGTAGAGATGGTGACTCAGCAAATTGAGAAACAACCATCTCTGACGGAAGGCAGCTTATTCGCCATTGTGGATGGACAGCAGCAAGTGTTTCCGTTGAAACATACGGAAGTTGTGGCGAAAGTTACAGGAAATGTGTCGCGGGTGGAGGTAACGCAGACCTTTGAAAATCCCTTTAACAATCCCTTAGAAGCTGTCTATAAGTTTCCACTGCCCGATGAAGCGGCGGTGGATGACATGGAAATAAAAGTAGGCAATCGCATCATCCGAGGTGTCATCAAAAAACGCGAAGAAGCAAAGCAAATTTACGAACAAGCCAAACAAGAAGGAAAAACTGCTGCCTTATTAGACCAAGAACGAGACAATATTTTTACTCAGTCCTTGGCTAACATCAAACCAGGCGAAAAAATCGATGTCACCATTCGCTACAGTGAAAGCCTGAAGTTTGAAAAAGGTAACTATGAATTTGTCTTCCCAATGGTGGTAGGACCACGTTACAGCTCAGGAAATTCAACGAATAATCAAGGCAATACAAACCTTACCGACACTTCGCAGATAAATCCGCCGACTTTACCAGCCGGAAGCCGTTCTGGGCAAGATATTGGCGTAACGGTAGAAATAGAAGCCGGGGTGCCAGTCAAAGAAGTGCGATCGCCTTCTCATCAAATCCGTACCACTCAAGATGGTCGCATCATGCGGGTTGAATTGAGCAAGGAAAACGCAATTCCGAATAAAGACCTGATTTTACGTTATCAGGTATCGAGTGCCCAAACCCAGTCCACAGTATTATCAGAGGCGGATGAACGCGGCGGTCACTTTGCCACCTATTTAATTCCAGCCGTGGAATATCAAAGTAATGAGATTGTACCCAAAGATGTGGTATTTCTCATGGATACTTCTGGCTCTCAAAGTGGACCGCCAATTGAGCAATCAAAGGAACTGATGCGCCGGTTTATCAATGGACTCAATCCCGGCGATACCTTTAATGTTGTTGACTTTTCCGATAGCGCGACGCAGCTATCTCCTATACCTTTACCGAATACGCCGCAAAACCGTGAGAAAGCCCTAAATTATATCAATCGCCTAGATGCTAACGGTGGCACCGAGTTATTTAATGGCATTCAAACTGTGTTGAATTTCCCCGCCGCGCCAGAAGGACGCCTGCGGAGTATTGTCTTGATTACTGACGGTTTGATCGATCAAGACCAGCAAGCGATCGCAGAAATTAAAAAGCGGCTGAAGCCGGGAAATCGGCTTTATAGTTTCGGTGTTGGCCCTTCAGTGAACCGCTTCTTGATCGATCGTTTGGCAGAGGAAGGACGGGGCACTTCAGAAGTCGTTCCCCCTAGAGAATCCGCCCAAAAAGTCGTCGAAAAGTTCTCCCAACAGATCAATAATCCCGTACTTACGAATATCGAAGTGAACTGGGAAGGGAGTGGAAAAGCACCGCAAATCTATCCGATCAAACCCCCTGATTTGTTTGCCAATCAGCCTTTGGTGTTGTTTGGACGTAAAGGCGATCGCGCTAAAGGAACTTTGCGAATTACTGGAATCGTCGCGGGTGGCAAACGCTATGAGAAGAAGTTACCGATTGAATTTGACGGCGGTGGCAATAGCGCGATCGCTCAACTTTGGGGACGCGCCCGGATTAAAGATTTGATGAATGAAATCTATGCTGGTGAAAACCCAAATAATGTCAAAGCCGTTACTGATACCGCGCTCGCTTATCGGTTGTTGTCGCAATACACCTCCTTTGTTGCTGTCACGGAAGAAGTGCGAGTCGATTCCCAGAAAACTCAGCAGGTGCAAGTGCCGGTAGAAACGCCAGAGGGTATGAACGCCGAAGCAACGTCTAGCCAAAACGGTAACGTGCCTCCACTCAGCCAAGCGCCACCATCTAGCAAAGCGTTAGTAGCTAGCAAACCTACTGCTAGCAAAATGCCGTCAGCACCGTCAGCACCGTCAGCACCGTCAGCAGCGAACAGCCAGCCGCTATCTAGCTCAGCACAGCCATCCAGCCAATCGTTAGATCCCGATCCAGTGCCCGAACCCAGCCAAATCTTAGGCAACATCTTGGCTGTTCTCTTGCTGGGAATGTACTTTGCCTGGAAGCGGTTGAAGGGTTTGAAAAGCACTCCGCCTGGAAACTAATCCCAGTCCACTTTTTTACCGCTATATTAAGCTTCATCAGTCAAAAATATAGCAATCCTGTTTTAATTGTGAGCTTCCAACCTTTCCGCTCCCCGACTTCGTAAAAGTTGTCGGGGAGCTTGCTTTCACGCATCCTTTAAGAGTGCTATAGGTGCAATTAAAATTCTACAGAATTCTCATTTTTGCTGCCTGGTTTTAACAGCCAAAATCGACAAATTAATCCAAAAATAAATACAGAAATCATAGGAAAGATTACAGAACCATCACCAAGATGCCAATATTCAAAAGCTTCTTTATTTGATAACCCTGCCAAAACCGTCATCAAAGCCACCCGTATCCCATTTAGCGTAAAGGCTACGATGACAGCAACGAATGGTAATAAAATCTTTTCCTTCAATTTAGTTGGAAAAATGAGTAAAACAACTAAAGCTAATCCCAATAGCTGAAGGATAGTACCTACACCTGCACAAGCTCCGCCAATTTGTACAGACCCGGTTGGCAAACTTAAAATCTCCCCTCGCTGCACAACGGGGAATCCTAAAAACCAAAGAAAAATAAATGTAAATTTAGCGGTTAATAAAGATACATTAAAAAATTTCAATATTAATTCTTGATTTAAGACGAAAAAAGCCAGTAGCAGCAATTCCCGCCAATACTGCTTTAATCCTTTAACCCCAGAGGCAATTAAACCCAAGCCCAGCATTGAAATCAAAGGTGTAACGTGAAGGGTAAAACCATAGCCAGGGTTCAGACTTTTAAAAAGTACCAGACTAATCAGCGCGAACCCAACAATACTAGAAAAATCATCGCTTTTTAGCTCTAATCTGTCTCGTTTCTGCCAAAGTAGGGATGATACCGCAGCCCAAAATAGGAAGCTTGTACTCAGCAATTCAGTATTGCCACTCCTCCAAGTCAAAGTAAGATGAATTGTAATTAAGCCTGCCGCGATCGCTATCAACCAGAATTTCAAGTCTTTGACAAGTTTTAGCCTGCTCATGATTCGATAAAAGTTTTGCTCGGTAGGACACACCCGCTGGTTGCGGCTATACTAAAGAACACCGACGCTGCAACGCTTTCCGTAACAGGACTTGATATTGTGAATCGTCAATGATGTAGGCACCAAAGCGCTCTAAATGGGGGTTCATCATTTGGGCGTCAAAGAAAGCAAAATTGCGCGATCGCAATCTTTCCACCAACTTCACCATCGCCACCTTTGACCCCTCTGGAATCCGGTAGAACATAGATTCCCCAATAAACGCACCCCCGATGACAATTCCTAAAATTCCTCCAGCCAGTTCCTCTCCCTGCCAAGTCTCGAAGCTATAAGCCCAGCCCTCTTCGTAAAGTGCCAAATAAATCTCTTGGAGTTCTGGGGAGATCCACGTTGTTTCTCGATCCGCACACCCAGCCACCACACCCTGGAAATCCCGATTGACGGCAACAGCGAAGCGTTCTTGGTTGAGAATACGCCGCAGTGACTTCGGGTAGCGAAACTGCTCATCGAGGGGAACGAGTGTTCTCTGACGGCTGGAATACCATCCCAAGCCATTGTCGTCATCCGCCATCAGGAAGTAGCCTTGGGCATACCCCTGAATAATGGTGGGAATATCAAACTCCATGCACTCAATCCAAGCGGGTTAATGACGTATTATCCGATCTATGTATATCTCTAACAGCCACAAATGGCTGCATAGATGTCCTGATGAGATAGAACCACCTTAATATCTAAAATACTGCCCCAACTTTTAGAATCATTGAGTCGGCGTCTGAAATTTAAAAGCTGAGAAGCGAAAAGCTGATACGTGAAAATGTCTCAACCTATCCCACCGATCACCTTACCACCAGCCGAAAATCCTCAACAGGAAGGCAAATGGCTGCAAAGCGCATTACACAAGTGGCTCGATGAAGAGTTTATTCCAGAGGCTGTCAATCAAGAGATTGCCCAACGAGCTTCCCAGATTTATGTCCGCCAGCGGATGGAAGGGGAAAACGACCTGGGTTCCCTGGTGATTGCCATTCTGACAGAGATGCAGGCGTTTGATTTTTCCAGAAGTTTTTATAGCGAGTTTGCGATCGCGAATGCGGTCAGTGAATTGCTCTTAGACAGTCTTGGCATCGACCGCTGTTGCGGTCAATAGTCAATAGTCAATAGTCATTGGTCAAACGCAATCAACTAAAGACTAAAGACTAAAGACTAAAGACTACCAGCTAGACTTGACGACTCCCGGCAACAGGCCTTGGTGTGCCCATTCCCGCATAACGTTGCGAGACAGACCAAAATCTCGGTATACGCCTCTAGGACGCCCAGTCACCCAGCAGCGATTCCGCAGTCGTGTGGGCGCACTGTTGCGCGGCAGTTGCTGTATCTGCCGATGAATCGTCAGCTTCTGTTGTTGGGTTGTTGCATTCTCAAATGCTTCCTGCAACGTTTCACGCTTAGCGGCATACTTATCTACCAGCTTCTGGCGTTTTTTCTCCCGCTCAATCATGCTCTTTTTAGCCATGAATTATCCTACTTTGTTCCAGCAATAAAGACACCATTCTCCATTCTAGCGGATGGTATCAATTAGAAGCTTCCACAATTTGAGGAGATGTGGCGAGGCTAATATTTACAGAATCTGAGGGCGACAAATTAGCAGAAGGACACAAATCCGCAAGGACACAAGCATGGCACACCGGATTTTTGGCTTTACAAATTGCCCGACCATGATAGACCAACCGAATTGACCAGTTTTCCCAATCCTCTAGGGGCAATAGTCTCATTAAATCTCGCTCTATCCGCACTGGGTCTGTATATTCTGTCAAACCCAATCGGTAGCTGAGGCGCTTCACATGAGTATCCACTGTTACGCCTTGATTGATGCCGTAAGCGTGAGCCAGAACGACATTCGCCGTCTTTCGCGCTACTCCTGGTAATTCCAGCAACAATTCCATTCGTTTTGGCACCTGTCCTTTAAATTTCTCCACAATCAGGACGCAGGCACCTTGAATATTTTTAGCTTTATTGCGATAAAAGCCGGTTGAACGGATCAGGGTTTCCAACTCGGCAATATCAGCGTTTGCCAAAGCTGGGGCGTCGGGAAACCGAGAAAATAAGGAGGGGGTTACTTGATTCACCCGTTCATCGGTACATTGAGCGGAGAGAATGGTTGCGACCAATAACTGTACCGGCGTCTCGTAGTTCAGCGTACAGGGTGCATCTGGATACAATCGCTTCAGGCGAATCAAAATCTCCAAAGCACGCTGCTGCTTAGCTGACCATGTACGGGTAATGTTCATAAATCGTCAATTGTCTAGTTGGTAGGGGCGCATGACCCTGCGCCCGTACAGGTCAGTTATCCATTGTTAAAAACGATAGACAACTGCGTTCATTGCAAGAGTTTTTGAACCCACTCCAGGTTAGCAGTGTCTCGAACAATCAAGAAAATTCCCAAACCCAGAAGCAACATCAAACCAGTTTGCATAATGCCATCTTGGATTTGAGTCGGCAAAGGTTTACCCCGCAAGCCTTCAATCAATAAGAAAGCTAGTTGACCACCATCGAGAGCCGGTAGCGGCAATATGTTGATAATCGCAAGGTTAATGCTGATCAAGGCAGCAAACTGAAACAGATTCGCTGCGTCTGACTTGGCAATACTGGCACCAAGTTCCACAATTTTAACCGGCCCAGCAACCTGATCGGCTGTTTCGCCAAAGTTACTGATCAGTTGTACAAAGCCCTGAGCCGTTAAAACGACAAATTCTTGGTACTTTGTAGCCGCAGTGGTCAAAACTTCTACAGGATTCTTGAGGTGCCGACGCACTACTTTGCCGCTAGGAGCTAGCTGGACACCGATGCGACCTTTCCCATCGCTTCCGGGTTGCGGTGTCACGGTCAGGGAAATGATTTGACCTTGACGTTCAACGCTCAGGGGGACCGGCTGGTTGGGATTATTTTGAATGACCTCCATAAGCTTTGGAATGGCTTCCTTGGAGGCTTTCAGTGGTTGACCGTCTGCCAAGAGAATAATGTCTCCTGCTTTGATGCCAGCCTTAAGTGCAGCAGAACTTACCTCTGAGGCGACTTGGGGAACCAAGACACCAGGCTGATAATTAAATTCCTGAACGCCCACCAGACCCAGTTGAGTCGCTAGCAGCAAGTAAGCAAATAGCAAGTTGGCGATGACACCAGCGCTAATGACAATGGCTCTGTCGAGGATGGGTCGGTTGCGTAGTAGATTGGGGTCTTCTGGGGGAATATCACTGTCGGGATCATCATCAGGGAAACCAACAAATCCGCCTAGGGGAAAAGCCCGGATGGCATATTCGGTTTCCGGTCCCTGGTACTTCCAGAGGATCGGGCCAAAACCGAGGGAGAAGCGGTTGACGTGAATTCCTTGAAGACGAGCTGCCATGAAATGACCCAGCTCATGTACCACAATCAAAAGCGCCAAGACTGCGATCGCCGCAAAAACAGGCATATTAATAATTAATTCAACTAACTACATACTTCTTCATTCTACGGTGTTGCGTCCGGAAGCTGGGTGAGTTCAGGGAAGAGGAGCCGGAAAGCATCAAAATACAGAGTTCCAAATACAGCGTGAGGAATTCCTTCCTCGCCTCCCCGCAGAAATCGCTTCACCAAGCGCTCCCACTCTCGCCAACTTCAAATTTCATCGAGTGGTTAGTGAAATGATTAAAAAAGATAGTTGACAGATGCTGAAAATTTTGAGAATCTAGATAAAGATAAAGTTTTGCGGGTATAGCTCAGTGGTAGAGCGTCACCTTGCCAAGGTGAATGTCGCGCGTTCGAATCGCGTTACCCGCTCTTCTGGTTAAAATCATATAAGAAGTAGCCTTTCTTCAGGCGTAGGTCTTCAGAGGTAGAGAGGATAAATCTGATTATCTATAAGTCGGAGCATTTCTAGGCAAAGGTTTACAGTGTTAAAATTCGCCTAGATTGTCTGTGTATTTAAAGGCATTCAGTCGTACCTAGTCCGAAGAAAGGCGGCTACTAGGTGCAAACTAAAAAAAGTCTAACAGACGAACCCGGTTCCGAAAATCTTAAGTTGACACTTTCATATCTTTGTTTAAATAGCGCTTGTGCCATCTCAGAAAGATCAGAAGATTGACTTAAATAACGATTACCCGTGCCCATGCCGACGTAGAGGGCGTTTAGTACCGATTACGCTGACAGAAGCGTTTGGCTGCGATCGCTGTCAGCAAATCTTCGTGGTTGAAGAGAGTGGGTATGCGATCGAACAACTGTCTACAAGCTATCCCTACAAGCGCTCGTGGCGGTGGACGGGTCATCGCTGGAGTACTGCTCATCCAGGGCTTGGGGACAGCTACCTACCTGTTTCCTTAGGAATCATTGCGGTGGTACTGATCGCAGGGCTTTGCTTAGCTCAGATTTCACCTCCCGCCCCTCCTGGTATCATTATTGTGCTGTGTGCGATGGTGAGCGTGTTGGCGCTATTGGTGCCAGCGCTGATCATCTGGCTGACTCACCGACGTTAGCCCAATGGCAATCAACGATATTACTCCGACCCCCGACCCAATGAACGCTGTTCGTCGCGCTTATGAAGCTTCCCTGGAATTGGCAACTACCAAGGGAGTAGAGCGCAGCCGTGCTGTCGCCGCAATGGCGCAGGCACTTCAGAGATCCTTAGACGATATTTTGGAAGCAAACACCCTGGATCTGGAAGCCAGTCGCGAAATGGCAGCACATGAGCTGATTTTAGATTGGCTGAAGCTGACACCTGAGCGGCTGCAAACCACCATCCACATTTTGCAACGGTTAGCTGAGTTGTCCGATCCGATCCGGCGGGTGATGAACGCGACTTATCAGCTAGAACACTCGCAAACTTACTCCCAGCTAATGCCGCTGGGGGTCATTGCATTGATTTACGAAGCCTTTCCGGAGCTAGGAGCGATCGCTGCCGGGATGTGTCTGAAAACTGGCAACAGCCTGATTCTCCGAGGTGGAAGTGAAGCTAGCCACTCTAATACGGTCATTGCCCAAGTTTTACAATCAGCCTTAGAACGAGCAGGTATGCCACCGGGTTGTCTGGAGCTACTACCATCAGAGCAAGGCGCTTCCATTCGGGATTTAGTCATTCAAGACCGATACATTAATTTGGTGATTCCCTATGGTCGCCCTAGTTTAGTCCAAAAAGTGATCCAGCTCTCAACTGCACCCGTCTTGAAGTCGGCGATGGGAAACTGCTACCTCTATTGGTCGCCTACGGGTAGCTTAGAGATGGCTCGGAACGCAATTTTAGACAGTCATCAAAGCGAGCCAGACCCTGTTAATGCGATTGAAAAGGTTTTGATTCATCCAGCTTGCAAACCTTCTTCTCTAACAATGCTTTGGAACAGTCTTAAGGAAAAAGGGTTTCAACTCAGAGGAGATAGGGATTTGGTGACACAATTTCCAGATTTGAAACTAGCTGATGAATTAGAGTGGAGTCAAGCCTATCTTGATAAGATTGTGGCTTTTAAACTGGTAGAGAGTATCGAGGAAGCCATTATTTGTATTAATCAATACAGCAGCGGTCACGCCGACTGTCTAGTTTCTGAATCCTATCAAGAAAGCCGCCAATTTGCTCTCGGCGTTAATAGTGCCTCAGTCTATCTCAATTCTTCTCCCCGATTTTCGCGTAACCCCAAGGGCGGAGACTCCTTATTTCTGGGAATGTCTAACCAAAAAGGACATCGCCGAGGGCCGATTGGCTTAGAATCTTTTACCACCGTTAAGCACGTCGTGCAGGGACACAACTAAAAAGGCAAAAGAGAGAAGGATGAAGGGAAAAACTGCTTCATACTTTATCCTTCTCTCCGCTTTCTTTTGCCTTTTTACTGTTTATTGTTTACTTTCTTCGACCAGTTTTACCTTTGAGGCTAAACCGAGCGACTGAAGAAATTGAATGGTCATCCACGTTAGGTCAATTTCCCACCACTTTAAGCCATGTCGAGCGGAATATTGAAAAGCATGGTGGTTGTTGTGCCAACCTTCGCCATAGGTGAGTAAAGCCACCCACCAACAATTAGTCGAGCGATCCTCAGATTCGTAAGTGCGATAGCCAAATTTATGCGTTGCACTGTTGACAAACCAAGTGCAGTGAAACACTGCAACGATCCGAACAAAAATTCCCCAAACCACAAAAGGCCAACCGCCCAAGGCGTAAAGAATTAAACCTAAGACAACCTGAATGGGAATGAAATATTTTTGTAAAAACTGATAAACCGGATCGCCAGAAATATCTTTAGTAACCCGAGGGATGTCTGTATCCGCAGGGTTTTGATAAAGCATCCAGCCCATGTGACTCCACCAAAAACCTTTGTTGGAATCATGAGGATCTAAGTTTTCATCCGAGTGCAAATGATGGAGGCGATGTATGCCTATCCAGTTAATCGGACCTCCTTGGCAGGAAAGGGTGCCGCAGAGAACAAAGAAGTATTCTAACCACTTAGGGGTTTGGAAACTACGATGCGTTACCAGACGATGAAATCCCAGCGTAATTCCCAAGCCACCCGTTACCCAGTGGAAAAAGACGGCGACACCAACCGCAGCCCAACTGAAGTTACTGGGAAATAGGGCGAAAAGCGCTGCGATGTGTAACGCAGCCATGTAGATAATAATGACCCAATCAGGACGGAGAGGCGAGTCTTGTCTCACCTGTTCTTGATCTTTAGTTGTGGTCGCAACAGTCATGCAGTAACCTTGATAAAAATTGTGCAGCCCAACCTGCTATTGGATTTGGGATTTTGATCTTGGTCTTGTAAGGGCGGCTTGTTTGCCCTGCTTTTACTGGAAATGCAAATTTTTACATTGCCAAAAGCTCCAAAATCTAAAATAAATAAGAAATCTCTTTCTCCAGGTATTGATGAACAGCTTTCAACAGCTACAGGAAGCAGAAAAGGTACTGTTTCCGATTTTTTCCGCAATTGACGCAACAGTCAAGCAAAATCTTAAACGAGTGCTGGAAGCCTTTCGTCACCATCGGGTGGGGGCGCACCATTTCGCTGGTGTCACCGGCTACGGTCACGATGATTTAGGGCGTCAGACGCTCGATCGGGTATTTGCGGACGTGATGGGTGCCGAAGCTGCTGCGGTTCGAGTGCAGTTTGTGTCCGGTACTCATGCGATCGCCTGTGCCTTATTTGGCGTTCTTCGTCCTGGAGATGAAATGCTGGCAGTGGTCGGTGCCCCCTATGACACGCTAGAAGAAGTTATTGGTTTGCGTGGGCAAGGCCAAGGCTCCTTACTTGATTTTGGCGTTAGTTACAAAGAATTGGCTCTTACGGAAGAAGGAATTATTGATTGGCAAGCGCTGGCGACAGGAGTTAGCGATCGCACTCGTCTCGTGTTAATCCAGCGTTCCTGCGGCTATTCCTGGCGTCCCAGTCTTTCCATTACCGACATCGAAAAAATTGTTTTCCTGGTCAAACAACAAAATCCCAACACAGTTTGCTTTGTCGATAATTGTTATGGGGAATTTATTGAAGAACAGGAACCTACCGCTGTCGGTGCCGATCTAATGGCTGGCTCTTTGATTAAAAATCCTGGTGGTACTATCGTAACCGCTGGCGGCTATGTTGCGGGGCGGGCAGACTTAGTAGAAGCCGCCGCCTGTCGTTTGACGGCACCAGGAATTGGCAGTAGTGGTGGTGCCAGTTTCGATCAACATCGCCTGATGTTCCAAGGATTGTTCCTCGCACCACAAATGGTCGGGGAAGCCATGAAAGGGAATCACCTGACGGCTTACGTTTTCGATCAATTGGGTTATGCAGTGAATCCTTTACCAATGGCACCCCGCCGCGACGTGATTCAAGCCATCAAATTGGGTTCGCGTGAGAAGATGATTGCCTTTTGTCAAGCCATTCAACAGCACTCGCCTATCGATTCCTATGTCGATCCGATACCCGGTGATATGCCGGGATATGAGAGCCAGCTAGTGATGGCTGGAGGTACCTTTATTGAAGGCAGCACCTCTGAATTGTCATCCGATGGACCACTACGAGAGCCATACGTTGTATTTTGTCAAGGGGGAACCCATTGGACTCATGTAGCGATCGCGCTAGAAGCCGCAATTGAAGCTGTGGGGCCAGCTTAGAATAATTTCGCGCCAAGACGCCAAGAAAAACTTTGCGCTTTTGCGTCTTGGCGCGAAACCTTCAAGATTCCGGCAATTTATACTGCCCGACAATTCGCTTGGCATATTCTGGTACGTGCGCCTCTAACTTCTCCGGATGATTGCGCTTCACATACAAATAATTGCGGGTGAAGTGGGAATCAATTGAGAAACGGGCATACTCTAAACCTTTGGGGCCAATTTTTTCAATCACGACTCCCATCAGCTTTGCCGCCCACATCGGGAGAGTAACGCCTTTATCGTAAGCGGGAATACTTTGTTGTACCGCTTCTTTGCGGTTTCCGTGGGACATCACTGGCTGCGTGTCTATCTGATCTTGCACCAAATCCAGCATTTCTTTGCCAGTGTCATTCCGCACCACAATCCACTGCCAGCCAAAGGGTGCGCCCATGTAGCCTACGACTAAATCTGCCAGAGAATTCACATAATCAAAGCAGCTCATACAAGAAGGAGCGAAAACATCCTTTAACTGGTTTGTCTTCAGTCCAAAGAAAGGCACCATTTCCGTAGAGCCATCTTCGTGCTTGAAGTGAACCCGGAAATCTTGCATAAACTCGTAATGCACCACTGTATCCGGGGAACGGCTAGTGGTTTCCAAGAATTTTTGCAACCCGGCGCGGTTAACATTATCGACACAGGGCGTACCCAAAACGTAAAGCTTTTCTAATCCCAGTTCCTTCTCAACGGCTCGTAATGCTTGAATTTGGCAACCAACACCAATTACCAACAGCCGCTTCATCCCAGATTGCTCAATTTGCTCCAATACCGAAAGATTAGGCGACAGCGTTGGTTTATTCACCCGCGCTGCCAGAATTTCTTCTGGCGTGCGAGCGATTATCGGCATCGGCTGAAATCTGTCTTCCTTCGTATTCTGGACGCAGACAACGCCCTCAACCATGCCGCGATTGAGCATTTCAATGGCAATGGTGCTGACAATTCCCGTCCACTGCGCCCCCTCGATTGGCTCAGTTTTCCGCGCCGCCATCATCTCTTGACTAACCCCAAAATACCAATCATCGGGATTATCCAGATTGCGGCTTCTTCCGTGGATTTCTTCTTCTAGTTCCGCTATCTGCTGATTAAGAAATGCACACGCTTCCTTGACATAGTGAATATAGTATGTGTCGCATAGCCCACACTCGCTACAGAGTTCTTTAGCAGGGCGACGACTAGAAGGTTTGAGGGCTTTGGCTTTATCGTGAGGGCGCACCGAAGTCATAATTAAGGGCAGTTTATTAACTAAAAACATCTATCTGAGCAAGATAGCTCAAAGCTTACTTTTACATAAAAACTGAGAGAGGTGATAAGGATTTCAGTAATTATTACGAAGACGCAACAAGTAACTTTTTCTATGCTTATGAGGGTGCAGACTGCTTAATAGAAAGTTAATAAGCAAACGGGAACATATAGCTATGGGATTATTTGAGCGCATCAGCCGCATAGTCAGAGCTGAGATTAACCATATTAACCGTGAAAACTATACAGGTAACTTCGGAGATGGTACAGCATTTGCGGCTGGAGGGGCTACATCTGGTGCTGCCATCGGCAAAATTGGAATAGTCGCAAAAGGCGGTGGTTTTAGCGTTGGCGCAGTTCCCTTAGGTGCGGCTGGAGCATTAACTGGTCTTGCCCTTTATGAAGCAATAAGAGCAATAGCAGAGCGAAATACTCGGTCTCTTGGTGCGGCAGCAGCAGGAGCAGCAGCAGGTGCGGGTATTTCAGGTGCTATTGGCGGCGTAGGAGTAGCTGCTGGGGGAACTGCATTTGCTGTTGGTATGGCTCCTATGGCAGCTGCTGGAGCTGTAGCTGGCCTTGGTATCGCTAGCTTGGCTCGGCTCATTCAACAAGGAATTGACCCCGAAAAGCTGCTAGAGCTAGCTATTGAGGATATGCACGAAGACTTGGTGAAGTTGCGTAAAGCTGTTGTTCCAGTCATAGTCGCTCAAAAACGCCTCCTGCAACAGTACAACCAAGCTCAAACCGAAGTGAACAACTGGCATCAACGCGCTCAGTTGGCTCTCCAAAAAGAGGATGAGAATTTGGCTCGTGAAGCGATCTTGAGGAAAAAGATTCACGCTGAAACCGCAAGCACTCTAAAAGCCCAAATAGACCAGGGAACAGCTCAGGTAGATACGCTCAAGCGCAATTTAGCTGTTTTTGAAAGTAAGGTTTCTGAAGCCAAAGCGTACAAGCCCATCCTTAAGGCACGAATACAAGCTGCCAAGGCTCAAGAGCAGCTGCAAAACACAGTCGGTCGGCTGAATACCAGCAGATCGATGGCAGCCTTTGAGCGGATGGAAGAAAAAGTGTTGGAACTAGAAGCTCGTTCCACAGCAGCAGCCGAGCTTACTGGCAATAATTTAGATCAGCAATTTGCCATGCTCGAATCCGGCAATGACGTTGATGATGAATTGGCAGCAATGAAAGCGCAGTTGACTGGTTCTTCCACCACCCAAGCGCAACTACCGGCAGCTAACCCAACTACTACTTCCTCTAAATCTAATTTAGCAGTTGATAACGAATTAGAAGACTTAAAAAAGCAACTAGATAACCTTTAAAAGGCAGACTGTCGCATAGGAAATAGACTCGCTTACCCTGCTTCATTATTTAGGGCAGACGGGGAAAGGAAAAAGCGCGATCGCTCTTTCTTTCTCTTCCTTCGTGTTCTTTGCGTCTTCGTGGTTCCACTTCTTCCGTGCAGATAGGTAATGTAGGAGCGCGATCGCTCTCCCACCTTCCACTAAAACGCGAAACCCAGCTAGTTTTGGTAGCTGGGTTAACAAATTTACACTAAAACCCTATCAACCAGGGCGAACATCAAGACAGCCTTCTGCATAATTAACTTCTGGAACTTTACCAGCAATCATGCGCGATACAGTCTCGCCATTCGGAGAGACAAAAACGAGACGGAAGTCTTTGTTAGCAAAGCTGCTTGGTTGAACGACCCAGGCTTTACCTTTTTCGCTGTTGAGAAGACGACTTACCTGAATTTGTCCGGGATAGGCAGACTTAATCGTGCTTTCTGTATCGTCAACTTTGATACCATGAACAGTGGTAATTTTATTGGTTTCAACTTCTACCGTAGCGATACGACCTTGAGTGACCATGAAAGTAACACCCTCAGGCCCATTTGCTGGCTTGTAATAGTCACAGACGCGATTGGGATTTTGCCGGGATGGCACGATTGGAGTCCCAGCAACGCCTGATGCCTCAGCAACAGTCATGTTAATTTTAACTGACCCAATGCCGTTAATCGACAGTCCCGATTCGGTTGTCAGTTTTTCGGCTTTCTTGAGGCAAGTATTCTCGCCACTTTGATCGTTTAAGCATTTGCCGTTTCTATCCAGAATAATAACTGAGTTGACAGTTGGAAATTGCTTAAGGGTGGTATTAATAGAGAATTTTTGACGAGCATCATCTCCAGTACCTCCTGAAATTACCGACTTACAGAATTTCAGTTTAGCAATTCCATTCGTGATGGAAATCGTAAAATCTTTGCCGCAGTTGGAACTGCCCTTGAATTCAATAGGGTCGATTAAACCACGAGCTTTTTCCTGACTTGTAGGCCCTGCGATTAATTGCTCAATGGCAAACTGGGCTGTACTCGGACTGTTTGTTGTTCGCCAAACTGGCTCAACATAAGTGAAATCTTGCCCGCTTTGGGGGTTTTTAGGAAAAAAGACTTTTACCTTTTTTGGAGTTGCTTTCACCGGCTCGAAGCTGCTTTGAACAGCTTGTTTAGTTTGAGCGGTTTTTTCTGAAGAAGATACTTCTAAGCTTGATTGGGGTTGAGTTGGTTCCGTCGAGGGTTTAATTGATGATTCGGTTACGAGTTTGGGTGTTTCTGAGGAGGGTGCGGCATCTGTAACTTGAGTGTCACAAGCACTGATACCCGAAACTATTAATAACAAGCCAAAAGAAAATAAAGCTGATTTACGGATGCGGTACATTTTGTTTCTGAGATGGATGAATGACTAATTACTTACGTTCTCTACTGTAGAAAGCCGTCAGCAGAAAACTGGTGAGGTGGTGTGTCAATACTTGGAGTGACATTAAGTGGAAACAAGCCCTTGTGAGTTGTTTCCAGAAAAAGCAGAGACGTTCTGTCTGAGAAAAAATGGGGTTTGAAGGCTAACAGGGGTTTTCTGCGTCTCCTGAAGCCTTGTGGCGGTCGCTGGGACAATCAAGAGAGTGACACAGACAGTTGAAGGGAACGTGTAAATCGTTGTTTTAATGAAAACATAAAGAGAAACCGGCTGAGTCAAAGTGAGACAGCAATGCTTCCAAATGTATCTGCTAACGCATACTATTTAGTATGCAAAATCCTCGTCAAATAGCATTTCTGGCACTTCGAGATGTCCACCGTAAAGGCGCTTTTGCTGACGTGGCACTCGACCGACTGCTGCGCCAAGCAGACTTAAGTGCTACCGATCGGCGCTTAGTGACAGAGTTAGTTTATGGGAGTGTGAGAAGACAGCGATCGCTCGATGCACTCATCGACCATCTAGGTAAAAAGAAAGCCCACCAACAACCCCTAGACCTCCGCGCAATTCTGCATCTAGGCTTATATCAACTTCGTTATCAAGACCGAATCCCTGTGTCGGCAGCTGTGAATACTACCGTGCAATTAGCCAAAGAAAACGGATTTTCTGGGCTTTCCGGCTTTGTCAATGGTCTATTGCGACAGTATATTCGTCTAGCGGAAAGCAAAAAGCCGGGGAACCGGGGAGGAGAAGTTCAGAACTTAGAATCTGACCCGCTACATCTGCCAAAAAACCCAGTTGAACGATTAGGCATCTTACACAGCTATCCCGACTGGATTATCGAAGTATGGCTAGAACGTCTGGGTTTAGAAGAAACAGAACAGCTGTGTGAATGGATGAACCAAACACCAGCAATTGACTTGCGGGTAAATCCCCTCTGCGCTGAGATAGAGAAAGTTGAGGCAGCACTGCAAGCTGCGGATATCTCAGTTAGTCGGGTGCCCCATCTACCGCAAGCTTTGAGGCTAACTGGTGGCACAGGTGCAATTCAAAATTTACCTGGTTTTAGCGAAGGTTGGTGGACGGTGCAAGATAGTAGTGCCCAGCTAGTCAGTTATCTGCTAGATGCCCAACCGGGCGAAGTAGTCATTGATGCCTGTGCAGCACCAGGGGGAAAGACAACGCACATCGCAGAATTAATGGAAGATCGGGGAACTGTTTGGGCGTGTGACAAGACTGCTTCCCGTCTTCGGAAACTGCAAGAAAATGCCAAACGGTTAAGTTTGCACTCGATTCAAATTCAGGAGGGGGACAGCCGCAACCTACCCCAGTTTATCAATCAAGCTGATAGGGTATTACTCGATGCCCCCTGCTCTGGACTGGGGACGCTACATCGTCATGCTGACGCCCGTTGGCGGCAAACTCTACAGACAGTTCAGGAACTTTCAATTCTGCAAGGCGAACTATTAGATCGAGTGGCTACCTGGGTTAAACCGAATGGCATTCTGGTTTATGCAACTTGTACCTTGCATCCATTGGAGAATGAAGGTGTTGTTCGCGCCTTTTTAGAGCGTTACCCCCAGTGGCAGATTTTGCCCCCCAACCCCAATTCACCAGCGGCAGCTTATACTACCCCTGCTGGATGGATCGAAGTCTGGCCCCACCGGCATCAAATGGATGGATTCTTTATGGTACGGCTACAGAAGAAAAATAGCTAAACCTCTATGGTAGTTGTGGTTGCAGAAATCTGTTGATGGATTAATCTGTTAGGGGAAATAAGGGAAAAGCCAATGGTAGCCAATTCTAGTGTTAAACAGCTTGTTAAAATTCTCATCGGCGCAGCTTGGATTGATGGCAAAATTCAGTCAGAGGAACGGCAATATCTTCAGCGAGTGGCGAAGGAAAAGGGCATTGCTGACGATCCAGAGATTCAGCCTTTGTTGTATGAACTCGTAGCTGTAAGCCCAAGCGAGGTCTACAATTGGGTGCAAGATTATTTAGGCGATCGCCCCAGCACCGACGATTACCAGCGCCTCATCGAAGCCCTCAGCGCTTTAATTTATAGCGATGGCGAGGTAGCGATTGAGGAAGCTAAACTCCTGACTCGATTACAGCTTCTAGATCCCAACAGTGCCTCTCAGAAGTCAGCCCCTAGTCCTGTCCTCAAAGCGATTCAAAAACTCTACCGTCGGTGGGTTGACCATCAGAACTAGCTTTAAGACTAATAGATAAAGACCCGAATTTTGACATCATCATTCCACAAGTTAGGGCACGCTACACATAGCGTGCCTTTTTTTTGCATTCCCAATCTATATTGTGATCGGCTTCTAGAGGCTCCGGAAGCCAATTTTTTCTACAACAAGCAACTATTTTTGCAAAATATGCGTCTTTCCTTCTTAGGCAGTCCAGAACTTTCCGCTGAAACTGTCTATATCTCTATAATCTGTCACGGCAGTAAATAAATTTGTTGAGATTGAAATTTCTAGGAACCTATCAGGTAATCTTAGGTCTAAATAATCAAAGGAATGCGAAAAGTGGAGAAGTTCTCAATGTCTAACTTAAAGCGCTTGAAATCTGGAACAGCTTTACTACTAATGCTGGGAATGTCGGCAGGTTCGATGGCTCCCCTAGTAGAAACAATTATGTCACCGGCACCAGCTGTTGCTCAAGCTATCAATTTTAGTGATGTATCCTCAAGCTACTGGGCTGCTAGTTTTATTCAAGAACTGGCACAACGTGATGTAATTGCCGGGTTCCCCGATGGTACGTTTCGACCCAACGATCCGGTGACTCGTGCCCAATTCGCGGCGATGGTTCGTAAGGCCTTCAACAAGAATAAAATCCGCAATGCTGTTAATTTTGTGGATCTTTCATCGACCTACTGGGCATACTCGGCTATCCGTGAAGCTTACGAAATGGGATTTTTGTCGGGTTATCCCGGTAACGTCTTTAGACCTACACAAAATATTCCCCGCGAACAAGTTCTAGTTTCCTTGGCGAATGGCTTGAATTACACTGCCAGCAATCCCGTATCGGCTGATTTGCAAGTGTATAACGATGCTTCTTCCATCTCTACCTATGCTCGTAGTAGCATTGCTGCGGCAACAGAAAAGAGCATTGTGGTGAACTATCCGACTCTCCAGACGCTGAATCCAACTCGGAATGCCACCAGAGCGGAGGTAGCAGCTTTCATCTATCAGGCATTGGTGAGTTCTGGACAAGTAGCGGCAATTAATTCGCCCTATATTGTCTCTCTCAACGACACACCGCCAGAGGACACGACAGTCGCGATTCCGGCTGGAACCACCATCCCAGTTAGGTACGAGAAAGAAAAAATTCTGGTTACAAAGGACGAAAGGGCACCGCTGACGCTAACGGTGGCAGCAAATATCACCACATCTGATGGAACGGTGCTAATCCCCTCTGGCAGCCAAGTGGTCGGTGAACTGCAACCGGCTCAGGGAGGCTCTCAGTTTGTGGCGAAGGAACTGGTTTTCACGAACGGTCAACGGGTGGCTATCGATGCTACTTCTCAAACCATTACCAAAACCGAATCCGTTACCAAGGGTACTAGCGTTGGTGGGATCCTCAAGAATGCCGCATTAGGTGCTGCTGCTGCTGCTGCGGTTTCTGCGGTGACGGGTGACAAAGCGATCGCTACCGAAGAAGTCTTGGGCGGTCTGGGAATTGGTGGACTCATCGGACTGTTCCTCGGTCGGGATAGAGTGGATCTGATTGCGATTGATCCGGATACGGATCTGAATCTGCGGTTAAATGACGAGTTAGTGCTAGAGCAGTAATATTTGCAGAATGAAGCGTGCAATTCTAGTTGACTGCTGATTGCTTCATTCTTTAAGCAGATAGGCACAAAGAAATAAGTATTTTCTAAACCCGGTTTCTAGAAGAAATCGGGTTTTTAATTCTAAATGGCGTCTTATCACAATCCTATTTAAGTTGTGAGATGCCAGCAGTTCAGATGCCCAACTTCTCCAGGAAGTCGGGCATCTCGTTTTCACGAATCATTGATGACTGCTATACCATGCAGACCGATCGCCTCAGATAAGTAATCGTATTACCCATTACCAGCTCAAATACAAATAAATGTAAGAGCAACTTATCAAACTTCATCTTCGCCCTTTAAGGCTTCAGTTAGTAACCAGACAATAAAGGTCGTTCCGGGTCCTTGAGTGTGGGGAATACTGCGATCGAGCCAGTTGTGTTCGGCGGGGCTAATGACTTCAATTTCGCCCTGCATTTGTTCTACTAAATCTCTCGCGATCGCTAAACCCAATCCACTCCCCGGAATCTCAGTTTCTGCCTGGACGCCTCGGTAATGTCGCTCAAACAAATGCTCTTTATCTTGCACGGGAATGCCAGGGCCAGTATCGCTAATTGCGATCGCCTGAAAATCTCCTTGAGAAGTATGTCGTCGATTTCCTGCCTGAATGTAAACTTGCCCACCCGCCGGGGTATATTTCAAAGCATTGTCAATCAGATTGCTTAACACTTCGCGCAGCACTTTGGCATTGGCTTGTACTGGCGGCAAATTCGGAGGAATTTCTGCTAATAAAGCCAGATTTTTTTCTTGGGCGATCGCGCTGGATGTCACCACTAGCGGTTCCAAAACTTTCGCCACCGAGCAGGATTCCAATGCCAGCGCTCTCGTCGGAATTGTTTGAGGCTCCAATCCCAAGGGAGAGTAGAGATTTCCTAAATCTTCACCTTTTCGGGGAAGCGGGCAAGACGGGGCAATCGGCACGGGAACTGCATCGTAAGAACGATCCGCGATTTGCCCGTACAAAGGCACTAACTCTCCTTCGTCCATATCCACTGCCCGATCGAACTGTAGAAGCAACTCTTGCAAGCGATCGCTTTCACGCACGATGCTGTTGGCAACTTCGCGGTTCGCATCTCCAGGTACCAATCGTCTGAGGAGCAACTTGCCAAACGTCCGTAAGGCGGTCATGGGATTGCGAAACTGATGTATCAGATCG
This sequence comes from Trichocoleus sp. DQ-A3, assembly GCF_039961975.1. Lineage (NCBI taxonomy): Bacteria > Bacillati > Cyanobacteriota > Cyanophyceae > Leptolyngbyales > Trichocoleusaceae > Trichocoleus > Trichocoleus sp. DQ-A3. The sequence continues at coordinate 71,080 of NZ_JAMPKC010000011.1, read as the reverse complement.
TCCATGAGATCGCGCTGTTGAGCCTGAAGATGACGCTGCTGACTCAGCTGTTGCTCAAACCATTGGGAACGCCGATCCAGAATACAAGCGCTCGCCAGTGTATCGGCAATCCGTTCAATCGCGGTTCGTTCCCGCTGGTTCCAAGGTCTATCTTCACGAGCTGTCACCAGCAGCCCCATCACCACACCTTCATGCAACAAAGGCACCACAATTTGGCGCGAGGAGCTACTCAAGTCAGCATCGGCGAAGAGCGATCGCTGGAGGGGCGATGTCCCCGCCTTTGCCTGCAATTCATCAATCGTTTCTTCTTTCCCGACTTCAGCCGCCGATTCCGTTGAACCCATCTCAGAAACCGCATCGGACTCCTGAGAAACCGGAGATGCCGCTGACAATAACCGAGGAATGGATGCCAACGGTCGATCGGAAAATCCCAAAGCCGAAATCTCATCCGTTTCCCATTCCACCGCTGTCTGTGGGTAAGCAACAACCGGCCTTAGCTTAGTTGGGACGCCCTCTACCAGTTCTTCCGTTAAATACACAACACTCAAGGCAGCTTCCAGTCCTTGAGTTAATAGTGCTACTTGTGATTGGCACAAAGTTATGAATTCTGAACTGGTAGACATAGACACATTCGCTTATACTTGGGTACTTGACAGCGAGGAAAATTGCATTCATCGGATCGGGTTTTCTTCCGTCGATCCTGACACGCAATTGCGCTGAAGCGGCAAAGGTCGTGCAAAGACGTCATTTTTGTTTCTTTTTATTACAAAAATTTTAGCGAGCTTTCATGATAGTTTGGTTACGAAACTGCTTCCAAACTGGCTAAATTTTGTCAAGGTCGAATAAATATAGCCCTTTATACGCTATATCTAGGCTCTAGTTTGGACAAGCTTGCATATATAGCGTCTATTGCCCGTTCTGCTGCTGTCGATTTTAATTTCTGAGGGCTGTAATGTTTGTATCAATCGGTAAAAAGCGGTTGATATTTTGAACTCAAACCGATATACTTGCGACGGTTTTTGTATCTATCATTACAACTGTCAGAATTAAAGGGGAGGTAAGGAGGTTGGCTAGAAGACGCAAGCGGAAAAGTCGCCGTCGCCAGGAAGGACGTAGAATTTTAGAGCATGTCCCTCAGTATAGTATTGAAAGTGGCGAAGATAAACCAGTCACCGCCGCGCGAAAGTTTATTCAAACCGAAGGAATCCTTCCGCCTGCTTTGCTGCTCGTGAAGCGGAACGAACACACCACAGATCGGTACTTTTGGGCGGAAAAGGGGCTATTTGGTGCCCAATATGTTGAAGAAAATCATTTTCTGTTTCCTAGCCTTAGGATAATCGACAATCCTGTGGAAAAGCCTACCCTCGCCGCTGTTCGTAGCAGCTGAAGTTTTAGGCATTAAACGTGAAAACTCGGTTATAGGGGCGGTTCGCGAACCGCCCCTATTGTTTTATAGGAGGAATTTTGAATTTTTCCTCATAATTAAAATTCTTTTGGATTCACAAACTGACCAGGTTTTAGAATTTTTTAAGATTTTTAGCCAGAGAGTTGTCATTCGCAAGGCTTTAATTGCAGTTCCTGTTGCAATTGAGCCAATTCATCACGATGGGCGATGACAGTAATTAAACTTCTGGTCTCTTTTTCGACACCTGCAAATGTTTCCACCTTCAGGGAAACTTGTTCGCTGCGTCCAGCTTTTTTCCAGTAAAAAACGCCAGCGGCTGGTGAAAGGAGAACCAAACCTAGAAAGATTTTAGCGAATGGGGGAAATAAAATTGCTAAAACTAACGCCAAACAAAGAAAGCCACAAAAAGCTAATAAGCTCAGAAAAATTGCCAAAAACCAGCTGGGGCGGACAAAGCCTTGGAATGTAACTTGATTTTGCTTTGCATCCACCGCCGCAATCCGGTAAGCACGCCGATCGAAATATTGTTGCAATTGAATTAAAATTGATTCTTCTGGTTGCTCCGCAATCAGTTTCACTTGTTGCGTTCGATCCTTAGCGGAGGCTCGAATAAAGAAAAATAGACCGACTGCTAACAACAGTGTTAGCAGAAATGTTGAAAAGAGAATTGTCGTATTCACGAATTTCTAGATAGGACAATGGAAAATAGGCTCTTGTCCAAGAGATACAAGATCGCCTATAACCTATAGCCTATCGCAAGAGAGCTTCTTTGGGATTGGCTCAGATGGCTTGAGATTCTCTCATTGTGTATTCATCCCAAAGGCGAGCCAGGTCATGAGCCTGTTCCAGACACTCTGGGCGAATTTGATACATTCGACGAGGTCTTCCTCTGCCTTCCACTTTTTTCCAATACCCTGTGATAGCGGCTTGGTCTTCCAGAAATTTTAAGGCGCTGTATAAAACGGTATCAGAAAGCCGATAGGTAGGATATTCACTCTCTAGTCGCCCGATGAGTTCTGTTCCATAGGATTCTCCGCTCATCAAAACTGAAAGGACATAACACACCGCTAGTTCCTTGTTGAGATAAGTGGGAGGAGGGTCTTGAAAAAACTGATAAATATCCTCAAATTTCATCTGCATAATTCACTGAACTCCCAGCCAAATAAATTGGATTAGGATCGGTTTGCCCAATCTAACGATGCCTTTATCAATCAGAAAACACACCCCAAACAAGGCTGCTATCACTGGTGTATTAAGACCGCGAACGATCAAAAGCAGCGCGTGATGTCAGCTGGCAAAATGACAGAACGATACCATCAATTTTAGACACTCAATTCTGGGTTGGCCTGCCAGACTTCACGGATGATTTTGCCATCCTTATCAAATTGCACCTGGTAGGAAAGCGACAAAACAACAGGGGTTCCGTGCTTGGACTTGGCATAGATCGTGATGACTGCTTCGACAGCGCGATCGCGTTGCTGTTGTTTAACAACCTGGAAATCTTGGATTTTGTACTTCGAGAAGAATTCTTCCCAGGCTGGGTAGATGGATTTCCCCTGATAGACTTCGTCCAGAACGCCATAGGAGCGCATTAAAATGGCATTGTCACTGTATTGCGTGACTGTTCGCTCCGGGTTTTCCGTAGCGATCGCTGCCCAATGTTTTTGCGCTACCGAAAGCGGTTTCGGCATCACCGTCCTTTGATAGGCTGCCAAACTACCTACCAAAGCAACTGCATAAGCGACGGAGAGTAAATGCTTCCTGAGATTTGGTTGCAGGAATTTCATCATGCTGCTTCCACTTCGAGAGGGCTGCTCTGGAAATGGCAGGCCGTCATCAAAGCCAAGTAAATTAGAAGCCTGCTCTCGAAAGAAAGACGGCTCCATTGGGTTAAAAGTTCTCCAGAGGTTAAACATCTTTGAATTTTGCTGCCCCATTGCCTCAAACTGGTGGTTAGGAAGATTACCGTATAAATTTGGGATTGCATTACTTGTTCAACAAAACGCTCTGTTTATAGATAAATCCGGAATTAAACCGATTTAAAATCAATTTATGCGAGAACAGTTCGATTCATCTCCCGTTCCTTCAGCTCTACAGCGAATCGCTGGCTCTTTTCGGATCGCTGGCTGGGCTGGCTTCTGGGTTCAGTTAGTCCTAGCCGTTGTTTCGAGCATAATTTTCTTGTTTGCCATCCCCGCCGCCCAGCCGCGTGCCAGTGGCGCTGCCGCTGCTAGCCCAGGGACGGGTGGCAGTATCTTTTTTGCAGTTTGCGGTCTTTTAGTGCTGTATTTCAGTGTTTATCAAGCTTGGCGTTACACCCGTTTGGGCATACAGCTAAAAGATTCTAATCCCAACCTCCGCCCGAAAAAGGCAGATACGATTAAAGTTTTAAGGTTTGGATTACTCGTTAGTTTAGGAGGATTATTATTAGCAGTTCTGGGCGCAGAAGCGATTACCGGCACTCTGCTGGCAAAGTCGCTGGCTCAGGCTCAAGGTGGGGTAGCCATCTACGATCCCCAATTTATTAATCGGTTGATTCAACCTTTAGATATTTTTGTGGTGCTGGCGAATACACATACAATTACCGCTCATTTTGCCGGGATTGTTGTTTCCTTGTGGTTGTATAGTCGCATCAACCGACAGTAATGGAGGCAAAGGGTCGAATTGCGGCATCAGCAAGTAAAGAAGGCTGAGAGCGCATACAGACTCTCGGCTGTATCATCGCGATCGCGCGATCGCAGTGTATTCTGATTAATTGGCAAAAAAAGCTGGAAAAAATCTGTGCTAGACCTCAAGCAGATACGGGAAAATTCAGAAGGTGTACAAGAGCGCCTGAATCGTCGCGGGATCGGGCAATATGACATACAGCCGATTTTGCAGCGCGACCAGCAGCAACGAGAACTAGAAGCAAAGCGAAGTCAGCTCCAAGCTCGTGGGAACGAAATCGGCAAATTAGTTGGTCAAAAAATTAAATCGGGTAGCGATCCCAACGGCTCAGAAATCCAAGCATTGCGGGAAGAAGGCAACCAAATCAAAAACCAGATTGCCGAACTTGAACCCCAGGAAAGAACCCTGAAAGCCGAGTTAGAAGCGCTCTTGTTATCGTTTCCTAACTTACCCAGTGAGTCCACACCGATTGGTAAAACTGAAGAAGAGAATGTAGAAGTCCGCCGTTGGGGGGATGAATACTTACCTAAAAATTCCGAAGTTCTTCCCCACTGGGAAATCGGCGAACAATTAGGAATTCTCAACTTTGAGCGCTCTGCGAAAGTTGCACAAAGTCGTTTTGTCACATTAATTGGTGCTGGTGCTGCCTTAGAAAGAGCTTTAATTAGCTTCATGCTCGACCGGCAAATCGCGGCTGGATATGTAGAAGTGATTCCCCCCTTTCTGATCAACAGCGAATCGCTTACCGCCACAAGTCAGCTGCCCAAATTTGCCGACGAAAGCTTTAAATGCGCTCAAGATGACTTGTGGCTAGCTCCCACTGCTGAAGTGCCGGTGACGAATCTCTATCGAGACGAAATCTTAGAGGCGTCGCAGCTGCCTATCTATCACTGTGCCTATACTCCCTGTTTTCGCCGGGAAGCAGGTAGCTACGGACGAGACACGCGAGGGCTAATTCGACTGCACCAATTTAATAAAGTCGAGTTAGTAAAACTTGTCCATCCCAATAACTCTGCCGCAGAGCATGAATCGTTGGTACAAAATGCCGAGGCAATTTTGCAGGCATTGAAGTTGCCTTATCGCGTCATTGAGTTATGCACTGGGGATTTAGGGTTTGGGGCAGCAAAGTGCTACGACTTAGAGGTATGGCTGCCGTCTGCTGAGAAATACCGCGAGATTTCTAGCTGCTCTAACTTCATGGATTTTCAGGCTCGACGCGGCAGCATTCGTTTCAAAGAAGCTGGAAAAAAAGGAACCCAGTTTGTCCACACGTTGAATGGTTCCGGATTAGCAATCGGGCGCACAATGGCAGCGATTCTGGAGAACTATCAACAACCAGATGGCACCATCAAGATACCCGAAGCGCTGCAACCTTACCTAGGACGAGAAGTGCTAGGGCAAAAATGAAGGATGTCCGGCTTTGCCCTTCCTGAAGGGTGGCATGAAAGACGAGAGATCAATCTTTCTAAATTCGCGGCCTAAATTCGCAGCTCTGGGCGGGAAAACCCCGCCCCAGCTCCAGCGCGCCTGGCTCTCAGTGCAACGATCAAAGAGAATCAGATGCGTTGCGTTCAACTGCTGACTCTGGAGAAATCGCCAGGTTCGGCGAAACTGGCAGTGCTTGAGTTGTTACTGTATGAACCGCATTATTACCGTAGGATGCGCCACCTACATTCCCTTTGAGCTGCTGCATCAAGCTTGCCATTTCTAGGGCATTCATCGCATATTCCCAGCCGTGGTTACTCTTGATGCCAGCTCTTTCCAAGGCTTGTTGCATTGTATCTACCGTCAGAATGCCAAAAATTATCGGCACACCCGTTTGAAACCCAGCGTTGGCAATTCCCTTGGAGACTTCCGAGGAGACATAATCAAAGTGGGGAGTTTGACCCCGAATGACTGCACCCAGGCAAATTACAGCATCATATCGGCGCGTGAGTGCCAACTGGTGAGCCACCAAAGGCACCTCAAAACTCCCAGGAACCCAAGCATAGTCCACTTGAGTGCCTTGAGGATTGACATCGATGCCGTGGCGTTTCAGACAATCTTGACACCCCTCCAATAGTTTAGTCGTCACCAAATCGTTGAAGCGACCGATGACGATCGCAAACCGTAGGGGTTGAGTCTGAGTAAACGTTCCCTCGAAAACTGCCATGATTTTAGATATAAGAAGCTTTTTGTCAGTTGTTTTGAGTCATCAGTCATTTGTCTTTAGTCCTGAGTCGGGTGCAGTGGACTGATGACCATCGAACCCTGACCGATGACTGACTCTGACTATCCTTAAACTACCAAATAGCTTAGGGCACCTGTCAGAAATACCAGAGCAATCCAAACTCCAGATCCTAAAAGAAGGAGGCGCTTAGACTGATCCCAGTTCTGAGGAGTGGCATAGGCAACTGGAACCCCAATGACCATGACGAATGATAAAAAGACTAAAGCACCTAGTACCAACTGAAATAAAATTGTCATTTTCTCTTCTCCCAAGACAGCAATGGGCTGGATAGAAATAGTTCAGCCGCAATTCTATACAGTAGTACCGTATCAAAAATCGACACTCATTGGTCATTCGTCATGGGTCATTGGTTATGGGTCATGGGCAAAGGACTAATGACTAAGGACTCATGATGATGAATGTGATTTTGTGCCATACAACAGCGGACTTTGACACCTTGGGAGCGGCGGTGGGGCTAACCCGTCTCCAGCCGGGATCTAGGGTCGTGCTGACCGGCGGTTGCCATCCAGCAGTGCGGGATTTTTTGGCGTTGCACCGAGATGAGTATGCGCTGATTGAGCGTCGCGCTGTGAACCCAGAGCAGATTCGGTCGATTGCCGTTGTGGATACTCAAAAACGCGATCGCGTGGGAAAGGCGTCTGAATGGCTGGATTTACCGGATTTATGGGAAGTTGTCGTTTACGACCATCACCCAGATGGGGACGGAGATATCCCCGCTACCCGCACCCAAGTTGAGCCTGTCGGTGCAACCACTACTCTGATTGCCGAGCAACTCCAGCAAGAAGGCATCCAGTTGACACCTTCTGAGGCAACCGTGATGGCGTTGGGAATCCATGTGGATACAGGATCGTTAACTTATGAAGGGGCGACGGCAAGAGATGCGATCGCGTTGGCTTGGTTAATGGAACAGGGGGCAAGCTTGCGCTTAATTGCCGATTATGTTGAGCCGGGTTTATCGCCTCAATTGCAGGAACTGTTGACGGAAGCCCTGGACAACTTGCAAAGAGCGACAACGTGCGGCTATACCGTTTCTTGGGTGCTGCTCAAAACCTCTGACTACGTTCCCGGCTTGTCAACGCTTGCGACTCGACTTCTGGATCTGGGCGAAAGCGATGCTTTGCTACTCGCTACGGCGTATCCAGTGGGGGATGGAGGTGAAGAGCGATTTACGGTCATTGGGCGATCGCGTATTGAAGGCACCAATCTCAATGAATTATTTCAACCGCTGGGTGGCGGGGGGCATTCCCAGGCGGCGTCGGTGACACTTCGCGGCGTCGATTCCCAGGCAACCCTGGAGCAGCTCGTCAGTCAGCTAAAACATCAAATTCCCCAGCCGCTGACAGCTCGGGAATTGATGTCATCGCCAGTGCGAACAATTCGCCCGGACACGACCATTGAGCAAGCCCAGAGAATTTTATTACGTTATGGGCATTCTGGTCTTTCGGTCGTGAATTCCGAAGACCAACTGGTGGGGATTGTTTCCCGGCGGGATATCGATCTGGCATTGCATCATGGCTTTAGTCATGCGCCGGTAAAAGGCTACATGGCTAACAATCTGAAGACGATTACCCCGGATACGTCCTTGCCAGAGATTGAATCGATTATGGTGACTTACGATATCGGGCGGTTGCCAGTATTGCAAGATGGGCAACTTGTCGGAATGGTGACGCGCACCGATGTCTTACGGCAGTTGCATCAGGGAAGAGGGAATGGAGGATATGTTACAGATGACGAGAGAAAAAATCCCCTTCCCAATTCCCGATTATCAATTCCGAATACTCATCAACCCCTGACCGATATTTTGCGCGATCGCCTTGCTCCTCCCTTGTGGGAATTTCTCACCAGAGCCTCCCAGCAGGCAGAACAACGCGGCTGGCATCTCTATCTGGTTGGCGGAGGGGTACGGGATTTACTGCTCGCCAATCCCCATGAAACCTTGATGCTTTCAGATATTGACTTGGTAGTAGATGGCTTTCACCGTTCGGCGGATGTCGGTGCTGGAGTAGAACTGGCGAAAGCACTTCAACAAACCTATCCAAATGCCCGTCTAGAAGTCCACGGTCAATTTCAAACAGCCGCGCTACTGTGGCACAATGACCCAGTTTTAGACTCTCTTTGGGTAGATATTGCGACAGCTCGAACCGAGTTTTACCCTTACCCAGCGGCGAACCCAGAAGTTGAAGCAAGTTCAATTCGCCAAGATTTATATCGGCGAGATTTCACTATTAACGCCTTGGCGATGCGACTGACGCCACCCCGCGCGGGTGAATTATTAGATTTCTTTGGCGGAATGCTAGATTTGCGATCGCGCCAAATCCGCGTCCTCCATGCCAATAGCTTTATCGAAGATCCGACGCGCATTTATCGCGCCGTGCGGTTTGCAGTGCGCCTGGGATTTCAGATTGAGCCACAGACGGAAGGATATATCCGCTATGCGCTAGAGAGTGGAATTTACGAGCGATCGCTCTCTGAAAATAGCAAAGCCCCAGCGCTACAAACACGGCTGAAAGCAGAACTCAAATACATCCTCCAAGCGCCCTACTGGAAACCCGCGTTGCAGTTACTTGCCGATCTGGGGGCGTTGCGGTGCCTCCATCCCACGCTAGAGTTAGATGAGCCATTATGGAAGCAGGTGCGTTTACTAGATCGGTGTCTGCGCCGATTTGATCCCCAGAAAACCCTCGATCATTGGCAGATGCGGCTAGAAATTTTAATTGCCTACCTCGCTGGCGAATATCGCGCGAAAGTGGCAATCAATCTGCAATTACCGACAGACAGTATCGAACGATTAGAGCAACTCGATCGGGATCGAGCGGATGTGGTGAAATTTTTGCCCGAATGTCACCGACCGAGTCAAATTGTCGTGTTGCTGAGACGGTACGAATTGCCTACGTTGATTTTGATTGCTGTCAAAAATTCGCGTCTGATTCGGCGGCTAATTTGGCGATATCTCACTATCTGGGCGAATATTCAACCGATATTAAACGGCAATGATTTGAAAACCCTCGGCTACAAACCGGGGCGTGAATTTAAACCCATGTTAGATCGTCTGTTGGCAGCAACGCTGGATGGAGAAATCCGCGATCGCGCTGATGCTGAAAAATTTTTGGCAGAGTATTATCCACTTTGAAGCGGCTAAGAGTCAAATCCAGGAGCGGAAACACCCGCCCTAAGCAAGCCCGGTAATCAACCGCCGCTTCCCTCCCTCCTGAGACTCAAAATTCGTACCAAGACGGTAGCATAGTTGGGAAAACTGTAACAAATCTTTAATGAACTTAACGGCTGGAGCAGTCCTGAAGAACGGCAAATACGTCCTCGACGCCCCACTGGGTCAAGGTATCTTTGGGATCACCTACCGGGCGACTCATACTCAATCGGGGAAAGCGGTCGTCGTCAAAACCCTCAACGACAGTCTGAGGACTCATCCCGATTTTGAGCGGTTTGGGCAGCAATTTCTCACCCAGGTACGTCGCCTCGCTCGCTGCAAGCATCCTCACCTGGTTCGGGTTCTCGACTTGTTTGAGGAATCTCGGCGATGTTTCATCGTCATGGAGTTCATACCGGGGCAGACCCTGGCCCAATCGCTGCCCGCGGGTCAGATTTTGCCAGAAGCCCAAGCCCTTGACTATATTCGTCAAATTGGCAGTGCCTTAACGGTTATCCACAAGGCAGGGTTACTGCACCGAGATGTCAAACCCCAAAACATCATCCGGCGTCAAGAAACTGATGATGTTGTGCTGATTGACGTTGGTTTTTGTGCTGAATTTACGCAGGGAGTGACGCAAACCCAAGCCAGTTTGCTGAGTCCCGGATATGCCCCAATCGAACAATATCTTTCCCCGAAACAACTCACCCCAGCGACAGATGTCTATGCTTTAGCAGCAAGTTTGTATTGCTTGCTGACAGGGCAACCGCCGGTTCCGGCACCGCTACGCGATCGCATCCCTCTGCCAAATTTACGGGAAATTCAACCCAAACTCAGCCCGACTGCGATCGCTGCGATTTTGTGTGGCTTAGAAATCAAAGCCGAGAAGCGTCCCCAAAAAGTAGAAGATTGGCTCTCCCTGTTGCCAGCTAGCAAGGCTCCACAGGCTCCCCGCGCGACCCAAACGGCTCGTCGCCCTGTAATCCCCAAATCTCAGCCTGCCCCCCAAAAGCCGCAACCAGCCAGCAACACGAAACCGAAGATATCGCTTGCTAGCGGAGTGAACTGGAATCTTAGCCAGGATGTGAAGCGACCGGGCAAAACCCGCCCCTACAAAACTCGACTAGCCAAAGTGAGTGCTGCCCCGAAAAAACTCAAAACAGCGATACGGGCAAACTTCCCGATTGCCTTTGCCAAACTGAAAATCTCGCTAGAGAGTTTCAAGATTCCAGAGGCGATGAATCGCGTCTCTACAAAGCTTGGCTCGTCAGCGAACCTTCCTAGCTTACAAAACTTAAAGTTTCCCAAACTGACACTAGGCAGAGGGCTGATGATGACCGCTGCGATCGCTACCTGTACGGGTGCTGGATTCGGCTTGGCAGTTCGCTTGAACGGAGCAATGGGACCGGGATCTTCTATCCTGCATACCGAACAATCCTTTCCACCCCGCGACGACTGGCCCATCTCAGACACCCCCGATCCCACGTCCAACGCTAACCTGCTATCACCCCCCGCTGCTGTTGTCGCACCCGTACCACCTTCCTCAGGTACACTGCCAAAGCCTAAGCTGTAACCTAGGCTGTATGTAGTATCGAGAGCAAGCAAGTTATAATTTGTTTCGGACGCACAAATAGATTTTTTCATGACGAATCCTGTAGTTCATGCCTTTTTTGTCGGCAGAGCGGTTGCAGAAGCTCTCAATGAACAGGTAGAAAACGCCGTCACCAATGCTCTCTCAGAACTCGGCAAATTTGATGCTGAACAACGAGAGTCTTTGCGGCACTTCACCTCACGAGTAACCGAACGCTCTAACGCCCAAGCTGAAACGGTGATGCGGGGGCGAACCACTACCAGCATTGTGCCTCAAGGCACCCAAACAACAGATTTGCAAGCGACGATTGATGAACTTCGGGCAGAAGTCGCTCGCTTTCGCGCCGAATTACAACGCTATCGCAGCAGCTCAGTATAAATCCTGAGAGCGCAGCGCTCTGTTCGCGTGCTGAGGGGGAATTCAGTTAAAAGTTCAGTTGTGAGTTGTTAGTTATCCAAAACTCACGCACTCAACTGCGATCGCGCCAACTACTTGAAAAAACAGACTTAGGAATCCGAGTGTCAGCCTATCCTAATGACTCTAAACTGAAGCGATACGCGGCTAGCACGCCGAGTGCCCAGCGTGCCGCTGATAAGGCCCGTAAGGATAAGGCTTATCGGTGGAACCGCGAAAGTTACTCCCATCAACGGCGCTTCGTAGATATTTGGGGGTTTGTTTTAACCTTATTGTTTAAGCTCTGGCGCTACAACAAATCTTGGAGCTATCCGGGCGGAGTTACAGAGGAAAAACAAGCCCACAGACGCAGAGCACAAGCGATTTGGATTCGAGAGACGTTCTTAGACCTAGGGCCGACTTTTATTAAAGTTGGGCAGCTGTTCTCCACCCGTGCCGATTTATTCCCTGTGGAGTATGTGGAGGAACTTTCTAAGCTGCAAGACAAAGTGCCTGCTTTTAGCTACGAACAAGCTGAGGTGTTGATTGAGAAGGACTTCAGCAAGAAAGTTTCGCAGCTTTACCGCACTTTTGACCCGATTCCCCTCGCGGCTGCTAGCTTGGGACAGGTACATAAAGCAACTCTCCACAGCGGCGAAGAAGTCGTGGTCAAGGTACAACGACCCGGACTGCGGCAGCTGTTTACGGTTGATTTGCAAATTCTTAGAGGAATTGCCCGTTTCTTTCAAAACCATCCCGACTGGGGTCGGGGTCGTGACTGGCTGGGAATCTATGAGGAGTGCAGCCGAATTCTTTGGGAAGAAATTGATTACCTGAATGAAGGCAGCAACGCCGATACGTTTCGCCGCAACTTCCGCGCCTATGATTGGGTAAAAGTGCCGCGTGTCTACTGGCGATATACGTCGCCACGGGTTGTCACTCTTGAGTACATTCCGGGCATCAAAATTAGTCACTATGAAGCGCTGGAAGCAGCAGGGCTAGATCGAAAGGAACTGGCTCATCTGGGTGCTAAAGCTTACCTGCAACAATTGCTCAACGATGGCTTCTTCCACGCCGACCCGCATCCTGGCAATATCGCAGTCAGTCCCGAAGGTGCCCTAATTTTCTATGATTTCGGCATGATGGGGCGGATTAAGTCCAACATTCGCGAGCAACTAATGGAAACGCTGTTTGGCATTGCCCAAAAAGATGGCGACCGAGTGATGCATTCGCTCGTCGAAATGGGAGCGCTGGCAGCGGTTGATGATATGGGACCCGTACGGCGATCGATTCAGTATATGCTGGATCACTTTATGGACAAGCCGTTTGAAAACCAATCGGTGAGTCAGATTAGTGAAGACCTTTATGAAATTGCTTACGACCAACCTTTTCGGTTTCCGGCGACTTTTACCTTTGTGATGCGAGCCTTCTCAACTTTAGAAGGGGTTGGAAAAGGCTTAGACCCGGAATTTAACTTTATGGAGGTTGCAAAACCCTTTGCAATGCAGCTTATGGCAGATAGTAATGGCAGTAATAGTAGTAGTAGCTTCTTGAATGAATTAGGACGGCAAGCGGCTCAAGTTAGCAGTACGGCTTTGAGTTTGCCCAGGCGGATTGAGGATACGATTGAGAAATTAGAGCAGGGCGACCTGCGAATTCGAGTGCGCTCTATTGAGAGCGATCGCATTCTTCGGCGAATGAGCAGTATTCAGTTAGGAACCAACTATACTTTGCTCATCAGTGCCTTCACTCTGTCAGCCACCATCCTTTTCGTTCAGGGTTATGTCGGGTTGGCAGTCGTGGTTGCTCTGGGGGCATCTGCCATCGCGTTTGTCCTCATTCGCTTGCTCATGCGCCTCGACCGATTTGATCGGATGTTTTGATTCGGGTAAAGTAAAGTTGCTGTTGCCAGCAGACAATATATGATTCCTCGCTCCACGGGCCTCTCTGATGCGGGACTTCTTCGTTCCGTCAACCAAGATGACTACCATATCGACCCTGATGGGCGATTTTTTATAGTTGCTGATGGCATGGGAGGACATGCAGGAGGCCAGGAGGCAAGCCAAATCGCCACTCAGGCTATCTACACCTATCTAGATGAGCATTGGCATTCCGACGAGACTTGCCCAGCGTTATTAGAAAAAGCCTTCTTGGATGCAAATCAGGCGATTTTACAAGATCAAGCGAATCATCCAGAACGCTCAGATATGGGCACGACAGGCGTTGTAGTGATGTTTCGCCAACAGCAGCCTTGGGTCGCTCATGTGGGGGACTCTCGCCTTTATCGAATGCGAGGGGCAACTCTAGAGCAAATCACTGAGGATCATACTTGGGTGGCACGGGCGATGAAAGCCGGGGAGCTGACTTCCGAACAAGCTAAAATGCACCCGTGGCGTCACGTATTGTCTCAGTGTCTGGGTCGTAAAGATTTGCGTCTGATTGAGATCCAACCGCTGGATGTGCAAGCAGGCGACAGACTGCTGCTGTGTAGCGATGGACTCACAGAAGAACTCTCGGATCAGTTGATTGCAACTCACCTCAAGGTTACTTCCTTGGAAAAGGCAGCCGACGCCCTTGTCGAGTCCGCTAAAGATAAAGGGGGCAGAGACAATATTACAGTGGTGCTGGTAGCGATTGAGGGGGGCGACTGAGAAGGAATAGCGGTGAGGGGATTCCCCTCGATCAAAAAAACCCACACTACCATCGCCTGCGGCTCCCTGCCCCTAATCCCCGTTCATGGGGATTAGTTGTCTCATTCCGTTGACCGCTGATGGCTCGCAGAAAGGGAATAAGATCCTCCTGGGTTTTTCAGATTTTTCCTGAATTAAACGAAATCCCTCTAGGTTAGACAAAACGTTAAGGGAATCAGATTCACAACTGAGCGATCGCATTTTAGACTTTAGACTTTAAACAGTCCTAGTAGCAATTCTTTAGAGTCCCTTGAGACGTCTTCTTTTTCTCACGGAACGATTTCCCCCAGATATTGGCGGGTTAGCGAGTAGCGCCGGACGCATCGCCGCCGCCCTCTGCCAGTTGGGCATTGAAGTAGACGTTGTGGCGTGGAGTCGTTACTTGCAACCGGGAGAAGTCCGGAGTTCAGATGTTGCCAGAGGGGGAGCAACCGGGCACGCTGAAAGTCAAGATTTCCAAATCGTCAAACATCTCAAAGTCCATCGGGTGGGGCTATATCGCCACTGGGATATGACGATGCCTCATACGCTTAACGTCCTCGACTGGCTGCATCAGTGCCGTGGGTACGATGCTGTTTGGGGGCACTATGTCTTCCCCAGTGGGTTCTTAGCTACTTGGTTTGCAGCGACAAATGGCCTTCCCAGCACGGTAAGCGCCCGTGGGAATGATATCGATCGAGCCATGTTTCCACCGGGAGATTTTGCGCGACTGCAATGGACGTTGTTAAATGCCCGTTTGATTACGGCGGTGAGTGCTGATATGGCCCGAAAGATTCAGCTACTCGCCCAGCGGGATAATGTGATGGTTTTGAAAAATGGCGTCAACGAGCGGGTATTTTCGCCCCCCATTATCGGCGCAACTCATGAATCATCCCTTCTGAGAGCATCTTTAGGCATTGCTCCTGATGAAGCGGTACTGGGATTTTCCGGAGAATTACGAGAAAAGAAGGGGCAGCAGTTTCTTCTGAATGCCTTAACAATAGTCCGCGCCCAACGTCCTGCGTGTTTGTTAATTATCGGGGAAGTGCGGGCGTCTCAAGAAGCAGCACTACAACTCTATGCGACTCAGCATCCAGAAGACGCCAAGCGGGTGATTATTACCGGACATTTAGCGAGTCCTGCGGCGGTAGCGGGGCATCTGCGGCTGTGTGATGTCTATCTGCAACCTTCGGTATGGGAGGGGATGCCGAATGCGTTGCTAGAAGCGATCGCTTGTGGTTGTTGCTGTATTGCCAGCGATGCCGGTGGAATTCCAGAGGTGATTGAGCATGGGAAAAGTGGATTTTTGCTTCCTCGTTCCCAGTTACATCGACTGGGTGAGGCGGTGCTGGAGTGTTTAGATTTAGAGCCAAGTGCTAGGCGTCAGATTGGGATGGCAGGGCGCGATCGTATTCTCGCTGAATTTTCTCTAAAACATGAAAATCAGCGGCTTCAAACTGTTATCGATCGTTTAATTCCAAGTTCCTCATAAGCTGCTACCAAAGCATCACCGGCGTGTTTCCAAGTGTAATCATTCTCAATCTGCTGACGGGCATTCCTTGCTAAGTTTATTGCCAATTCCGGTTCTGTTTTTAACCTCAGCAAGGCATCTTTAATTTCCTTTGCAGAACCTGGTTTGACGAGCAGGAAATGTACCCCATCCACACCCAATTCTCTCACCACAGGTAAATCGCTAGCAATTACCGGCGTACCTGTCGCCATTCCTTCCAAAATTTTTAAAGGACAACAACCCTGAACCAGATTTCGGTCATTGGGCGTCAACGGAGCCAAAATTACATCAGATGCATGAATTTTTTGGACGAGTTCCGCTTGCGATACAGGGTCTAAAATCGTGAGAGACTCTGCTACTCCTAGTTTTAAAGCTAGCTGTTTTAAGGCTAAAATCTGAAAGTCGCGACCTTGTCCAATGACTGTTAATTGAGTAGGAAAATCCCGGTCAGCAAGTGCCAGTGCTTCAACAGCAAGATTAATCCCTTGCCAAGGGGAAAATGTCCCAAAATATAACACCTGAAATCGAGGCTGAGTCTTTATTGAATCATTTTCAATCTGTAGGGGTGGCATTTCCTTGTCCTGATAGGGAAGATTTGGATACTCGGCATCCCTAAGTTTTGAAGGACGATAAGTAAATATATCTAAATCAACTCCATTGGGAATGACGCGGATTTTTGAGCCGGGAACCCCTCTTGTTTGGAGATAGTCCCTGGTTACGGAACTAGGCGTTAAAATTAAATCTGATGCTTCTAGACAAATTTTTTCTTGTGCCTTTAATTTGTGCAATAATTCCCGATCTTCTGCCACTGCTGGATAGCGATATTTGAGTTCAATGGATGGCAATCCATTAACTTCAAAAATTAAATACTTACATAATTTTTCTTTGCTCAGGGCAATGGGAAATCCTTCATAAATAGAACGGATATGCACTGTCTCAAACCACTGATTCTGCCACCAATTGCCCAGCATCGCGCGAAAATAAAGCACTCGATTAATTAACGTATCTCCTAGCGCAGGTAACATGGATTGGATAACATGAGGTGATTCCCTCTGATTTACTGCGTAGGCTGTCGGGGAAACTGTCACTAGCTGAATGTCGCCAAAAGCATCTGCCAAAGCTTGAGTAAAAGCAGAAATATGAATTGCGGCTCCCTTGGGCGCTGGTACGGTATCAAAAGAAACGTAAACTATTCTAGAATCGTTCATCAACTAAACTATGACTCAATTTTGCCCTAAGATTCTAACTTTTTGTAACGATAGTTACCACTTCCGAGAACGTATCTGTTATCAAAGCGTTTGAGTGTGATTTTAGGTAAGCGATCGCTACCTTCCGTAATTCCCGATTCATTGATATTGAATTTTTATTACAAATGTCAATAAATTTAGAAGCCTTTCGCAAATCTCTGACTTATTCGGTGACGGCTGCTGTTTCTGATATTGTCAAAGACTTAAGGGAAATGGCAACCCTAGATAGAGCCTCGGAGGCAAAGCAAACAGAGTTTGGAAGTTTAGCAACCAAATGTGTTATTGGTGCGATTACTTCAATTGTTATAGCGTTCATTTTAATGATAGTTGTAGGAGAGATGGGAGATGGGCTTCAATTATTTGGAAATATTGTAACTATTTTATTATTGTTTGTTGGATTAGGATGTACGATTGTAGCGATTTATGCAGGAATAAGGAGGAGTAAATATAGCCGATTAAATTTACCAAATCATCGCTATGCATTAACGGAAAAAATTTTGGAAATGCTGGAGCGAGATATGGATAAGGAAGCTAAGGTCAGTGTTCATTTAGATCTCAGTCCAGCCCATCAAAAATCTAAGCAGATTAAAACAGTTGCCCATCCCTCGAAATCAGGATTTAAAATAGATATTTTCCAAGATGATTGGCTAAAAATGGAAGGACAATTTTTAGATAAAACTCGTTTTGTATTAACAACTTCTGAGCTAAATCAGACCGCTTATGGATGGAAAACTTCTAGAAGCGGCAAATCAAAATACAAAACGAAATCGAAAGCCAAGGGATTAGATATCAGTCTGGATTTAACTTATCCGCAACGACGGTACGGGGCAATCAAAGTTCTGAACAATGAAGCTGTGAATGCAGTAAAAATTCCAAAACTGACTAAGGTAAAACGGATGAGAGTGACGGATAAGGGAATAAACTTAGTCGTGAAAATGCCACCTTCGATGCCTTGGAACGAAGAAACATTGTATCAAACTATCACGATGATGTTTCTCAGCCTGTATCAAGTTCTAAATTTAGCTCGGATGTTATCTAAGGCAAAGTAAGTAAAAATAAAAACATATTTAGTTTGTTTGCAAAAATCCGGAACATTAATTATGCAAACTGTTCCTAAATAAAGGAAGGATTTTGGTGGAAACTTGAACAATGAATAACATGAACAGAAAATTTTTTTCCGGCTTAGCTTTGGCAGCGGTAATAATACTAGTTTCTTGTAGTAATTCTGTTAAGCAGGCAGCAGAAGTATCTACAACATCTAACCCGCAAACATCTCCAATTGCTCAAAATAATTCGTCAGCGGTGACGACTAATACAGAGAAGATAAAATTTAAACAAGAGGGGGGTGCGGAAGATTTTGCCCTGAAACCAGAGGCGGATGGGGCAAAATTGCTTGATGGAAAGGACAAAGAATTAGCTCGATTTAATGTTGATGGTGGGGGGAAAGTAAAAATCAAGAATCCTGCCGATCAAGTTTTAGGCTACGTTGTAACCAAAGAGGGTTACTGGAAGATTGAGAATGCAGATCAAACAAAAGAATTGTATGTTTTGCGAAGACAGAATGATGGAGATTACAAGTTAGAAGATGCGGCAGATAAAGAAATTTACAGGATTAAGGCGCGAGATTACGGTTTTGAGGTTGAGTCACCGGATAAACAGTCGCTTTACAAGGTGAAAGTAAAGAATGGTAAAACTTCTCTGATCAATGCAGCCGACAAACCAGTTTTTTCTACAAAATCTCAGGTAAGCGCAATTGCGATCGCTAGTTTCGGATTCGACGTTTTAAGCAAAGAACAAAAAGCCGCTTTAGCTTACGCAGTTAATCGTTCGGGAGGGAAATAATCCTTGCAAATTCAACTGAGTTGGATAGATCCAGCCACCGGCGAAAGACGAGAGCCCATGTTAGAAACGCCTGTCGCCTTGGGTCGAGAATTTGCCTCAATGCCCCAAGAAATTGATGGTAATCGGGTTGCTAGAATTGTGTTAGCCAACGAGCAAGTGGCTGAATATCATGCTCTAATTGATGTAGCGAATGGCGAGTTAATCGTAGTCGATCAAAATAGCAGTACTGGCACCTTAATTAACAGCGTCCGGTTGCCCAGTAGTACGCTAATCGATGGCGATCGCTTGCAAATCGGCCCCTACGAAATTCAACTCAATCCCAGCAGCAGTCAGGCTACCAGTTCATCGGGGATGGCTGCAAGTGGAGAATGCGATCGCATGGTGGGATTTCTCTTCAAACGTCGCTGCGGACGCACTACAAACATTGGCTGTCCTTATTGTAGTTACCCAGATAATAACCCCTATTACTACGATTATTCCTATTACTCTGGATATGGTAACTACAATCGCGGTTATTGGGGCAGCAACTACTATGACAACCGCGATCGCTATGATTATGACCCGGAAACTGGCAATGTCGATTTCACCGAAGCAGACAATATGAGTCTAGAAGGGGAAATGGATGCCGATTTTGAGATGGATATGGGGGCAAGTTAAATTTTTAACGCAGAGGGACGCCAAAGATAACGCAGAGGCACACCAAGAAAAAACGATTCCTTAACGTACCTTTGCGTTTACCTTTGTGTTCTTTGCGTTGAAAACTCCAAAAATGTCAATTTGGTTAATTTATGCTTTGGGAGGCGGTTGGGGACATCTTACCCGTAGCTTATCTCTCGGACGAATGGCTACCCGTTACCATCACGTCAAAATTCTTACGAATACCCCTTATGCAACTTACTTGGGCGGTGAGGGTTGCGATGTGCAAATCATTGCACCTGACGCTGGTTTTGGGGCGACTTGCGAACAAGTGCGGGATGTTTTATTAAACACCCGGTACGACTGTTTAATTGTCGATACTTTTCCTCGCGGGTTGGGTGGTGAGTTGGCAGATATTTTGCCCCAGTTAAAGCACATTCCCCGAATTTTAGTTCACCGCGATATCACCCCAGCTTATATTCACCGTTTTGAGTTGCGTTCTTTTGTTAAAGAAAACTTTGATGCGGTTATTGTGCCGGGAGATGGAGAAGATTCGCCGCTAGCAGATTTACCAATTGTCTATTACACCAGTCCCTGGTTAATTCGCAATGCTGAGGAACTGCCAGATAGAAAAAAGGCGCGATCGCTACTTGGTCTTGATGCATTGTGTCATAAACCTGGCGACTGTAAGTCGCAGCTAAACAAACAAAGTCTGCCTTCTCGGACTAAAGAGACTGAATCTACTATCAAAACAAAGATTATCCTGGTGTGTGCAGCCGGACAAGCTTCCGAATCATCTTTCTTTGGTAAGCTCGCAACTCACCTAAATGTAGCGTTTCCAGAGGCAACGGTGTGTGTTTTAGCACCGTTTTGTCCAGAAGGATGTCCGCCGCAGTTCTGGATTTCTCACTCACCGGGAATTGAATGCTTACCGGCGGCTGATGTTGTTGTCGGCGGGGCTGGTTACAACACGGTTCATGAATGTGCTGCGGTGGGCGTCCCGTTAGTCGCTTTTGCCTTTAAGCGACTATATGACCGTCAAAAAGTTAGGGCTTTACGATGCGCCTACTGTGTTGAAGAGATTGAGGACGCGATCGCGACTGTGGCAATGCTGCAAAATCAGGTATCCAATCGCCCTGCGGATTATCCTAATGGTGCTGTAGAGGCAGTACGGCTAATTGAGAAACAATTTACCTGAACGCACAGATTTCCATTATAAAAATATACTATCAAAAACTCATTTGTACAAGCTGCTTTAGGTAATTTAAAGCCTAAAAAAGCCTTAGCAAAAGATTGTTAAATTCAATTCATAAGCAACCAGTTCTGCTTGTTAGACAACTGAGTATAAAGCTATTAAGTATCGCTGTATACATTTATTTGATAATTCTTAAGTTAGATGAAGTTTCTGGCAGTTGTAGCAAACTGGGTACTAAATAACCATAAACCATTAACAACCATGAAAACTAACGAAGCAACCAATCGTGGGGCTACCACTGAGCAAGGTGAAAGTAAACAGGAGCTTAATCAAAAAACCTCTAAGCAATTTCTTATCAGCACGACAATCGGAGTATTAACAATTCTCGTGGTTGCTGCAAGTTATTATTTCGGACTCATGGGATCTTAATGCTACTGAGGAAGGTGGATCAAATCACTTACACTCATTCCCATTCTGTAGGGGATGGCAGCGCCATCTCCCTATGCAAAATGGGAGGTTAATTAAATCCCCGTTCCTTATTCAATGGAAGCGCTTGTTGCTTCTCGTTCCAAGCTCAGCTTGGGAACGAGCAATTTAGCCGCAGCTTTCCAACTCGCTAAATCGGCAAAAGAGCGATCGCGATAAACTCCATATCGCTCCTGCTTATTGCGAATCCGAGTCGGCAGTTCCGGCAAAATTCCGAAATTAGGCGGCATTGGTTGAAAATGCTTTGATGACGCCGAACTAATAAATTCAAACAACGCCCCCATCATCGTCGTTCCTGGTAGCGTTAGCGGATCTTTGCCCAAAGCCAGCCGCGCCGCATTCGTCCCTGCCAGCCAGCCACCAGCCGCCGCTGCCGTATAGCCCTCAGTCCCCACCAATTGCCCCGCCGCTAGCAACGTGGCGCGTTTGTGGAATTGCAAAGAAGGTTTTAACAGTTGGGGCGCATTAATAAACGTGTTGCGGTGCATCACGCCCAGCCGCACAAACTCAGCATTTTCCAACCCTGGAATCAGCTGAAACACTCTCTTTTGTTCGCCCCAGCGCAAATTCGTCTGAAATCCTACCAGATTCCACAACTGCCCCGCCTTATCTTCTTGACGCAACTGCACCACCGCATAAGGACGTTGCGACTGATTTTCTGGAGCGCGGAAATCGCCTTTACGGGCATCAAACAATCCCACCGGCTTCAACGGGCCATAACGCATCGTATCTTCCCCCCGCTGCGCCAGTTCTTCAATTGGCAGACAAGCTTCAAAAAACTTAGCCGTTTCCCGGTCAAAGTCCTTCAATTCCGTTTGTTCAGCCTTGCAGAGTTCCTGCCTAAAGTGGAGATATTGCTCCCGATTCATCGGGCAATTGAGATAAGCCGCGTCTCCCTTGTCGTAGCGAGAAGCTAAGAAAGCCACATCCCGGTTAATCGATTCTCCCACCACAATCGGGCTGGCGGCATCGAAAAAGCTCATGTATTCCATGCCCGTGAACTGCTGCAAATCTTCAGCCAAATCCGGACTGGTTAGTGGGCCACTGGTGAGGACAACAATGCCTTCTGTGGGGATTTGGCGCAATTCACCGCGTCGTAACTCAATCAGGGGATGATTCGCGAGGATTTCTGTCAATTCGCGGCTAAATACGCCCCTATCCACCGCCAAGGCACCCCCAGCGGGAACCGCGTGTTCGTCGGCTTTATTGATAATCATTGAGCCGAGACGACGTAATTCTTCATGCAAAAGACCGGCTGCGCGATCGCTCGACATTGCCCCAAAGGAATTACTGCACACCAATTCTGCCAAGTGTTCGGAGTGGTGGGCAGGGCTAAACCGCAGCGGTCGCATTTCGTGCAGCACCACTGGCACACCCGCATTAGCGATTTGCCACGCCGCTTCCGTCCCCGCTAAACCACCACCTATCACCTGAATCGGCTGTTTTTCCATTGTTCTTATTCCTTTGCTAATGGCTAATGAGAGTGATGAGTTCCAAGAAAATTCTTGGATTCACAACTCATAACTCAGACACGATTAATCGCGTCTCCCCTTAAAACTTTTTACCAATTCCCAATTACCTTTTACTCAATTATCTGAATCAAACCTTCAACAACTGCGCGAGATTTCCTGGCACTGGCAATAGAATGCTCACTAAAAGTGCCAAAACTAACAATCCCCAGAGATCGCGCTTGTTGTCAAGTTCGCTCACATCATTCAGCGCCGGTTCATCAGAAACTGGCATCAAGAATAAGAATATTGCCCAAATAAACAAATCTGGCTGAACTAAAGACAATCCCAGCATCAGCAGTCTGCTAATTTGACCAATCATCGCCCCATTTCGTTGCCCAAACATGGCATGGACAATGTGACCGCCATCCAGATGTCCTACCGGCATCAACTTAAACGCTGTCCAGATAAAACCGATATAAGCCGCCACTCCCACTGGGTGAAGCTTGATTGCCGTGTTTGCTGTCAGTTCAGATCCCAGCGCCCATTTACTTAGCAAAGTTAATAACAGGGAAAACCGGGGATTCAAAGAAGTGAAGTTTAAGATACTCGACTGCTCCGACACAGCAACCACATCCGAGTGGGCTAATCCCCAAAACAATAGCGGTAACGTCACCAAAAAACCAGCGACGGAACTGGCAATGCCCAAATCGAATAACGCTTTGCGGCTGGGTACGGGCGATCGCCGCCCAATGAACGCTCCAAATGTGCCCAAGAAAAAAGGAACGGGGATAAAGTAAGGCAGCGTGGTGCGAATTTTGTAATATTGGGCACTCAGGTAATGACCGAGTTCGTGGATGCCTAAGATAGCCACCAATGCCAAAGCATAGGGCAGTCCTTTTAACAGCAAAGCTGGGTTAGATTGCAGTGCGGCGTTAGAAACTTCTGAAATTTCCACCCCAACTAAAGTAGTGGTAAACAAAGTTACAAGCAGCAGCCCTAAGGCTAAAGCCGGTCGTTTTAAAGGTTCGGTTTGCTGCTGTGCCTGCGAGTGAGCTTGGGGATTGGGAACCAGTGCGAAGAACGGACTCCCATTCAAACCTTCTTGAAAGACAACAAAGAAGCGATCGCCAAATAATTTCTCAATATTCTCCCGAATTGTCTGGTACGCCACCTCCGGATTCGTTCGCAACTTGCCGCGACAAATTACCGCTTGGGGTCGGTAATCGATGTTCTGGAGGTAATAGATAGACCAGGGAAAGCAATTGCGAAGATTTTTTTCCTCCGTTTTATCAATCGGACGGACAGTACTTCCTGCGTCGCTAGCAGAAACAGGCTGTACCTCAGATGGATTCTGAGCTTGTTCCGCCACCATTTCTTGCGGTTTTGGCGGCGGGGTAAAATCTCGACGCCCCCACTGAATCAGCAGCCAGTACAATATCGGGCAAATGATAAACGGGGCAATCTCCAAAGCTGGCGGCATTCGCTTATCTTCACCGTAGACCAAAATCCAGGCACTCCAAATGAATGCCGGTGTCATCATCACCATCCACAAAAGCCAGATTGGGGTTCGGGTGATGCTGGCAACACTGCGCTTCACGATGAAGTAGGTAAACAGTCCTAGTAACAGTAGGAGCAACCAGAGTTCCATGATCTAAATCTGAATTGGTCTACAGGAGAATTAACTGGCTAGCAATTAGCCATTCCAGATTGGCAATTAACGTGCCAGCCAATTGCTTAAAAGAGCAAAGTGCAAGCAGATTCTCCAGAATACAGCGCCACCATCCCGACTTATAACCCCTCGAAGGAACAGCCGCATCCAGCACGTAAAACTTCAACTGGCTGTCCTTGACACCATCCTTAACACCATTTGTGCATCTCCACCCAATCGGGACACATCGGATGGAACACCCCATTCCATTGTAGAAAACCCAGGGGATATCCCGACCGATTGTTTTGAAGGTTTGCCGAAAACAAAGTCGGGAGTCGCTAGATGTCGCTAGATTTTATTTATTCTTTGCGACCGATTCTCCCTCACCCCTTCACTTTGGATTTTGGGCTAGAAGATAAACCACGAATACCGTTCCCGCATCTACCTCTGAATGGAAGCTAATCGTGCCGCCATGCATCTCCACCAACTGGCGAGTTAAAGCCAATCCCAACCCAGTCCCTTCGTGCTGCCGATGCAGAGAGCTATCAATTTGTTGAAACGCCTCAAACAAAAGATGCTGTTTCTCCATCGGAATCCCAATTCCCGTGTCTGCCACCTCAATCATCGCCTGGTTACTTTCACACTGCATCCGCAGCCATACCTCACCCCCTGGTGGTGTGAACTTTACCGCATTCGAGAGTAGATTCAGCAAGATTTGCCGCACGCGCCGTTCATCCCCCCAAAATTCATCGGCGGGAGGCAACTCAGCGAAATCCCCTGTTAGCTTCACCTGTTGGACTTGAGCCTTTTCTTGCAGCAGTTCCAAACTTTCAATCCCTACCTGACGCAGAGAAAACTGACTGAGGGTTAAAGACGCCTTACCGGATTCAATCTTAGATAAATCGAGAATATCGTTAATCAGCTGCAACAGGTGCTGTCCGCTATTGTGAATAATCTTGAGATATTCTTTCTGTTTTCCGCTCAGTTCGCCAAAATACGGTTGCATTAAAGCGGAGGACATCCCAATCACAGATGTGAGCGGTGTCCGCAATTCATGACTCATGGTTGCTAGAAACTCAGTTTTCGCCTGAGAAGCTGCATTCGCAGCAGTCAAGGCATCTTGCAACTGCTCGGTTCTCAGAGATAGCGCCTGCTTCGTCTCCACTAGCTCCGTAATTTCACGGAAAGTCCCCAAGCAAGCATAAACCTCACCATTAGAGTGCTTCAACGGCACTCTGGAAGTGTCGAAGTGGTGAATCCCATCTGGGAAAACTAGGGTTTCCTGTTCGTGTAGCGTTTCTCCCGATTCAAAAACCCGCAAATTTTGTTTGGCAAACGACTTAGCAATCAGAGGCGGGAAGCATTCTAGAATCGACCGATCCTGAACGGCATATCGGTTGTCAAACCCCATCCTTTGAGCAAAAGCATGATTGCAAAAGCGCAGACGCAGATTCTCGCGCTCGACCACAAAAATGTAGTCTGGGTGAGCATCAAAAAAACTTTCCAGCTCAGCGGTGCGTTCTCGTACCAAGGCTTCTAGGGTTTGGTTTTGCGCCTGAATTTGTTGGTAAAGGGTTGCTTGGTAGATAGCGATCGCGAGTTGGTCGGCAACGGTCGTGATAAATCTTAACTCCGACTCGTGCCAGTAGCGGGGAAATTGATCCTGAGCAAAGGTTAAGCAGCCCCAAATCTTTTGCTGCCGGTGAATTGGCACCATCAACCAAGCGCCCGGATATTTTGCCGCCAAAGAGCGATTCATCGGGTCATCCACTAAGCGCGTATCGCTCACCTGGACAACCTGTAAATTCCGCAGCGTTCTGGAACAACAGTTTTTTTGATCGGGAACGATCAAGTTCATGGCTGTGAGGATATCAGCATGAGCGCGATATTCAGTCAGCGGCTTCCAACACTGCTGTTCCTCTAAATACTGAAAAATCAAACATCGATCTGCCACCAAAAGATGACCCAGTTCCAGCGTCACCGTTTCAAAGATATGGGACAGTTCTAAAGAGGCCCGGATTTGGGCAACCAGCCGATTTAATAGCGCCGCATGAGTAATTCGTTCCTCCGCTTGCTGGTAAAGCGTTGCCAGGTTGTGTCCTCGCTCTACCAATTGCAGCGCCAGATGCAGTAATTGCCGCTCTCCCGGTTGCCACTCCCGCTTCTGATCCCATTGCTCAAGCACTAGCAAACCAACCAATCCAGACGCGCCGTGTAGAGATGCCATCTCTCGCGGCTCGATTTTCTGCGGGTGTGTATGCAACCAGGTCAAAAAGATCGATTCGGCAGCCGTTGAGCCAATGTTTCGCTCAGTTGCCCAAGGCTTGCCCTGATGATGTTTGAGAAGGCACTGTTCGACGTTTGCCCATTCAGGATCGTGAGTTTGCCGAGCCGAAACGGGGATAGATGAATCGTGGGCGATCGCACTCCACAAGGTACGCTCATCTTTGGCGCTATAGAACGCAATTAAACACCGACTAACCCCAAAAGTCTCTTGAATCAACACCGCCGAACGCTGCAAAATTACCTGCGCTCCCTGGCTTGACCAGCTAATTCGTAGCAGTTCTTGGAGTAACTTTTCTGGCTGTTGCCAACTCGGCACTACAGCCTGGGGAATGGGGGGTTGGACAAGGTGCGCCTGGATTCCCGGCTCCCTCAACAAGGCGGTTTTAATCTGAATCTCGGTTGTAGGATTGCCGATTAAACTCGCCCCAGCACTGCTACAAGCATTTGTATCTGCTTTTTCTGGAGTCTGAGTGCTTATTTGACTGGTTAAGATAGCACTCACCAGCGTTGATGTGAATTCGCTCTGCAAGGCTGGGAGATTGGGTTGAGGGCACCAATCGGCAATGGCTCGCTTGAAAAGTGAAGAGATTTCTGGGGTTAAGTGCAACCCGCGAGGAATTTCAGCGCAAATACTGCCCAAAATCGCCGGATCGAAGCCAAAACACAGCTCGTAAGGATTGGTGTTTAGTTCAGAATTCTCAGTGGTTTTGTAGCTGTGCAACATCACATTGAAGCGATCGCCCAGTCCCAAAATCACCAACGAGGGCACCTTGCTTTGAGTCTCTGGAGTTGAGCTAAGGGTTCGAGTTAACTTCCGCAGCTTCAACGAACAAGGCAACCATCTGTGTTGATTCTCACATTTATTCTCGCAATGGGTTGCTGATGGCTTCCCCATTGCCAGATTCAAAAAACAGTTGGGCGGGGTCAGCAGCTCCGGCAAGCCCAAAGCACCTGCTTCTGGGGATGCATACCCGCACCGCGCTCCTTTTGATTGTCTCTCCGGGCACAGGTCGCTCGGAGTAAAATCAGACTTACCCCCGGCGATGAGTACCACTCTGGAATCTGGTTGTGAAGCTAAAAACTTCAGCAATGAGTGGGCAACAGATAAAACTGTTGACCGACTGATAGAGTATCTAAGATCGTTTGCCAGGAAAACCATGAGCGCGATCGCTATATTTAGGGGTAAAAACTCTCACCAGTGGTAGGCGTGCCTTAAAAATTAAGCAATCGCATGGGCCCGTGCGATCGCAGTTAAAACCCACTCAGCCTCAGATTTTTCTAGAATCTATTTCCACTCAAGCCGAGCATTGCTTGATTCCCAATTTACACTGCTCTTTCATTGTGGAATCAAACTTACTGCACTCGCTTCGGTAAATGCACTATTAAGTTTTATCTAGATTTTCTTTTTTTGCGATTTTGGTATTACTCACAACAGAAATAAAAAAACTGAAGGCTGTTATTATCAGCCGTTAGGCGATATCCGTTAATGTTTATAGTCGTTGTGTTCGGTGCGAAGCACGGACTAAGCACTAAGCAAGAATTCTCTCAATTCATCTGCCCCTGAAGCACCTGTGCCTCTTCAGTTCCTCAGTCCTAACTCCTAACTCCTCAGCCCTCAGCCCTAACTCCTCAGCCCTCAGCCCTAACTCCTCAGTCCTAACTCCTCAGCCCTCAGTCCTCAGTCCTCAGTCCTGACTCCTGAATCAAGCCGCATCGGCAACGACCGCATTAGCGGTTAACACCTCCAACGCCGTTTTGTATTGCTGGTCTGCTTCCGTACCCACCTGGTCAAGCGTAATTGGCTCCAGAGGCACTTCCCGATCTGGCGTAATGCCTAGCTTGTTAATATCGTGATGGTTTGGCGTTTCGTACTTGGCAACCGTCACCGCCAATCCTGACCCATCTGAGAGGTCAAACAAAGATTGAATTAAGCCTTTGCCAAAAGTTCGAGCGCCTACCAATTGGGCACGACCATTGTCTTGAAGTGCCCCAGCCAGAATCTCGCTAGCACTGGCGCTTCCCTGATTCACTAAAACAACGAGAGGAGCGTGGGTAAGAGCTGGTGCAGACGCCTCAAAACTGCCCAGAATGCCTTGTCGGTTGACCGTATAGACAATCGTGCCTTCATCCAACCACATCCGCGCAATCTCAATGCCTGCCTGCAAAAGCCCTCCTGGATTATTTCTCAAATCGAGCAGATAAGCTTGTGCCCCTTGTTTCTCCAACTTGGTGACGGCATTCGCCAGCTCAGTTGGGGCATTGGCACTAAACTGACTCAGGCGAATGTAACCCACCGGGAGGCGAGAACTGCTGGAATCTAAGACTGCATAAACGGGGTTGAGGGCAATTCGCGATCGCACTAGCGTAATTTCTTCAGGCGTTTTTGTCTCCCGTTGCATCAGGAGCCTTACCTCTGTGCCCGCAGCGCCCCGCATCCTCGCGGCGGCTTCATCGAGGGTCAGTTGGGCACTCTGGATGCCATCAATTTCCAGGATGCGATCGCGCGATCGGATTCCCGCCTTCGCAGCAGGCGAACCGTCAATCGGTGCCACCACTTGCAACTCGCCCGTCTCGGCATCAAGAGCAATTTGCAGTCCCACCCCTTGAAGCTCTCCGGAAGTATTCACCTGTAAACTTCGGTACTGGTCGGGTTTTAAAAACCGCGTGAACGGATCTTCCAGAGTTTTGAGCATATTTTGAATTGCCGTGTAAGTCGCCTCACGATTAGACAGAGGCTGCTTGATCGCCTTCTGACGAGCCATCCACCAGTTTTGTTGATTGAAACTGTCATCCACGTAAGCATAGTTGACAATTCGCCATGCTTCCGATAAAAGCTGCTGTTCCTCCGTTAAAGCGATCGCTGGCGAAGTCCACCAACTTAACGTAAAGATAGTTTGTATGATTAGTACGAATACAACCCTTAACACTCGTTTGTGCATGACACAGAATCCCCCTTTCGGGCTATGTTACATTTTTTGTAGAGGCTACGCCTAGACTTCTCTCTATCGCGGTGTCTACTGATCCCCATTGCAGCTTCATGCCCCCGAAAAGAGCGGAAAACTGTCTCATGGGGTTGGCTCGTGTCAAAAACAGCAATAAATTTTTAGGAACTCTGGGTTCATGTTTTCTAAGCAGGTAACTGATTCAAAAGCCTACAACTGGTTTGAGGAGCGTCTGGAGATTCAGGCGCTTGCCGATGACGTCAGCAGCAAGTATGTGCCTCCCCACGTAAATATCTTCTACTGCCTGGGTGGAATTACACTGACTTGCTTTTTGATCCAGTTTGCCACTGGATTCGCCATGACGTTTTACTACAAGCCGACCGTCACCGAGGCTTTTTCCTCCATCCAGTACCTGATGACGGACGTCAACTTCGGTTGGCTGATTCGCTCCATCCACCGCTGGTCTGCCAGCATGATGGTGCTGATGATGATTTTGCACACCTTTCGGGTTTACCTCACCGGCGGTTTCAAAAAGCCCCGCGAGTTGACCTGGGTGACGGGTGTCACTCTGGCTGTGATCACCGTTTCTTTCGGCGTCACCGGCTATTCACTTCCTTGGGATCAGGTTGGTTACTGGGCCGTTAAGATTGTCTCTGGCGTCCCTGCTGCGATTCCCTTGGTCGGCGATCAAATCGTCGAGCTGATGCGCGGAAGTACCAGTGTTGGACAAGCCACTCTAACACGCTTCTACAGCCTGCATACCTTTGTGCTGCCCTGGCTGATTGCCGTCTTCATGTTGCTACACTTCTTGATGATTCGCAAGCAAGGCATCTCTGGCCCATTGTAAAGAGTACTGAGTGCTGTAGAGACGGGATATCTCCGTCCCTACAGCAGGGCAGGAGATATCCAGCCCATGTCCAGCGCCCAATGGGGAGAGTAGAGAAAGTGGGAAAGTCATTTTTCTTCCCTGCATTATCTATCCCTCTATTACCCCCTGACCACTTTGCCTCTTGCTTAGCTCAAAGCTTTCGAAACGCATAGGAGAACACATACAACAATGGGAACCCAAAAAAAGCCGGATCTAACCGATCCGCAGTTACGTGAAAAACTTGCCAAAGGCATGGGTCATAACTACTATGGCGAACCCGCTTGGCCCAACGACCTACTCTACATTTTCCCTGTAGTAATTATGGGGACGATTGCACTGTGTACGGGTCTGGCTGTGCTTGACCCAGCGATGATTGGCGAACCGGCAAACCCCTTTGCCACTCCTCTGGAAATTCTCCCAGAATGGTACTTCTGGCCTGTTTTCCAAATTCTGCGGATTCTACCCAATAAACTGCTGGGTATCGCCTGCATGGCAGGGATTCCTTTGGGCTTGATTCTCGTTCCCTTCATTGAGAACGTCAACAAATTCCAAAATCCCTTCCGTCGCCCAGTCGCCACGGCGGTTTTCCTGTTTGGAACCTTCTTTACCCTCTGGTTGGGTATTGGTGCCACCTTCCCCATTGACAAATCTCTGACATTGGGTCTGTTTTAAGACAATCATTTGTTATCCTTGACGCCTGTGGGTTTCAAAAGCAGTGCTTTTGTGCTGCTTTTGAAGCATCTACGGGCGTTAAGTATTATCTAGTCGCTTCCGAAAAAGCAAAGTATAAAAGAACATAGGATGTAGCTGCCTGAACCAAACTCCAGCCCCAACGCAACATTAAGTGGTTAAACTCAACTCATGGCAAAGACAGCGCTAATTACAGGAATCACCGGGCAAGACGGCTACTATCTCAGCCGTTTACTTTTGGAACGGGGTTATCGGGTGGCTGGGTTGGTACCGCTGCACCGCCAATCCAGTCTGGCTAAACTGGGTTCCCTCGCCAGCCAAATTGAGGTTTGTGCGGTTGACATGAGGGATAGCGCAACTCTGTTGGAAGTAGTGGAACAACTACAGCCCCAAGAAATTTATAATTTAGCCGCTCCCAGTTTCGTCCCAGATTCGTGGCAAGACCCGCTGGGAACGCTGGACTTGGTAACGGGTACGGCGACCAGGCTGTTAGATGCAGTGCGTCTGGCTGGATTAAACACGCGGTTTTATCAAGCCAGCAGTTCCGAGATGTTTGGGCAGGTGGATCGGTCGCCTCAAGATGAGAATACGCCTTTTCGTCCGATGAACCCTTACGCAGCGGCAAAGTTGCACGCCCATTGGACGATGGTACATCACCGACAGCGCTACGGTTGGTTTGCCTGTAGCGGTATTTTATACAACCACGAGTCATCGAGACGACCTCCAAATTTTGTCACGCGGAAGGTGTCTTTAGCGGCAGCATCGATTAAATTGGGGTTAAGCGATCGCCTGGAAATGGGCAACCTGGACGCCAAACGCGACTGGGGTTATGCTGGCGATCATGTGGAAGCAATGTGGCGGATGTTGCAGGCAGATGAACCAGAAGACTACGTGATTGGGACGGGTCAGTTACACAGCGTTCGGGAATTGGTGGCGACTGCTTTTGAGTGTGTGGGGCTAGATTGGACTCGTTATGTCGTTGTCGATCCCAAGTTTCTGCGATCGGATGAACATTTCTATCTGGTGGCAAATCCAGAGAAAGCCAAGCGCCAACTCAACTGGGAACCGCAAGTTAGCTTCGAGGGTCTTTTGGAAAAAATGGTGTTGAAGGACTTGGAACGTTTACAAAGTGCTGAGGTGCCGTCCATCGCCCAGATGGAACAAAACTCCTAAAATTCATGGATATTGAAGTGGGAGAAAAGATAGATTATTTAGAGCCGACTGTTAAACCAGTCGCTAACCATATATTTATTTTTCTGGAAGTTTTTGGATGCGAAGGGGGCATTCAATCCTACGTTAAGGATATTTTGCAGTCTTATACCTCATTGGGAAATCAAGCCAAAGGCGAGGTATTTTTGCTACGAGATGGCGTTGGATGCCCAAATCCCTTTGAGGGAAAAAACCTCAAATTTCATTATCTCAAAAGCCAAAATCCCCAAAAGGGACGCTTAAGGCTAGCAACTTCACTGCTAGCTTGTCTGTTACAACGCCGTCCCCACCATGTTTTTTGCGGTCATATTAATCTGTCACCCCTGGTGAGGCTGCTGTGTCAGCCGCTGGGGATTCCCTATACGGTGCTGACTTACGGAAAAGAATTTTGGGAACCCTTAGCCAATCAAGAACGAAGGGCACTCAAGCAGGCGGAGGGAATTTGGACAATTAGTCGCTATAGCCGCGATCGCGCCTGCGCGGTGAATGACCTAGACCCCAAGAAAGTGCAAATGCTACCCTGTGCGGTGGATGGGAATTACTTTACTCCAGGCCCGAAGCCACCCGCATTGATCGAACGGTATAATCTTGGCGGTGCCAAAGTTTTGATGACTGTAGCGCGGCTGTGGTCGGGCGATATCTACAAAGGCGTAGACGTTACCATTCGAGCCATCCCTGCGATCGCTCAAGTATTCCCAGAAGTCAAATATTTGGTGATCGGTCGTGGCGACGATCAACCCCGACTGGCACAGCTTGCCAAAGATTTAGGAGTTGCCGACCGGGTTGTCTTTGCCGGGTTCGTTCCCACCGAAGACCTGGTAGACCATTACCGCGTCGCTGATGCTTACATCATGCCTTCCCAAGAAGGCTTCGGCATTGTCTATTTAGAGGCGATGGCTTGTGGCATCCCCGTCCTATCCGGTAACGATGATGGCTCCGCCGATCCCCTTCAGGATGGACGTTTAGGCTGGCGCGTCCCCCATCGCAATCCAGAAGCCGTGGCAAATGCCTGTATTGAAATCCTCAAAGGGGACGACCAGCGCTGCAACTCTCAGTGGTTGCGAGAACAAAGCCTCACCTTGTTTGGCAAAGATGCCCTTGCCCAGCAGTTAAAACAATTGCTTGTTTAAATGCGATTAGGCACGTTTGAAAATCAATACTGAACGGCCTCTGTTCTCAGAGAGAATCGATTCTGATTTAGGATGGAAGTAGTCCATACTACCTTGCTTTTGTTGGAGACTGCCGTGAACCAGAACAGCCCCAATTCCTTTCAATTCAAGCTTTCTGGGGTCGGCTCTTGGCTTACCTTGCTGCTCATCATTTGGTTGCTGGGGTCGATTGGGCTTGGCTGGTTGGTAAAATCTTTTCTAATTCTGATAGGTTTAATCCTCGTCGCACCAGTCCTTGCCTTCCTGGGCTTTCGCTGGTGGTTGCAACGCAACCTCATTGCCGACCAGTGTCCCGTCTGTAGCTATGAATTTACAGCTTTGAATCGAACCGAGTGCCAGTGCCCCAATTGTGGCGAGTCGCTCAAAATCGAACAGGGACACTTTAACCGTTTGACGCCTCCCGGAACGATTGACGTTGAAGCCGTTGAGGTATCTGCCCGCTCTTTGGAAGACTAGAACAAAATCAAGTTATTCGTCACTCGTTTTTGATTGATTACGACTGACGAATGACTGATTATTTAGTCTGTCCAGTAATCGATAGAGTATAAGGATGGGTGCCACCCGCGCGATCGCCGACATAAACGTTATAATCCCCCCGAAGCCAAACTCCTGAAATCTCCGGCTTATCTCCAGAAACACTATCTGCCAACACGCAGAATCGTCCTCCTGGGCCATCAACCAGAAGCGTAGGCTCGCCACTGCTTTGGATACTCAACCGCAAGTAATCGATCCGATCTGCCGTTACCCGAACAACTTGATTCGGGGTTTGGGAGATATAACCGCAATTACTACTTGTTTGACCGCCAGAAGCCCCGTTGAGGACGACCGGCTCGTTCGACAACTTCGACGACAGTTCTAACACTGGGGCATCACTACGAGCCGCCCCAGCGCCTGTTAAGATTAACGCCAAGGTTGTGGGAATAACTATCCATTTGCGAAGCATCTTCATTTCGTCATCCCCTTGCCTTTTTAAGGAAGTCTTACTATAAGTGTCCTACAGAAGTAAATAAAGGTGTTTCGAGTGTGTTCCTTTTCTTAAAGTGTCACGTATCTGAGAGGGCGCTAAAATTTCTTCTTTTTTAAGTCATGGTGTTGCTAAAACAAACTTTTGTTTAAATCACCAAGACAATACATGCTTGACTGTCAGTTTTTCATTTGTAACCGTCATTTTCGTCACTCACTATAAAAACAAAAGATGAATCCTCAAGAAAATCAAGACTGGGAGCGTAAACTCCAAGAACTAGATGCTCAAATCAATCAGAGCAACCCTCCCGCGCCAATGATAGAAACCGAACCGGGGAAACCTCTCCAGGTTCAACCTAAAGAATCTCAATCAATTCAGTCTCTGTTCAACAAAATTGCTAACTGGTTTCAAGGGCTTCCTGGTGCTGGTAAAGTTGCTGTTGTCGCCGTCGCGGCTTTGGTTGGTTTTGGGCTAATCAGAAGCGTTTTGTATCTAGTTGCATCCCTGATTAGTCTCGGCATCTTGGCAGGGTTAGTGTATTTGGCGTACAAACTGTTTATTGCCCCCAAGTCCCCCGATTAGCAAGTCTTAATTTTTTGGGTAGCAATGAGGACTATGGACTCCGGACGGGTATAGTCGTCTAAGGACGTAGGGCAGGTTCATTACTAATGCGGATCTTTACCAGCAAAATAAGGGTTGCCTGCCCGGACAAAATTTGCTAGAAGCGAACAGCTAACTGCTATTTGTGGAATGCTCGAATGGCTACCCAAAGCGTGAAAAAAAGCTCGAATCGCAAAAGCCCGTCTTGGCGGATACAGATGCACCGACTACCACTGGGTACCCGACGGGGTGCTGCCACGATTGTGGAAGTCTCGCTGGTGCTTGCGAGTGCTTTAGTTCCCTATAGCATCGGTCTTGCCGCCAAGTTTTGTACGAATGCTGGTGCGTGTGTCTCTCAGGAAACCGTTCCTCTCAACCCAGTGCTAGCAACCACCGAGGATGCGATCGCTCAAACGTTAGCAATTCCCCGGCGCGCAAGCAACCAACGGGTTGCTCCACTCACCAATTTGTTTTGGTGCGGGGCGCTGGTGACTCCTGTCCTGGTCGTAGGCTGGCAACTGTATAAATTGGGAAAAACCGGGCAAACTTCGCCCAAGGGCTGGCTAGGGGTCCAAGTAGTACAAGCATCAGGTGACCCGCCAGGATTGATTCGCGCGATTTGGAGAGAGGGAGTCGGCAGGTGGGGATTGCCGCTTTCGACGGCTTATCTGATATGGCGCTACAGCGGTGCTTTTCCAGATTTGGGGATTTTGCTGGGATTGTCTGCTTTGATGTGGCTGGGGGAAAATGCGATCGCGCTGTTCAATCCCGAACGTCGCACCTTGCACGATAGAATCGCTGGAACCTTTGTCATCGATGGAGCCAGGGCTTTTGTACCCGATCGGTCGCGGAATGCTCCTCAGTTAAACCAATTGCCGGGAACCGAACAGCCAGCGAAGCGAGCAAGGGAAACCATCACAAGCATTGCCCTGACTTCTCCATCTTCCAAACCCTCTTCCAAGCGATCGCTGCATCTTTGGGATTGGATGCGTCAAAACCCCAGTCTGACGCTGATAATTGTCGGCTTTTCTTGCATGAGTGCTGTCTTGGGAACCTTCGTCGGCACTCAAATGTACATTCAAAGTCAGGCAAATTGGCGCTCGTCCAAGCAACAGAATAACAAAGTGTTTTTGGCGCTGGTCGAGCGGTTAAGTCAATCTTCCCCTAACCAATTAGAAGAACGACGGAGTGCTATCTTGGCGCTGGCAAGGTTGGACGACTCGCGAGCGATTCCCTTCTTAGTAGATTTGCTGGGTCAAGAAAGAGTCCCCGCTTTGATGGAGACAATTGGGCAAACCTTAGTCAGTACGGGTCCGGAAGCTTTACCCTACTTGCAGCGCTTAAATCTTTCCCTGCAAAAGGACGAAGCGCTGCTGCAAGGGAGTGGATTCGTAGAGCAACAGTTAATAGCAAGGCGACTGGTGGGCACTCAACGCGCGATCGCTAAAATTCTCAGCATCTACCCCGCTCAAGTCTACAAGGCCGATCTCAGTCGCACCGACCTCGCACAGGTACGCCACGAGCCTGCTCCATTTACTCTGGTTCTAGACAAAGCTGATCTTTCTGGGATTCTTTTCAAAGGAGCCTCCCTCGCAGGTGCCAGTTTACGGAATAGCCGCTTCTTGGGTGCCGGTGAGGATGGGCGTCTGGGCACCTTTGATGATCGGATTGCGGACTTCAATGGAGCCGATCTTAAAGAAGCGAACCTCAGTGGCGCTCTTTTGAGCCGTGTCCCCCTGAATCGCACCAACCTAATCCGTGCCACCTTGAATCGGGCTAATTTGTCCCAGGCTCAACTCGTCGGAGCCAACCTCAGTAGTGCCAAGCTAATCGGTGCAGACTTCCATCAAGCTGTCTTAGAAAATGCCAGCCTGACGGGTGCAGATTTAGCCAATGCCAACTTTACTCAGTCCAATCTCTCTAGCGCCCGTCTCGGACAAGTTAGCGCTGTCGGGGCTAAGTTTCCCTTTGCGCTGCTGACGAACTCCAACTGGCAAGGAGCAGACCTTTCAGAAGCAGATTTTCAGAACGCCAATCTCCAAAAAGCTGACCTCAGCGCCACCAGGCTGGTTGGTGCCAATCTCGCTCAGGCTCAGTTGCAAAATGCCAATTTACAAAACACCAACCTGAGTGCGGCAGACCTGCGCGGGGCGAATTTAGCAGGAGCTAATTTGAAGGGGGCAACCTTTGCCGCCCCAAAACCCTTGCAGTCGGATCAATTCATTCAAGAGGCACCCAATGCCGCATCCTTGGCTCGTGTTAAGGGCGTCGATTTTTCTCAAGCCAAGAATTTAGATGCCAAGCAAATTGACTTAATTTGTGACCAAGGAGGGCGTCATCCTCGCTGTCAGTAAATCAGGCAGAAGGGCACCTAGAAACCGCAAGATCCAGCGAGCAGGAAAGTGCTCTAGGGTAGATTGGGCATATGAACCAATTCCAGTTTGATCCCATCGGGATCGGCAAAGAAGACAGCGTAGTAGCCCGGTGCATACTGGTTGTATTCGGCTGGCGGATCGAGGACTGTAGCGCCTAGTTCAAGAATCAGGTTGTATAAGTTATCTACCTGTTCGCGGCTGTCGGCGTTAAAGGCAAGATGGTGTAGTCCTGGCGAGTATCGATCGTGTAGTTTGTTCGGGGAATCTGGATTCGCGGCATAAATCAAAATTGCCCCGACATCCTTTGACCACCACATAATAAACTCATCATTTTTCTCCACCTGCTGGTAGCCCATGAATTCCAAAATTGCGTTATAAAACGGTTCCGATTTCGAGCGATCGCTAACCGTCAAGCTTAGGTGATTCAAGGTACCAAGGGTCATACAAATCTACCCTGTTTCGGAAGAACAAATGTATTATAAACTCCCGTTTTGCAAGTTGGTTCAGAGCAGGAAATCCAATTTTTAGCCAGGAGCCGATATTTTGTATGCTGTTACACATCAAAAATATATAAGTTTTGATCCCTATCTACCGAAGGGCAGGCAAAAAAAGAATTCTTTTTTTACTGTTTAATTAGCTTTATGCGATCGCATTTAAAATAACCACGAGTCCCTTAAGCCAGTTCATGGTGTCCAATGAAGCTAAGCTTCTGCATGATTGTTAAAAACGAAGAATCGTCTTTACCACAATGCTTGAATAGTGTCAAAGATGTGGTAGATGAAATGGTGGTGCTGGATACCGGCTCCACTGACAAAACCGTTGAAATTGCCAGAGAATTTGGGGCGAAGGTTTATCACTTTGAATGGTGCAATGACTTCTCAGCGGCGCGGAATGAGTCGCTGAAGTACGTTCAGGGAGATTGGGTGCTGGTGTTGGATGCGGATGAAGTGCTGACACCGGAAATTGTGCCGCAGATGAAGCAAGCGATGGAAAGCGATCGCCATCTCGTCGTCAACCTGATTCGTCAAGAAGTCGGAGCCTCTCAATCACCCTATTCCCTAGTTTCTCGTCTATTTCGCAATCACCCAGACGTGCGCTTTTCTCGTCCTTACCATTCGCTCGTGGATGATAGCGTTGCCGAATTGTTGCAGAGAGAACCCCAGTGGCAGATCGTTTCTCTGTCGGATGTCGCAATTTTGCACTATGGCTATCAACCGGGAGCGATCGCATCTTTAAACAAATTCGATAGGGCGCAGGCGGCGATGGAAGGCTATCTGGCAAGCCATCCCAACGATCCCTATGATTGTTGTAAATTGGGGGCGCTTTATGTCGAAACAGGGAAAATTAGTAAGGGAATCGGAATCCTAAAGCGCGGCTTAAAATCAGCAGAGACTGATGCTTCTGTTTTATACGAGTTGCACTACCATCTGGGCAATGCCTATATTCGTGTGAACGATCTTGCACAAGCGACGACACATTATCAAGTCGCCATTCAACAGCCAATTCTGCCCAAACTTAAACTAGGGGCTTATAACAATTTAGGCAACTTGTTGATAGCATCTGGGGATTTTACTAATGCCCAAAAAGCTTATGAAACGACCTTACAGATTGACCCTAGTTTTGCGGTCGGAAAGTACAATCTGGGCATGGCATTAAAGGCAATCGGGCGTCTGCCAGATGCGATCGCTGCTTACCGCCAAGCGATTCAACTGAACCCAGACTATGCAGAGGCGTATCAAAATCTGGGAGTTGCCCTGTTGAAAATGGGGAACGTAATCGAAAGTTTAGAAGCCTTTGGGAAAGCGATCGCCCTTCACGAGCAACACAACCCAGAGGAAGCCGCTAGACTCCGCCAAGGATTGCAAGAAATGGGGTTCCAGGTTTAATCTCATCTCTAACCCGACTGAATACCATCGTGGATAACGCTCTGCCGCTTAGTCTGATAAACCCGTATCGGTCGGTCAATACCTTTAAAACGGTACTCTCCCATCGGAAACAAATCTTTCGGTTGACTGAGCAAAGAATAGCTGGCTTCACTCACGACACATTCACCGGGGGGACAAATTCCTTCCATCCGCGAGGCAAGATTAATCGTAGCGCCTAAGACGGTATAGTCTACTCTCTGAGAGCTGCCCACATCTCCAACCACCGCTTTACCGCTGTTAATCGCTATCCGCAATTGCAGCGGTTGTTGAAAGAACTTACGAGCATTCAGACGCTCCAGACGTTCCAGCATTCCCCAAGCAGCGGCAAAAGCCCGGTCGGCATGATCCGGCTGGGGTTCTGGAGCGCCAAAAAATGCCATAATGCAATCTCCAATAAATTTATCTAGCGTTCCTCTGGCGGCAAAAACTTCTTTGAGCATCTCCTCAAAGAAACTATTGAGCAAATCGGCAATTTCTGTCGGAGTTAAACGTTCCGAAAGCGCAGTAAAGCCAACAATATCGGCAAAAAGAATGCTGATTTCGCCTTCTGTGGGGGTAAGACGACCGCCTTCTAATCCTCCTACATTCATAATATGCTGCACAACTGAAGGAGAGTGATAGCGTTCTAATCGGTGTCGAATGTTGGCTTCGCTTCTGAGTTTCTCTGCTAACAGCCAACGTTGCACCGCCGACGCCACCAAATTCGCTAAAGCTGAAAAAAAGCTGAGGTCTTCATCTCCTCCTTTGTTCCAATGGGTAAAAGAAAGATGGGCATCGGCATAAAGAACGCCGACTACCTGATTTTCATCCCACAGAGGAACCGCTAGAGCGCTACGAATGCCTTTTGCTAAAATACTATGTTCGCCTTCAAACCGTTCATCCATTTGGGCATCAGCGGTTTTAATGGCGACTTTATCCGTAAATACTTTTTGACAAATGGTGCGGCTAATCCAACTGCCATCTGCGGCGAGATTTTCCTGCTGAGAAATATCTCTCGCTGCTGCTTGAAGTAATTCAAGTTCCCCCGAACAATCGACATCAATCAACAATGCCAACCGATCGATACTAATGAGATCGCGGAAAACAATTTCTTGTATCTGCTGGAAAATTGCTTCGATCGATTCGGCAGAATTCAGACATCTAGCGATATCAACCAAGTCTTTCAGCCGAGCGATCGCTTTGTGGGGATTCGCAATATTACTCCCTTCATCATCCGCTTGTATCCATTGCTGTTGCAGTTCTTTGGCATTGCGAAGAATCGTCACTTCTTCGGGGATCGGATCTGCATTGATGGGATTGAGTTGAGTTTTTTGTTGAGGAGAACTAGCTAAAAGAATGTGGATGAAAACATGACCCATCTGAATAACATCCCCATGATTCACTCTTTGGGGCGCTGCTAGCAGACGGTCATTTAACCGCGTTCCGTTTGTGCTATGCATATCTTCGACTACCCACACGCCATCCGGTGTATTTAACAACCGGGCATGACAGCGGGAAATTTCAAAATAAGGCAAGTACAGATCGCATTCTGGCAAACGACCAATAATAAATTCCTCTTTATCCACCGTGACGGTGCTTTCAGCATTTTCCTCAACTTGTAGGCGCAGCTTGAGTTCAGCCATGACTCTAAACCTCCTTGAACCAAGGCGAACAAGGCTTGCTAAA
This sequence comes from Trichocoleus sp. DQ-A3, assembly GCF_039961975.1. Classification (NCBI taxonomy): domain Bacteria; kingdom Bacillati; phylum Cyanobacteriota; class Cyanophyceae; order Leptolyngbyales; family Trichocoleusaceae; genus Trichocoleus; species Trichocoleus sp. DQ-A3. The sequence goes on along the minus strand of NZ_JAMPKC010000011.1, from coordinate 30,272 downwards.
ACTCCTGGACAAAGCAATAGTCAAAGAAAGCACCCACAAATATATGCGTTTTCCCGGCAATTACTGCCACCATCTTAACTCTGACGAAATCCTTCGACAGATGATACGCTGTGTTGCCATAGGTCGCAACGACCGGGAAATCGCACCCAGCTCCTTTTCGGTTAACCTTCTGCTCAACCTCTTGCCACCTCTGGCTAACCCACCCCGATACGGGGAAGGTGAGGAATAAATTTTTTGGGCTGGTGAGGAGAAGCGATAAACTCCTCGATTTCGTCGTCGAGAAAGGGTTTGGCTTGGTCTTAGCCGAAAACTCAAAATCCGCCCTTTAGCTCCACTAAAACTCAGAGGGGAGCCAGCACTTTAATGCCGCTTGGTTTGATAAACGCTGACAGGTCGGTCAATCCCTTTGAAATGGTGTTCTCCTACCGTCTGCAAGTCTTGGGATCGCTTCAGCAATGAATACGTGGCTTCACTGACGACACATTCACCAGGGGGGCAGATTCCTTCCATGCGGGAGGCTAAATTAATCGTTGCTCCTAAAGCGGTATAGTCTACTCTTTGAGAGCTACCGACATCTCCAATCACGGCTCTGCCACTATTGATAGCAACCCGAATTTGCAGCGGTTCGCGCCAGACTCGAGCGGCATTTAATTTCTCTAGACGAGTCAGCATTCCCTTGGCGGCAGCGAAAGCTCGGTCGGCATGATCCGGTTGAGGTTCCGGAGCGCCAAAAAATGCCATGATGCAGTCTCCAATATACTTGTCTAACGTTCCTCCAGCGGTAAAAACCTCCTGTAGCATTTCCTCGAAGAAATCATTGAGTAATTGGGCAATTTCTGTAGGACTCAACCGTTCCGAAAGGGCGGTGAAGCCAACAATATCGGCAAAGAGAATGCTGATATCAACCTCAGCAGGCGTGAGACGACCGTTGTCTAAGGCCCCTAAGGTCATAATGTGCTGTACAACGGCAGGGGAGTGATAGCGCTCTAGTCGAGTCCGAATGGTTTCTTCGTTTCTCAGTTTCCGTGTTAACAGCCAACGTTGGACTGCGGATGCGACCAGATTCGCTAAAGCCGAAAAAAAGCTGAGGTCTTCCTCGCCTCCTTTCGTCCAATGGCTAGAGGAAAGATGAGCATCGGCATAAAGAACACCGACTACTTTATTTTCATCCCAAAGCGGGACGGCGATCGCGCTCTTGATCCCTTTGACTAAAATGCTCTGTTGCCCCTCAAACCGTTTATCCATCTGGGCATCAGCGGTTTGAATTGCGACTTTCTCGGCAAATACCTTTTGACAAATGGTGCGGCTAATCCAACTGCCATTTGCCGTTAGATTCTGTTGTTCCAAAATATCTCTAGCGGCGGCATTCAGCAATTCTAGTTTGCCGGAACCCTCTACATCGATTAACAATGCCAAGCGCTCAATGCTTTGAAGTTCGCGGAAAACGACTTCCTGCACCTGGTAGAAAATTGCTTCGATCGATTCAGCTGCGCTCAAATTCTTGGCGATATTCACCAAATCTTTGAGACGAGCGATCGCTTTTTCCTTATTGCTAACTACGTCTAGCGTCCCTTCCGCTTGTATCCACTGCTGTTGCAGCTCTTGAACATTGCGAAAGATGGTGGTTCCTTGAGCCACGGGTTCCACCAGCTGTGTTAGATGGGGTTGAGCAGGATGGCTCAAAAGAATATTCAGGCTAATATCCCCCAGCCAAAGAATATCGCCGTGATTTACCTGTTGAGGCGAGATGACAGGGCGTTCATTCAATCGCGTTCCGTTTTTGCTGCCCATATCCTCAATTGTCCACGCCCCAGAAGGCGTTTTCAAAAAGCGGGCATGACACCGGGAAATTCCCTCGAAAGGCAAATGCAAGTTGCATTCTGGCAAACGACCGATCGTAAATTCATCCCGATTCACCGTAATCGTTCTTTCTGTATCTCCCTCTCGTAGACGCAGATTGAGTTCAGCCATGACTCCTATCCCTTTTTGAAGCGAAGCGAACGAGGCGTGCAAAAACTCAGCAAAGTAAGGGGCTTTTGATTGGTTTCCCTCACTTCCCCTCAAGGTTATGGCATTCTCAAAGGCATTTATGCAACCCTGCCCAAGCTACACGCTTAGGGCAGCTTAATCGGCAAATCGTTTGAGTTTTAGCGTTAATGCCTCTGCGCCCTTCAGCCTTATCTTATATAAATGGGGGGTCATACCCCTCATTCCTTGAACAACAGTATCATAGTATTCGCTGGTTCCCGATGTCAGGTCGAGGTTTTAGCGAGACCGTCGAAGCATTGACAACTGGGCACCAGAGAAGACGCGAAAGTGCGGTTTTCATACGCAGTCAATCAAGAGTGCGGCGGGAGAGAGCGATTCCCTGAAAGGGGGTAGCTCTTTCATCAGATATGCAATCCGTGCATATCTGATGAAACATCCGGAAAACACTGCTTCCTTTTTGGAAAAACTCAATTATGTTATACGGTTTACCTCAGCTCAGGGCAGCGACACCATGATAGGCATATTACTAGACCAGCGCTACCAGGTGATCCAGGCGCTAGGCCAAGGTGGATTTGGTCATACTTACATTGCCCAAGACACTCGCCGACCTGGGAACCCTACCTGCGTTGTTAAACACCTCAAACCCGCGACTAGCAATCCCGAATTTTTACAAACAGCGAGACGCCTGTTTAATAGCGAAGCCGAAACTCTGGAAAAGTTGGGGAACCACGACCAAATTCCCCGGCTGTTAGCTTACTTTGAGGAGCAGGAAGAGTTTTACTTAGTGCAGGAATTTATCGACGGACAGCCTCTAAGTGTAGAACTGCCACCAGGACAGCAGTGGAGCGAAAGTCAGGTGATTCAACTGCTGTCTGAAGTATTATCTATTCTGGAATTTGTACACGAGAACGGGGTGATTCATCGGGATCTCAAACCGGATAATTTAATTCGCCGTTCTTCCGATAAGAAGTTAGTTTTGGTAGATTTTGGTGCCGTCAAACAGGTGCAGATGCAATCCGTCATCGCTCAAGAAGGGATGAATGAGACGGTTGCGATTGGTACCCCAGGCTATATGCCTAGCGAACAGGGACAAGGCAGACCCCGCCCTAGCAGCGATCTGTACGCACTGGGCATGATTGGTATCCAAGCCTTGACCGGGCTGAATCCCAGGCAATTAGCAGAAGATCCCGACAGCGGGGAGATTCTCTGGCGGCACTTGGCTCAAGTTAGCGATGGGTTAGCCGCTGTCCTGAGTCAAATGGTACGCCACTACTTCAAATTCCGCTATCAGTCAGCAACCGAGGCATTGCGATCGCTTGCTTCCCTAACCAATCCGAATTCCCCGGCAGCGATCGCCGCAGTCTTGGGACAGAAGGTGCGCGGTTACTGGAAAGACGGTTCTGTGTCGGCAAATAAGGCACTGCGCTCGCTCCAAGAACGCACCAATCCCCACGTCTCGCCCAATAACGCCCCTGCTCCTATTTCCACCCCGGCGATCGCGCCCCCTACGGACAATACCGTAACCATTGCTACAGGCAATTCATCGGAAAAGACAGTGGATTCTCCGGCTAGCGTCGTAGATGAAGCAACGCCTCCAACCGCACCCGCCACGCAGAACACGGTGACAATTGCTCCTGGAAATCCCGCCCCAGCTCCGATTAGTTCGTCGTCCAGCCTGGATTCTGGACTTAAATCTCCTAACAAATTGCCGCTGTTAATTGGAGCAAGCACTGCTATCTTTGTCATTGCAATTGGGGTAATTTTTGCAAGTCGTCAAGTCCCGTCCTCTCCTGAAACGGCTAAAAATCAAATTACTGCGCCAGCTAAAAATGAAGTGAAAAACACTTGTGTTGTTGTTCTTAGTTCATCCAATGTCCGCTCTGTGGATGGACGAAAGAAAACAGGGGATGTTGTGAAAGCAGGAACCAAAGTCTCTGTTACTGGAAAAGAAGAAGGTGGCTGGATAGAAATTAACTCTCCAGTCTCCGGTTGGATTTGGAAGGGTCGGACAAAAAATACCTGTCCTTCTAAATAGGAATAGTTCTTACTCCAAGACATTTAATTGTCCGGAGCTTTTGCTATTCAGACTGGCGGCAATTCTAGGGGAATCGCACCTAATAAACCCGTGCGAAAATCATTTAATAGCTGTCGTGCTGTGCGCTCTACATCGCCTTTATGACGTTCATCTGCCACAGCTTGTAGATATTCGTCGCCTGCGAACGAAGTGGGATCTACTCCGTAGCGAGACTGTAAAGACTTCAATAGAAATAAATCGGCATCGGGGGCGTTGAGCGTTTTGAGCAAATCGACTAACGCAGATGCCACTCGTTGATTGTCGTAAGACGCCTCACCAATATCATCACAAATCGCTAACTTTAAAGCAGCAGGCTGATTTTCTAACTTGGAAGGCAAAACGCCAGGGGCATCTAAAAGTTCAATCTCATCGGAAATGCGTATCCAGCGTAGCTGGCGCGTTACACCAGCACGACGGGCGCTTTCTACCACTCGCTTTCCTAATAAACGATTAATTAGCGCCGATTTGCCCACATTAGGAAACCCAATCGCAACGGCACGGACTGGACGAGGAAGCATCCCGCGATCGCTTCTTCGTTGATTCATCTCTACACCCGCTGCCTGCGCCGCCTGTGCCACTGCTGCAACACCCTTCCCATGCTGGGCATCTGTGAAGTATGGCGTTTCCCCCCGATCCCTAAACCACTCAGTCCACAGTTGCCGGACTGCGGGAGAAATCATATCCGTGCGGTTAAGTACCAATACCTTTGCCTTGCCGCCTATCCACTCTGGCACGCGGGGATGGTGCGTAGAGATGGGAATTCGGGCGTCTCGCACTTCTAACACCACATCCACACGCTTGAGCTGTTCTTTAAGCGCTTTCTCAGCCTTGGCAATGTGTCCGGGATACCACTGAATTGAAGGAGTCGTCATAAGATTTTAGATTTTAGATTTTAGATTTTAGATTTTAGATTGAATCTAAAATCCAAAATCCAAAATCTAAACTTTGACTAAGGAACAATCAATACCGGACAAGGAGATAAATTAATTACCCGGTTCGTGACGCTGTCAGTCATGCCTTCTTCAGTCAAACCCAGCCCTCGACAGCCCATCACAATTAAATCGGCGTCAATTTCGTCAGCAACATCGCAGATGGTAAAAGCTGGTTTGCCTTGACGCTCAATCGTTTGAGACTGGATGCCTTGATCGGCAAATAGATTTTGAGCTGTTTTGAGCAGTTCGGCGACTGCTTCTGGCGATGTCATTGCAGCATCTGAATTGAGCGGCGACACCTCTGGCTCTGGGCTGGGTTCTTCTACCACCGAAAGCAAAATTAATTTACTACCATACTTTTGCACAACATTCACAACGACATCAGCCGCTTCGCGCGCTTCTCGACTTTGATCGACAGGAAACAGAACAGTCTTGAACATGGCACGCTCCTGTAGAAACCCCAACTCTTGTAAAATGTGGACGGCTAGAGAGCTAGAAATAACCTTACCCCTGCATTTGGTTTGGTCTATCTAGCTTTTGAGGGAAAAGGGCAAACGACCAGTGACACGCGGTTGCTAGTGAAGAGTATAAAAAGACGCAATTAGGAGGTTTACGCTGTGTCCAAGAAAACTGTAGCAAATTTATCGGCATCCGATTTATCCGGCAAAAGGGTACTGGTACGGGCGGATTTTAATGTACCGCTGGACAATGGCAACATTACTGACGATACTCGCATTCGGGCAGCTCTGCCGACAATTCAGGATTTAACTTCCAAAGGCGCTAAGGTAATTCTGTCTAGTCACTTTGGGCGTCCCAAAGGTGTCGATGATAAATACCGCCTGACGCCGGTGGCAAAGCGCCTGTCTGAATTGCTGGGTAAAGAAGTTGTCAAGACTGACGACTGTATCGGTGATGATGTCGCTGCCAAGGTGGGGGCGATGCAAGATGGCGACGTGCTGCTGCTGGAAAATGTCCGCTTCTACCCGGAAGAAGAGAAGAATGACCCAGAATTCGCTAAAAAACTGGCTTCAGTTGCCGATTTATATGTGAATGATGCGTTTGGAACAGCTCACCGCGCTCATGCTTCTACAGAAGGTGTAACCAAGTATCTCAGCCCATCGGTGGCGGGGTACTTGATTGAAAAGGAACTCCAGTATCTGCAAAGCGCGATTGAAAGTCCTCAGCGTCCTTTGGCAGCAATTATCGGGGGTTCCAAGGTTTCTAGCAAGATTGGCGTCATCGAAACGCTGCTGGATAAGTGCGATAAGCTGATCCTGGGCGGCGGCATGATTTTTACCTTCTACAAGGCTCGTGGGCTAAGTGTCGGGAAGTCGCTGGTGGAAGAAGATAAGTTAGAACTGGCGAAGTCTTTGGAAGCGAAGGCGAAAGAGCGTGGTGTTCAACTGCTATTGCCGACAGATGTCGTCGTTGCAGATAATTTTGCTGCTGATGCCAACGCTCAAACGGTTAGCATTGACGCCATTCCCGATGGTTGGATGGGTTTGGATATTGGTCCTGACTCGGTGAAATTCTTCCAGGAATCGCTTGCTGATTGCAAGACGGTAATCTGGAATGGTCCGATGGGAGTATTCGAGTTTCCGCAATTTGCCAAGGGAACGGAAGCGATCGCGCGGACTCTTGCCGATCTCACTAAGAGCGGGACGACTACCATTATCGGCGGTGGCGACTCGGTGGCAGCCGTGGAACAGTTGAACTTGGGCGAACAAATGAGCCACATCTCGACTGGCGGTGGCGCTAGTCTGGAGTTGCTGGAAGGGAAGGAACTTCCTGGTATTGCGGCGTTGAATGATGCCTAAGTTCTAAGAGTAAACAAATAAAATTCTTGTAGAGACGCGATTAATCGCGTCTCTACGCTTTTTGGGGTATATTGCTTCGCTGTCGTCCTCAACAGAGCGATCGCGTTTGTTGGGAAAGAGAGGGCGATCGCTTGTATTCAGTATTAAGTGAAATAGAGTGGACACCTGACGGGGTGGTAGCGAAACGGTAGCGCTTAGAGCGATCGCTAGCTAAATTGGAGTACATACGGCGCTAAGGAACCAAGGGCGAGATGCTGCAAGCACAGCAGGTATTGCAAGGGCGTTATCAACTTCAAGCGAAATTAGGACAAAATGCTGGGCGTCAAACCTGGCTAGCAACTGACATTGAGGCATCACCGCCACAACAAGTCATCGTCAAACTGCTAGCCTTCAGCCCCCAGATGCAGTGGGACGAATTCAAGCTATTTGAGCGCGAAGCGCAAGTTCTGAAAAATCTCGATTACCCCAAAATTCCCCAATATCGAGATTATTTTTCTCTCGATAAGCAGATTGGCGCTGGTTTGTGCTGGTTTGGATTGGTGCAAGAATACATTCCTGGTGCCTCCCTGCAAGAATTATTGAAACAGGGCAAACGCTTTACCGAAGCCCAGGTGCGGCAGATTGCCACCGAGGTGCTGAATATTCTTATCTATCTGCACGAGTTAAGCCCGCCGTTGCTGCACCGCGACATCAAGCCTAGCAACTTGATTTGGGGAGAAGATGAACAAATTTATCTGGTGGATTTCGGCGCAGTTCAAGATTCAGCCGTGGCGGAGGGAGTCACCTTCACTGTGGTGGGAACGACTGGCTATGCGCCGCTAGAGCAATTTTGGGGAAAGGCAGTTCCGGCATCCGACTTGTATGCGCTGGGGGCAACTTTGATCCATTTGTTAACCGGCATCGCCCCGGCAGATTTGCCTCAAAAGAATCTACGGATTCACTTTAGCGACAAGGTTAGCCTTAACTCCAATTTTGTACGGTGGATTGAAGCGATCGCAGAACCCGATTTAGAGCAACGATATCGCACCGCCCGTCAAGCACTGGAGGATCTCAAAGCCAATCGTTCTCTCAACGCCCTCCTGCAACAAATCCGTCAGCCTGCTGGCAGTCGCGTTCAGCTTTGGAAGTCTTCTACTCAGTTAAAAATTAAAATTCCTGGGCGGGGAATCTTGCTAGTTAAAGACATTCTCGCCTTTACAGGGAAATTGATGCTAGTAGCGACCTCCATAATCGCTCTATTTTTGCTGGGTTTGGTGCTGTTATCGCTGGCTTTCTCAATATTTTATATGCTCCTCTCCCTGTTGTCATCGCTTCCTACGATGTTTTTGTTCATTTTCTCCATTCTATTAACACTTATTTTGGGTCGGCTATGGATGAGCCTACACAATGAATTGTGGAAAATTCCCGCCGATTTGAAATGGCCCATACTCAACTATTGGGGAGATTATTGCATCGAATTCTATCAAGATAACTTTGTAATTAAAAGGGAATTGTTTGGGTTGAAATATCTTAGCCATCGGGGGAAAGTTTCTAGCATCAAAAATGTTGAAGCAATTCCTTTAGAAGGAGTCACTCTCGAAACTGGATTGCTGAAATACTGTTTCGCTCAGAACCTGACTGAACCTGAATGTAACTGGATAGCTCGACAGATCCAAGACTGGCTGAGATAGGAGCGAATGACCAAGAACCATCCCAAACTAGGTATTCGTAATCTTTCAATCCTTCAATTAGCAACTAACTAAGTAAAATTATCATGCTGCAAGCAGAAAAGATATTACAGGGGCATTATCACCTCACACAACAACTGGGACAAAATGCAGGGCGTCAAACCTGGCTGGCAGAAGATTTAGAAGCAGAACCCAGCGAATCGGTAATTGTCAAATTGCTAGCTTTCAGCCCTCAAATGCAGTGGGAGGAACTCAAGCTGTTTGAACGGGAAGCTCAAGTTTTGAAAAACTTAAACCATCCCAGAATTCCGACCTATCAAGATTATTTTTCTCTCGATGAACAGGCAGGCGGCGGCTTACCTTGGTTTGGATTAGTGCAAGATTACATTCCCGGCAATTCCCTGCGTCAGCTATTAGATCAAGGCAAAAAATTTACACCAGAGCAGGTACGCTATGTTGCCACGGACATCCTAGAAATTCTAATTTATCTGCACGAATTAAGTCCACCTGTATTACATCGAGACATTAAACCTAGCAACATAATTTTGGGGGAAGATCGGCAGTTTTATTTGGTTGATTTTGGTGCGGTTCAAGACCGTGCAAAGGCAGAAGGTGTCACCTTTACTGTGGTGGGAACCAGTGGCTATGCGCCACCAGAACAGTTGTGGGGACGTGCAGTTCCATCATCCGACCTTTACGCACTAGGAGCCACCCTAATCCACTTGTTAACTGGAACGCCGCCTTCTGAGTTACCGCAGCATCAGATGCGGATTCAATTTACCGATAAAGTTCGCCTCAATCCTCATTTCAGCAGTTGGATTGAGAAGCTTATAGAGCCAGCTCCAGAAAAACGATTTACCACGGCGCGCGAGGCACTTGAAGCTCTGCAACAAGTGGAAAATTTTAAAAGCTCCAATAGCGAAACAGAGGCTCCGTCAAAGGGCAATTCGGTTCGTTATGGTCGTTTAGTCCTTTTAACTGTGCTGCCATTATTTACTTTTATGGCTCTCATCGCGGCTATTGCTCTGCCAAGTTTTTTTAACAAACGGGCAATCATTGAAAAATCAGAAGCAAGACAATCTGTTGGGGCGATGAATCGGGGTCAGCAAGCTTATTTTATAGAAAAGAATGACTTTTCTGATTCGGTTGAAAAACTAGGGGTTGGCGTTGAAAATAAGAAAGGAAATTACGAATATGCAACTCGTATGGTGGCGAGTAAAGCTGCATTTAACTACGCAATACCCCATCGTAATAACAAAAGCTATGTTGGAGGTGTGTTTATAGTACCTGCAAAATCCTCAGATGCTGTTAAGGGCAAGATGAAAACAATAGCAATTTTGTGTGAATCTAATGCTGTTGGTGCTACCAAACTACCAGAGCCAATTTATAACAATGGCAAACCAGCCTGTCCTGCGGGCACACTAGAGATACCAAAAGAGCAGATAGGAAGGTAGATAAGGGCGCTGTGACAAGATAAAAAACCGAATTATCAGTATACGTGAAGGCAAATACTAAGTTTCTAAATCCCTCATCTCAGCTTTCTACGGAAAATAACGAATAATGCTGCAAGCCGAACAGATATTACAGGGGCGTTATCAACTCAAACAAAGATTGGGACAAAATGCGGGACGACAAACTTGGTTAGCGACGGATATTGAAACTGAAGAAAAAAATTTAGTCGTTGTCAAACTCCTCGCATTTGGCGGCGAGGTACAGTGGGACGATCTCAAACTGTTTGAGCGAGAAGCACAAATCCTTAAGCAGTTGAATCATCCCCGAATTCCTAAATATGGGGATGATTTTTGTATCGATGAGCGATCGCTCTGGTTCGGGTTAGTCCAAGAACACATCCCCGGTACCTCTCTGAAGGAATTACTCGTACAAGGGAAAAAGTTCACTGAAAAGGAAGTCCGTAAGATTGCCTCGGAAATTCTGAATATTCTGATTTATCTACACGAGCTGAGTCCCCCAGTCCTACACCGAGACATCAAACCGAGCAATTTAATTTGGGGTGATGACGACAAGGTATATTTGGTTGATTTTGGAGCGGTGCAAGATAAAGCCGCGAAAGAGGGAGCTACCTTTACTGTCGTCGGAACTTACGGCTATGCGCCGATGGAACAATTTGGCGGAAGGTCTGTTCCAGCTTCAGACTTGTATTCCCTGGGAGCTACTTTAATTCATTTGTTGACAGGTACGGCACCGGCAGATTTGCCTTCTCGGAACTTGCGGATTCAATTTTCTGAGCAGGTGAGCATCAGTCCCCCATTCATTAGCTGGATTCAAAAGTTAACAGAACCAGCTCCAGAGGAACGGTTCGCGGGTGCAAAATCTGCCCTGAAAGCGCTTAAAGAAGGAACAAGGATTAAAACTTCAACGGGTATCCAACCTTCAAAGCAACCAACCCTGGTCAATAATTCTGGGCAAGGCGGTTTATTGGATGAGACAGTACCAGTACCCGATGAAATCAAAGGTTGGAATTGGGGCGCATTTCTGATGCCTTATCTATGGCCTTTGAGCAATCATGTTTGGATTGGACTTTTAGCCTGGATACCGAGTATCGGTTGGTTGATGGGGTTCGCCCTCGGTTCTAAGGGCAATGAATGGGCTTGGAAAAGTAAAAAATGGCGGAGTATTGAACAATTCAAAGCCCATCAAAGAGGCTGGGCGATCGCGGGATTATTTATCGGGATACCGATGGCTTGGGCATATATCTGGATACTCACCCTTTTTCTCCATGCCCTCTAAAAACCTCGCCAAGATCGCGTGGTTAGCTGAGTGCATAATCAGGGTTCAAAGGAATTGAAGCATTGACTAAGGACAATAACGGGCCAGTTTGCTCCTGTCCATTGGTCGCCAAATCGCTATGGCACAGATAAATTCGCTCCCCCACTCGCCCCAGTAAATCCAGCAAAATCCGCCGCAGTCTTTGCTCATCTGCTTCTTGGGTATCTTCTTCGGTTAGCGCCTCTCCCGACCAATCCTTGAGAAACAAAGGGGCACCGTAGAGAGTGGCAGCACCGCCTTTTGACCAGAGGTGCGAACCGGCATCCAGCCAAAATTGCCATCGGTGGAACCGACGAGCCGCCCGATATTGGAAGATGGTTGCCAAAGTCACGGCGTGACGGTCAAGACCGAGGGGGCGCACGGGATAAGGGTTCGCGGTGACAGTACCGCGACGCAACAAGCAGATAAACCGATCGATCGTGGTGTAATCTGGGGTTTCAATGCGATCGCTCTGCCGCAGCCGTCCATCGACTTCCCAGTAGTGTTGGGCGGTTTCCATCAGTTCGCGTAAGGCGGCTAGCTGGTCGTAGGGGAGATTGCTGCCTTTCCACAAAAACTGCTGAATTGCCCGGTCAAGCAAGGCGACGCAGTTGGGAATCAGACGCTGTTCCAGCTGACCTCGTTGCACTTCTAGCCACTGCAAAATTTCTTCATAAGCAGCACAGGCTGAGTGCCCTAGCCGATCCCAGCGGGGGAAATACGTCACCGGCAGCAACCGGGGTTGCTCTGGATCGGGGGAATAGCAGTAATCGGCTAATAAACCCGCCCTGACTGGGTCAATCTTGAAGGATGAAGGATGAACGATCGGGGATGAATGGGTGCTACCTCCTGACTCCGGACTCCTGAATCCGGACTCCTGACTCAGTACTACCAGCATTTCCGCAACGGCATCCCGGTCTACCAGCCGCCCCAAGCCTGGATAAACGAGTGCCAGCAGCGTCAGCAGCGCCCGGATCGTCGGGGAAGCATTCAGGGGACGCTGTTCGCTCAAGGTTTGGACGGGGATATCCTGGCTGCTGAGGATTTCGATTAAGGTATAGCGAGCGATCGCATCCAAACCAGGGGCAATCACTGCCACTTCCTGAGGTTGCACCTGCCCACTGTGTATCGCCTTTGCGATCGCCAAAGCGGTTTCTCGCAACAACTGAGCGCGGGATGTGGTTTGAATCAACTGTACCGAATCTGGTAAGGTCAACAGAAACATGGGATCGCTCACCGCTTCCACCACCGGCTTTCCGTAAAGTGCCGCCACACTGCTCGGTTCCTGGCTCAAAGTTTCTACCTGACAGCGCCACTCCAGACTGGCTAGATAATTTGGATCGGCGTTCAAACCGAGTCGTACTGCCCCATCCGGATTATAGGTAAAGGCTCCGGCTGCTCCTTTATCTAAAAGGAAGTTGAATAGATCGCAGGCGATCGCTGGATAATCATCCACATTATCCGCCAGTACTCCCTGATACCGGCGAATCAAGTGCTGCTGATAAGCTTCGTCTGGCAGCAGATAACGCCAATAAAGTTCGCAAATAATCCCATAGGTCAGCAATCCCCGGTCTAAACACCATTGCCGCCAATCAATCAGCAATTTTCCGATTTTCTCCCAGTCGGGACGATCCACCACCGGATCGTCGTCCCTGGCAAACCCTTGTTGATCTGCAAAACCTTGTTCGAGAAGACTGGGAATTTCTTCAATAGGTCGTCCTGCGATCGCGCACAGCTGCAACAAGTCCAGAACGCGACGCACCGAACGAGACTCGCTCACCCCCAAAAACTGAAGGCTACCATTATCCAACTCCGGACGCCACAACCGGGTGGCTAACTCCTGCTCAGTTTCTGGGCGCAGTCTAACTGGAAATTGTGCCCTAAGATTCAACCGCTGAATCAATAAAGGCCAAAATAAGATCGCCTCGTCCTGAAAGAAACCCAAAGGCGTTTTAGATTGAATCGGATACCGCCCCTGTGTTGCTGTAGCCAAGCGGTCAGCTAATTCGCTCCGATTATCATCATTAGCCGCAAAGACTAAAATTGTCGGTGCCTGCTCCCGCCTTCCCGCCTTCCGACGCCAACCTCGCGGTTGAGATCCCCGTTCAACCCACTGGCAAAACAGGTTTACAAGGCGAGTTGTCTTTCCACTGCGAGTCGGCCCGACGATCCAGATGGTCTGCGATTGCGTTAACATTGCTAAACGCTGAGTGATACTTGTGTAATCGTTCGGTTTCTATTATGAAACTATCTTTCTTGTCACAGCTCCAATCTTACTTAGGAACTGCCAACCAGTGGTTCTCAGAAACTCCTGAGAGAGCCTTGGATCGCGCATATAAGGCAGCCTTAATGATTAAGGCTTTGGAAGATGAACATTTTGACGGAAAAAAAATCTCCCCCGATGGTCAAAAATACCGTGAAAATGCCATGTCTTTTTTTGAAACGAAACTTAAAAAATATTTAAAAACGGCTAAATTTGGGCTAGCAGAGTTTCAGGCCAGCACTTCAGTAGTGACTCGTTCTAATCCAGATGTAACAAGAAAAACAAGGACGACTGGAGCGGCAAATTTTAGAACAGAAGATTTTGAACCTCAAGATAAACAATCCATAACTTTAGAAAAGCTTAAATTTATTGATGATGTTTTATCTAAATACAAGCCTGAAAAAAATCGTTCCTCATCAGCCTTAGTCCCTGTTCCTAAATCTAAATCTGTAGAAGTAAATTTGAGGAAGGTTGACCGGATTGAAGCGAAGAATCTAGTCAATCAGCCAACTTTGTTTTCTACAGACGACCGAGTGGCTGATGAGGCAGAAACAATGACTGACACAACCAGTTTTGTGCCTCGCTCAATCTTGAGTACGCTAGATCGACTCAAGAGAAACTTTGACCCGAATTCAGAAGAAGAAGTTGTTCAAAGTTTTCGTACTTCTCAAACGAAAACCATTGTTTCTATTCGGTTTATTTTAGTTTTAATTTTAGTTCCTCTATTAACTCAACAAGTAAGTAAAACTTTCTTCGTCGGCCCTCTTGTCGATCGCTTCCGGGAGCCAAACAAAACTGAGATTTTCCTGAATGTCGATCTAGAAGAAGAGGCTTTTCAGGAATTGCAAAGATTTGAAGAATTACTAAAATTCAAAAACTTAATGGGTATAGCTCCTCAATTATCTAAGGAGGAAATGGAAGAAGAAGTTAAAGAGAAGGCATTAAAAATTGGGGAGGAATATAGTCACCGAAGTGCCAACGCTATCAAAAATGTTTTTGCCGACCTAATTGCAGCGGGATCTCTTTACCTATTACTACTTAATAGCCAAAAAGAAATTGCAGTTTTCAAAGCTTTTATAGATGACGTAGTTTATGGTCTCAGTGACAGTGCTAAAGCTTTTATTATTATCTTGTTCACTGACATCTTTGTAGGATTTCACTCTCCTCACGGCTGGGAAGTCATTCTGGAAGGAACGGCAAGGCATTTAGGCTTACCAGAAAACAGAGATTTTAACTTTCTATTTATTGCTACATTTCCCGTCATTTTGGACACGATATTTAAGTATTGGATTTTCCGCTACTTAAACCGAATCTCTCCGTCAGCCGTTGCTACTTATCGGAATATGAATGAATGAATAATTAAAAATGCAAACTTAAAGATTAAAGAAAAGGGATTCTTTCCACCACTTTTAATTTCTAATTTTTAATTTCTCTAGGGTAGTGGGGACGGCAAGGACTGCCCCAGCAGACCTGCTGGGGTGGAATGTTACCGAAAACGCTGCTACGTGCCCCAATCACAGAATTCGCTCCGATTTCAACCCCAGGCGCAATAAAGCAATCTGTGGCAATCCAGACGCCGTTGCCAATCGTGATACTGGCTGTCATTAGCTTGAAAGCTGGGTCTTGGATGTCATGACTGCCGGTACAGAGGTAGCTTTTTTGGGAAATGACGCAGTGCTGACCGATCTGAATGCGGTCAAGGCTGTATAAAACGACATCATCCCCAATCCAGCTATAATCTCCGATTTCGATTTTCCAGGGATAAGTAAAGCGGGCGGTTGGTCGGATGACTAAGCCGCTGCCGATTTTTGCCCCAAACAGACGCAAAAGCCAGCAGCGGATACCGCTAGAGGGATGGGGAGTTAAGGGAAAGGCGATCGCTTGTACCAACCACCACAGCAAGACAAACCAACCCGGTCGTCCTCTGTCAAACCAGGATTGGTCGTAGCGGCGTAAATCAACAAGAGATTCCGACGCGATCGCTGGCGGTTGTTCGCCTGGTTCCAACACCCTACACGCTTCCTTTTAATGAATCTGGCTGGGGTACGGGCTGGGGAGGCACGGAGGAGGAAGCTGCTACGTTCAACTGACCGCCAAACTCCATTAATTCATAAAGTTTGACGCCAATTTGATACTCGTATTGACTCATCAACCGTGCATAGATGTATCCAGCTTTCCCATCCAAAAAGCCTCGCTGAATAATGTAAATCAAAATAAACCGAATCAACGGTTTGAATGGAAGGCGCACCCAAGTTTTTTTGAGATACCGCTTGCGCTGTACCGCATCCCCAAACAAATTAGCGCCAATCGTGCCGCTTTCGTCTTTGCCAGTCAGGATATTTAAATAAACGCGGGCTTCCCAGTTCGAGTAGCGGTTATGCCGTTCCAACCAGTGGAATACGTCCCGAAAGTCAATGTGCAGCATATCGTTTTTCAGATAGCCTGCTTTGCCTTGCAAAATGACGTGTTCGTGAACTTCGTTGTCGCCTGTGTTGCGGATTTCTTCTGTCCCCAAGTTTTCGTAGCGACCTGTTTTGTGCTTAAACAAACGCAGGTTCCAGTCGGGATACCTACCGCCATGTTGAATCCATTTGCCAAGGAAAAATACTTTACGGTTCAGGTAGTAGCCTTCGTATTCTGGATTCTGAATGGCAGTTGCAATTTCATCCCAGAGTTCGGGGGTAATGCGCTCATCACAATCAACAATTAGCACCCATTCGTTACTAAAAGGCAGATTGTCCAAAGCCCAGTTTTTCTTTTTAGGCCAGCGACCGTTGAAGTGAAATTGGACAACTTTTGCGCCGTAACTTTCGGAAATTTCAATCGAGCGATCGCTACTTTGGGAATCTACGACAAACACTTCATCAGCCCTGGCTACACTCTCCAGGCAAGCCGCCAGATTTGCTTGTTCATTTTTAGCGGGAATCAGAACCGAAACAGGAAGTTTGGAGGGTGTGGAGGTCATGACCGTGAAGGATGAAAGAACAATTAGAAATTAGCAATTAAGAATTAAAAATTAAGAATTTTCTTTTTCAATTTTTAATTCCGGCTCTGGATTTTGCACTTTGAAAGGAGCAGATAACATCCCTTGAATTGCTGCACTCAAATAACCCACCTGACCGTAGGCATACACGAGATTGTCAAACCGTTGGGCAGCATCACCAAAATATTTAACAGATTTGTAGAGACCTCGCACGAGTCGTTCGCCTCCTAACAATAGCTGGCGCGGTCCTGCCTTACCGGCGATTTGTTCGCGGTAACATTCACTGATGCCCTGCCACCAGCCTCGGCTCAAAAACCAAGCTTGTTCAAGGCGTTCGGGAGATACATTATGGGCAACCAAGGCGTCAGGCAGATAGGCAACTTGCCAACCTAATTTGAGTGCCCGTTCTGTCATGTGTAATTCTTCATTTGATAACAAATTTTTTCCGACTCGACCCAGATTAACATCGAACCCCTCAATTTGCTCTAAAAAGGTACGTCTGAGCGAGTAATTCAAGCCTCTGGGGGTCATACCAGGTTGTTTGATATAGACGATGGAATCTCCTAAATCGTATGCTCCCAAGCACCCAGATAGTCCAGGGGAAAGCCACAGAGGAGGCGTGATGCCATCGGGCCAGATTAAGGTAACTTTGCCACCCGCGATCGCTAGTTTTTCATTGCTTTGATAAGCATCATAGAGTGCCGACAGCCAAGACGGGCTAGCAACGGCATCATCATCTAGATAGGCGAGAATTGCACTTTTGGCTTCCTTGGCACCCGTGTTGCGGGCGACAGATAGACCCATAACGCCTTCGTAGACGTATCTTACCCCTGGTCGTGCTTTGACGATTTCGGATGTGCGATCGCTGGAGGCATTATCCACTACCACGACTTCAAAATCCGGAAAATCTTGATTCAGCAAACTATCAATGGCAGCACCTAAATACTGCTCTCGATTGTGAGTACAGATAATCGCAGAAACTTTAGGCTCTGTCATAAATTTGGGATTGGGGACACCTTAATTAAAAGTGCAAAATTACAAATTAAAAATCGCAGAAATTACTGATTTTCAATTTTGAATTTTGCATTTTTAATTCTCACTTAGATGACTATGTAGAACAACGAGTGTTTCCGCTAGTTGACTGAGGCGGGTTTCCAGATCCTCTTTGCGATTCAGCAGCAGGCGCAGCTTTTGATAACGAGCGATCGCGACACTCACACTCGGAATCTGTTCGGGTGGACAGGGACGCGACCAAAATTGACCATTCTCATCCATTCCTACCAGGCGGTATCCAGCCCGTGGAGATTCACAAGTCACCTTTTCATCGGGTTGATTGCACAGTTCTTCTACATAGTCCATCAGCTGGTGTACGGACTTGGCATGACCCTTGTCTACCACCTGACGCAGCGCCTCAACCCCAACCTCTGGTTCGCGGGAATGAGACTCTAACCAACCATCAACAATCGGCCCTTCTAGATAAATATCTTGAATTTGGCGCAAGGTTTGATGAAGTTCTTTCTGCCAACCTCCAACAATCGCTTCAATTTCTTGCAACAGGGTCATCGCCAAGGCAGGATTGGCAGCGTTCCGATGGTTGGTGAAACTGGGAGCTTTTAATTTTGGCAGGACGGGTGTCTTGCCAGATTGCTTTTGGTCAGAGAGAGCCTGTACGGTCATTGAAATTGAGCGATTGGCATCTGATGATGCCTCTGAACCCCACCCCTTCGGATCGGGCTGATCTTCCCAAGGGGACGGATTGTCTATGACAGGACTTTGATCAGCCAATCGATCCAGTGTTGTCTCAATCCGTTTTAATTCTGGTTTCATAGTTATCTGACGCCACTCCTGCAAATCAAACCTGTTAACTAACTGCCGCTAGAATCTCTAAAAGGTTGGGATTGGTGCTTTTCCTGGTATTTTTACTTGCTTTGTGTTTCTATGCTTTGTGTTTCTATTTTATTTGTTTATTTGTCTGGTAGGATTAACGGTCTCGATGCACAAAATGAAAATTTATGGGAAGCCTGACCGCTAGAATAACCCGGACACTGTACAGGTGGGTAAGATACAAATCCTGCCACTGTTGAATTTAACTTTAATGCACAACTCGCCGGAAACGGATAAAAAAGTTCTTTGCGATCGCATCTGAATGACTTCTGTTAAGCATTTAATCTTAGTGACTGGTCCAGCCCGTTCCGGGAAAAGTGAGTGGGCGGAGACTCTGGCAATGCGTTCGGGTAAGCCGGTTATCTATGTGGCAACGGCTCACGTTGACCCCAACGATCTAGAATGGCTGGCTCGAATTGAACAACATCAACAACGACGCCCTAGGGAATGGACAACGCTGCAAGTGCCGCTAACACTGGCGGCAACGATTCGGGCATCTCAGAATTCTAGTTGTCTCCTCGTTGATTCTTTGGGAACTTGGGTGGCGAATTTTTTAGACCAAGACGATGAATCTTGGGAAAGGACGTGCCAGGAGTTGCTGGAAAGTTTGGAAAGTAGCGTCAGTGATGCGATTTTGGTGGCAGAGGAAACGGGGTGGGGCGTTGTTCCCGCCTATCCCCTCGGTCGAATGTTCCGCGATCGCTTGGGAAGGCTGGTGCGTCGAGTGGGCGCGATCGCTAACCCAGTCTACTTAGTTACTGCCGGTCACGTTCTCAACCTGAGCCACCTGGGAACGCCGTTACCAAAATTATCATAGGCGCTAGCATAGAAAGACTTAAAGGCAAACTGGCAATTGCGAATGACTCATTGCTAATTGAGAAAAAGCGAGTTGTTCATTACCCTATACCTATTACCATTCACTCCTTTGCTATGGCATCTC
This sequence comes from Trichocoleus sp. DQ-A3, assembly GCF_039961975.1. NCBI lineage: Bacteria > Bacillati > Cyanobacteriota > Cyanophyceae > Leptolyngbyales > Trichocoleusaceae > Trichocoleus > Trichocoleus sp. DQ-A3. Next base: position 10,957 of record NZ_JAMPKC010000011.1, on the reverse strand, counting down.
AACACCAAGTCAAACAGTATCTTGCTTATTGGTTTCAGTTAGGCAAAAAAGTTTTGATTCGGAATGGTCAAGAAGCGCTGCTGCCACAACCCGTGATTCGGGGCGATCGCTACTCGCAAGAATTTGAAAACTGCTGGCAGCAAATCCTCTCCCCAGACTCGGGGGACTGCTACTTAGAGGGCACCGCAGAACCAATTGCCCAGTTGCTGACACCAGCATGGGATGTGTCACCCTGTTCTCGTTGCACCATGCCCGTCCCCGTCCGGACTGTAGGAATGCCGCCTTTAGCGTGTCCTTGTAACGATCTCAGCGGCTGGCCCAACACAGAAGTTCCGCTACCGCGATCGCCCGTCAGCAGTCAAAACCGTCTCGTTGAAATACGCGACCGGCTGCGGAACGCCAGCGGTCTGTAAACAGTAACAATGCACAATTAAAAATTAAAAAAGAGAATTTTTAATTTTTAATTCCTCTTCCCGCCGCCGAGGCACCTCATAATTTAGAAAATCATAAGCCAATTCCGTACTCGGAAAAATGGCACGCGCTTCCGTAAGCAGGTCATCCAGCACAATGGCATTACCGGGGGCATAGCGGGGACTGAAATGAGTCATGATCAAGTGCTTAACACCAGCAGTATGAGCAACTTGAGCCGCCATCGTTGAAGTGGAGTGCAAGCGATCAAAAGCTAGCTGGGCGTCTTGGTGGGCAAAGGTTGCTTCGTGAATTAACACATCCGCATCCTGCGAAAGTTCTACCGCCTCGTCGCAATAAACTGTGTCGGTACAGTAAACAATTTTGCGACCGATTTCTGTCGGTCCACACAGATCTGCCCCATGAATTTGCCGTCCATCTAGCAGCGTCACAGTTTCGCCACGTTTGAGTTGTCCATAGACCCGACCCGGAGGAATTGACAGGGCTGCGGCTTTTTCCACGTCGAAGCGCCCCGGACGGTCTTTTTCAGTGACTCGGTAGCCAAAAGCAGTGACGCGATGCTTCAGGGGGCCACAGGTGACGATAAATTCTTCATCTTCATACACCACTCCAGGCTGTACGATGTGAACCTGAACCGGGTAGGAAAAATGGGTTGAAGAGTATTGTCTGCAAGCACGCAGGTATTCATTGAGACCGGGGGGACCGTAGAGGTCAATGCGTTGAACATTGCCAGCCAAACCACAGGTTGCCAAAAGACCCATTAAGCCGAATATATGGTCTCCGTGCATATGGGTGATAAAAATACGGTTCAGTTGACCGATTTTCAGGTCACTCCGTAATAGCTGGTGTTGGGTACCTTCACCACAGTCAAACAGCCAGAGTTCTCCTCGTTGAGGTAGCCGTAAAGCCACGCTGGACACATTGCGCGATCGCGTCGGTACACCAGAGCTTGTCCCTAAAAAAGTAATTTGCATTTTGGCAAGAAAACGGTCACAAAGTCTAGGAATTGCCTTCCGTAACTATCCTGACACAGCATCTGGGGAACACGCAGTTCCGCTGAAGACTCAGGATAAAAGTTCACAAGGTTTATGAGTAGCACTCCGGCAGCAAACATGGTAAATATATCCACGATAAGAAAAGTCAGTGGGTTGTGCCAATTTATAAGCGGATCAGCTCTCAAGGGTCTTGAACTAAGGAACGTGGATTAAATAACTGACACTCATTCATCTTCATGTAAGGGCTTTTTCTGTGCCATACCCATACGCTTTTGAATTGGGACTTAATAAATCCACCTTCCTAAGAGAAGTTCAAGGACGGGATTCTTGCTCTCATGCTCAATTTAAGTGGAATTTAATAATGACTATCCCTAGCACTCTATTTGGCATCGTGTGAGGAGATTTTAATAGATGGTAACTAAACAGCTCCTAGGCAAACAGAAATCCTTCATGCTTCAGACTTCTTGCTTCATCTTAGGCTTCGGGAAGGCGTCCTCCGGGCGGCTACATCCTTCTAAATGGTGGCTGACTTTTTTGTTGTGGCTCATGCTGGTTGCTCCTGCGAAAGCGATGGAACTGCGCGTAGCGATTCAAGAAGGCGTCAGCAAGATTACCGTGGGCAGTTCCACCAAAGCCGTAATCCGCGATAGTGCCGGTCGAGTGGTAGGGCAAATGGCGGCAATGGATGGCATGGAAGCCCGTCCTACAAGCGGTGGCGTGGCGCTGGGCGGAGAGCAAAGCACGCAGCTGATAGTGGAACCGACGGCTGGCGGTTATGTTTGGATCGGCGATCGCTGGTATCGGGGACGCACTCGATTGGTTCGCACCGGCAAAGGACTCACCGCCGTCAACCAAGTTGATTTAGAACAATATCTTTACAGCGTCTTAGGCTCGGAAATGAGTGCTAATTGGCCTCTGGAAGCCTTGAAGGCGCAAGCTGTCGCCGCTCGTTCCTACGCCTTGTATAAGCGTCAAACTGCTGGCAATAGCGTTTTTGATGTCGGCGATACCCAGACTTGGCAAGTTTACAAAGGTCTGGAAACCGAAGCCGAGTCAACGCAAATGGCTGTGAATGCCACGGCTGGGCAAGTTTTAACCTACAACGGTCAAATTATTCTTGCTGTCTTCCACTCCGCTTCTGGAGGACACACGGAAAATGTGGAAAATGTTTGGTCGGAACCCTTGGCTTACCTGCGCGGCGTTCCAGACTACGACCAAGGGACACCGGGCTACCAGTGGCAGAAAAGCTTCTCCCGCAACGAACTTAGTCGGCTTCTGGGTGTAAGCAATGTTAAATCTTTGATACCGGAACGCACCACTCCTAGCGGACGGATTATGACGATGAAAGTCGTTGGAAGTGGTAGCACGCGGCGGATGACTGGAAGTCAGCTGCGTCAAGCACTGAAGCTTAGGAGTACGTTGTTCACGGTTAGCTCTACAGGAACGGGTTTTCAGCTCAACGGTCGTGGTTTCGGTCACGGTCTTGGTTTAAGCCAGTGGGGGGCTTACAATTTAGCTCAGCAGGGGACAAACTACCAGCAAATTTTGGGGCATTATTACCAGCGCACCGCGATCGCTAGCATGAAAGTGCAGTAGAGGCGGGGCTGTTACCTCCCCAAAGTCGGGATGAGCGAAGCGGTAGCCACCAAGTGACATCGCTTCGCTCATCCCGGAGCGATCGCTCCTTGCTTTTCAGCTGACTTAATCAAACGCCAGAAGGATTGCTGTGAAAAAGTGGGAGTATCTCTTTGTTCGGTTTGACTACTTTGCAGGCGATCTCCGACCCAAAAGTGTCAACGAAAAAGACTTTCGAGATAAACAAGACATCCCACCTCTCCATGAATTATCCAATCAACTCGGACAGGAAGGCTGGGAATTAACCGGCGTGAATTCCCATCCGGGTTATGGTTATGGTTTCTTGATTTTTAAACGCCCCAAGGAATCTTTATGAACCGCTCTGGTTGAGGCGACGCTGCCATTCTGCATCAATCTTATCGGCTTGCTCGATCTCCTGTTCTATAAGCTCGGTTTCGGTCGTGTAGGCTAAATCCTCGCGACCGATGACTGTTTTCGCAGCAAATTGTTGAGCATAAGCAATTTTCTTCTGCAAAGCGGAATTCGCTTGATTTAACAAGATGGCTCGTTCTTGTCGTTGTTGATTTCGGGCTTCAATTCGCTGATTTCTCCACTGAATCCAGAAATAGCGGATTAGGGGAATTGACAGGAAGGCGATGCCGTAACTCAGTAAAATCCAGTAAATTGACTGCACGAAGGCGATGAGTCCGCCAGATTGTGCTAATTGAACTCCTATCTCACCCCGTAACAGGGAATTAAGAACTAAAGCACCGATAATATTCACGGCACCTAATCCAGCAGAGAGCATAATTTGTCCGCTATCGGCTTGGCTAAAGCGCCAAGGACGCTCTCGAAGATAAGCAGCCACCGGCTGCGAATTTCGCTCTTGCGCTGTAGTTTGTAATTCTGGGAAGTGATAGACGATTTCTCCGTCTGGGCTGACTTCTGGTTGCCCATTAAAACGAGTGAGGACGGGCAGCATATAATCTTCGTATTCTTTGCCCCAGCCTTTACCCATGTCATCGAGATAAGGGGCGATTTGTTCGGCTGTCACCGCACCCTGATTATTGCGAATGACAGTGGCAATTTCTTGCCAGCGGCGTTCTTCTAAATCGGCATTAGGATTCCCGTCACCAAATAGAAAGGAGAAGACGGCTTCTAGGAAGTTCATCTCTCTCTTGCCTTGAGGGGATGAGACACGACGCTGCTGGTAGCGATCGCTATAGTCTGGATAGAAAAACCACCAGATGTCAGGGCCAAACCAGAAGCGGGGCATAAAAACCATACCGCCGCCACCGTGATGACCGCCGCCGGAATCATCGCTGTCGCGGCTGCTATTGACGGCGATTAGAATAACTGTGATCGCGACAAAAATTAGGACAATGGAAGCAATCAGGATAATCCCGAAGGAAATCCGGATCAGGTAAAACAAAACTTTCCAAATTTTTTCCCACCATTCCTTCAGTCGCAACCGCAAGAACTTATTGCGGAGAACTGTCCGGAAATTCTTAGGGAAAAGGTAGACTATCTCGCCGGTTTCTGCTACCTGCAAGTGTCCACCGGCGTCGGATGCCAGAGCGAGTAATCCAGCCTGAGCCATGTTGACATTTAACCCAGCTTGGGTTGCCACATCGCCAACCGTGACACGGTAGCCCAGGTGTTCAACTGCTTGCATGAGGGTGGGATTGGGAGCCATGTGCTTTCCTCAAGGACGGAGGCTACTATCACCAGTATAAAATTTTGGCAAATTCCAGCAGGCAGATTATGAAACCCAGAACTTGCGCGATCGCTCTTAACCTATTCTCTGTTAGCATCTGCCACACTAAACTGAAGCACCGCTTCGCCTCGCTAATGTGGCTGTCCCTTTTTCTATTCTCACTTCTGGGATTAGCAACACCACTCAAAGCAGCCAATCTGGAACACGTTCAACAGTTGCTAAAAACTAAACAATGTCCTCAGTGTGACTTGAGGGGCGCTGAGTTAAGAGATGCGGACTTGAGGGCGGCTGACTTGAGGCGTGCCGATCTCGCCGGTGCCAATCTTAGTGCTGCCGATTTAAGGGGTGCCAATTTTGGCGGGGCAAATCTAGGCGGTGCCAGCTTTATTAATAGCGACCTCAGCGGTGCTAACTTGAGCGGCGTTAATTTGAATTTGGCTGCGCTGATTAAAGCCAATCTCACAGGCGCTAACCTTGCCGGTTCTGAGTTGACGATGGCGAAGTTACCGGGCGCTGACCTCACAAAGGCTGATTTGCGGGAAACTAATCTGATTAGTGCTGACTTGAGCAATGCCATTCTCCGAGGAACGGACTTGCGGGGGGCAGATTTGCGAAATGCTGATTTTGAGAATGCGCTTCTCGAAGGCGTCCAGCTCAATAGTGCAATTCTCCCAGATGGCACTTTGCATTATTAACCTCAACCATAGTCAAGGGTGCATTAGCCTTACATCTGAGCGATCGCCAAGCTTTAATTCCGTATATATAAGCGCACAGATTTCCATTCTCTAAATATACACAAGAACTAGTATTTATTTTGTATAAAATAATACGTCTGCGAAAAAAATGCTGAGAAACTCGGTTGATTGAGGAAAGAACAAGAAATGCGCGATCGCATTTGTTAATCTCAATCCAGTTGACTCCCAGAGCGCGTTAAATTAGCTTAAAGAGCATCACTGAGCGATAAACTGACCACTCTACACTTTCCTAATTAGCGCAGCATTACAGAGCCGGATATGCCAAGAACGCAAAAAAACGATAACTTCATTGACAAGAGCTTCACGGTAATGGCGGATATAATCCTGAAAATCCTGCCTGCCAACAAGAAAGCAAAAGAAGCCTTCATCTACTACCGCGATGGTATGTCAGCGCAGGCAGATGGTGAATACGCCGAAGCTCTAGACAATTACAGGGAAGCCCTAACCCTAGAGGAAGACACTTACGACCGCAGTTATATCCTCTACAATATGGGGCTGATATACGCCAGCAATGGTGACCACGAGCAGGCTTTGGAATACTACCACCAAGCGCTTGACTGTAATCCTCGCCTGCCTCAAGCGTTGAATAATATTGCCGTCATTTACCACTTCCAGGGTGAAAAGCTCAAGGAAGATGGAGATCCCGAAGCTGCTGAAGCTTTGTTTGACAAAGCCGGAGAATATTGGAAACAAGCGATTAGTATGGCTCCGAATAACTACATCGAAGCCCAAAACTGGCTCAAAACGACTGGGCGATCTACGATGGATATCTTCTTTTAGGTAACAGGTAATAGGTAATCAACAAAAGAGAAAAAATTACCTACTATCTACTATCAAATGACCAATTACCAATAAGCCATTACCACTGTTATGATTGACCGCGAACAAGTTCGCAAAGTTGCCCATCTGGCTCGCCTAGAACTGACCCCCGAAGAAGAAGCCCAATTTACGACCCAACTAGGCAGTATTTTGGAGTATTTTGAACAATTAAGCGAACTTGATGTCAGTGATGTGCAACCCACAACAAGGGCAATTGATGTCAGCAATGTGACACGCCCTGATGAACTGCAACCCTTTCCCAACCGGGAAGCTATTCTCACAGGTGCCCCAGATCAAGAGGGTGACTTTTTCAAAGTGCCAAAAATCCTCAGCGCTGAGTAAGGTACTCGCCCTATTTTGCACCTAAGACCGATGAATTTTAGGTGAGAACCTGAACCAATAAGTGTGGGGCAATCTTCCTGGGGTTGCCCTTCATACTCTCAAAGGAGAACGTTATGGGTTTAGGTCTTTTGATTGATAGAAAGTGGGTTAGCGAACGAGAACAAGAAGACTCCCAAGGAAAATTTATTCGTCCATCAACAACCTTCCGCAACAAAATTACAGCTGATGGTTCTAGTGGCTTTAAGGCTGAACCAGGTCGCTATCATCTCTATATTTCCTGGGCTTGTCCTTGGGCGCAACGAACCGCAATTATGCGCCAATTGAAGGGATTAGAAGATGTTATCAGTCTCTCAGTCGTGGCACCCGAAATTGAGCAAAATAGTTGGGAATTCTCAGAAGAACCAGGTTCTATCCCCGATACGGTAAATAAGACTCGCTATTTGTGGGAAGTTTATCTTAAAGCGGATTCTAATTACAATGGGCGGGTGACTGTCCCAGTTCTTTGGGATAAAGAAACTACCACGATTGTGAATAATGAATCCCGCGAGATCATTCGGATGTTTGATACAGAATTCGATGATTTCGCCAAGTCTGAGATGAATTTTTATCCAACAGAATTGCAGGAGGCGGTTGATAAGACGATCGATGCAATTTACCAACCGATTAATAATGGCGTTTATCGAGCAGGATTTGCGACTAGCCAAGCCGCCTACGATGAAGCGGTGACGGAACTATTCGATGCTCTCGATCGTTGGGAAAAAGTGTTAGCGGAGCAACGCTATCTGTGTGGAGAAAGCCTCACCGAGGCAGATTGGTGTATGTTTACCACTCTCTTGCGCTTTGATGCCGTTTACTATGTCCACTTCAAGTGCAATTCACGCCGGATTGTGGATTACCCCAATCTCTGGAATTACCTGAAAGACCTCTACCAGGTGCCGGGGGTAAAGGAAACCTGCAACCTCGACCATATCAAACGCCATTACTATAAAAGCCACCCAAAAGTTAATCCCACCAGAATTGTTCCGAAAGGGCCGTTAATTGATTTTGAGGAACCTCATAACCGCGAACAATTATCGCCTAAAGCCAAGGCGATCGCTGTGTGATTCTTCATTTAAAAAGCAAAGTGGATACTACCCACCTTGCTTTTTTTTTAACTAGGGTGAAAACGCAAATGCTGTAAGCATCTGAGCTTAAATATCACTTGATAATCCCGATTAAGGATTGAAAGAAGTCAGGGTAAGAAATAGCCGCGGCTTCCGCACGCCCAATTGTGGTAGTGCCTTCTGCATTAAGGGCAGCAATTGCTAAACTCATGGCAATTCGATGGTCGGTATGACTATCAACATCAGTGCCGATGAGAGGAGTGCCCCCCGTAATTTCTAACCCATCGGGTCTTTCTGTAACCTTGGCACCCATGCGGTTGAGCTGAGATGCCATAACGGCAATGCGATCGCTTTCTTTGACCCGCAACTCTGCTGCATCTCGAATTACAGTAGTTCCTTGGGCAAACACTGCCGCTACAGCCAAAATCGGAATCTCATCTATCAGGCGAGGAATTAGATCGCCAGCAATTTCACATGCTTTAAGGGCACTGGAACGTACCCGCAAATCTGCTACTGGCTCACCCGCGACAATCCGCTGATTTTCCATCTGAATGTCAGCGCCCATCCTCTCCAGAGCTTCCAGAATGCCGGTGCGGGTGGGATTGACCCCTACATTTTCCACGCACAACTCCGAACCCGGTACAATCGCCCCAGCAACCAGCCAAAAGGCAGCTGAGCTGATATCCCCAGGCACAACCACCGGCTGCCCTTGCAGCTTGGCTGAGCCAGTAATGGTGACGCTATTGGTTTCTGGATCGATGCTGAGTTCTGCCCCGAAAGCTTTGAGCATCCGTTCGCTATGGTCGCGGGAGAGGGCGGGTTCGGTAACGGTAGTTTGTCCTTCCACCATCAATCCAGCTAGGAGGATACAAGATTTGACTTGTGCTGAAGCAATCGGAGAGTGATAGTGAATCGGTCGCAGTTGTTGTCCTTGAATTGCTAGAGGCGCTAAAGAGTCGTTCTGACGTCCCCAAATTTGAGCGCCCATCTCTTGTAACGGTTTAACAACGCGAGACATTGGGCGCGATCGCAGCGAGCTATCCCCTGTCACCGCAAAAAAACGTCCCGGATGAGAGGCGAGAAGCCCCAGCATCAGCCGCAAGGTAGTACCTGAGTTACCGGCATCCAAAACTGAGGTGGGTTCTTGCAAGCAGCCGAGTCCGATGCCTTGAATTCGCACCATTTCCGGATTCAGTTCCGAAATTTCGGCACCCATCGCCCGAAAACAGCTAGCAGTGCTGCGGGGATCTTCTCCCAAGAGAAGTCCCTGAATGGTGGTTTCTCCTTGGGCGATCGCTCCCAACATCAAAGCCCGGTGAGAGATAGATTTATCCCCCGGCACCCGAATACGTCCCTGCAAGGATAGTCCTGCTGCGGGATTCTGAATGATTAAACGATCCTGATTTTCAGTTTTTTTTAGCGTGACAACTGCGGCTGGCATGAAGAGGGACTGGGATGAAGTTGCAAATAGTGATTCTACCAATTGCTGACACTGGCGATAGCACTGGAGTTATAGCAATTCTCGATTGGGTTGCGATACATCTGTAGGGGCATGGCAATCAAAAAGCCCCTACCAAACCTTAGAACCGCAATACATTCCATCCAACTGAGAAGTGCTACAGTAACCACTTCAGTCCCAATCGCTACTTTTGAAAGCCTATTCCTATCTTCTTTTTACTCTTGCCCTTGGATTTTGATTTACTAACCTCTGCCAGCGCTTCCTGAAATAAATCATGTAAATGCACTGGCACACTGGCAATCTCCGGTAAATCAGGCTCTAACGCCTTGTTATATTCTTGGAGTAAAGCGTCTAAATCGCGGTCAATTTTCAATTCTGGACGCTGTAACACTGTTTTCAACAGCTTTTCCATTTGGGCTGGATAAGTTTCGGCTAAGCGATGCCAAATGAAGGCATTAATCGTCGAGTCTTCTAGATACTGACGAACCAGCTTCTCAGTGTTTTCAATGTTGTTCTGCCAGTCTTCTGCTTCTAGCATTGCCTTGAACCGGCTGTATGTAGGCAGAAATATTTGACCCCAACGAGGATGGGTGAGGGCTGTTAGCTGTTCGGCTTTCTTGAGATTTGCAGGCAACTCAACTTTAGGTGTCACCATCTTAGTTGGGTTTTTGCTGTCAAACATCTGAGCGATCGCTTTTGAATCGGCACCTGATTCTTCTGCGGCTGCTTTCATTTCCTCTTCTGTAACCCCAGCTTCTGCGGCTATTTCCGAGAGCGATTTATTTTCATCAATGCCTGCCGCTGCTAAGCGTTTCTTAGTTAGTAATTCCTGAAATTCTTCTATCTTCTTATTCATCTGGTACCCAGGCATTACGACTTCGTCGCTACCAAAAAAGCCCAGAAAATCTTGGTGATATTGTTCTACTGATTGCCACGCCAGTTCTAGAAGTTCTGGGGCATCGCTATAAAGCGACTTGTTGTAATTTTCCTTAAAATTTCCGATTGCCACCGCCAGCTTGGGTTTTCCTAATCTCCCCATTGGGATACAAGGGCCAGAAAACATCCAGACGCTCTCGGTTACAGGTGCAATGCGAGTGAGTAAAATTTCTCCCTCTTTAAACCGGCTCATCTCCTGCCACGTTAGAAGCGTGTTTGGCTTGACGATGTAGCGCTTAGCAGTCAGCCAGTTCATCAACTCAAAGCCATCTGGTAAGACTTGGAGCGTAGCAAACAAGCCAATGAAGCTACACCGCCAGCTACCGACTAAGTTGCGATCATTTTCGGACAATTCTGGCTGGCTCTCCAGAAACAAATCCAAAACGTCTTTATCCCCATCCCCTACTTTTCCTTCAGTCAAGAAGGTATCAATAATTAGGTCTCTTTGTGCAATATCCTGACGCTCTCGGTGTGGCTGAGCAGCGGCATAAGCTTCTAGCGATTGCGCCAGCTCTCCTTCCGCCTCCAAGACAAACTCAATTAAAGCTTGTTTTAATTCATGCGATCGCTCTAATATGGCATCCACAGCTCAATCTCTCGTTCAACAATTCTAGGTTAAAGGTTATTCAAGAAATTAAGCAAAAGTATTTATCCCCCAATACAAAAAGCAAAAAAGCTCTCTTGCATCATTATTCGGCAAGAGAGCTTTTTGATAATCAACCTGGCACTGAGCTATTTTCCCAGGCAGTCACCCACCGAGTATCTTCGCCGCAGTTGCGTTTCACCTCCGAGTTCGGGATGGAGTCGGTGTGGTTCCACAACGCTAG